>JBAXPF010000019.1:0-26024 GCA_037132955.1 Verrucomicrobiota bacterium | reverse complement strand
GGAGGTTGGAGCCGATGTGCGGGTGGGCATCTGTTAGGATGCGGGTGGGTGCGCCGTGGGCGACGAGAATTTCGTAGATTTGGGCGACCGGGCCGCGTTTGGTGGCGCGGGTGTAAAGTTTGCCGTCGGAGAACGTGCCGGCACCGCCTTCCCCGAAGCAATAGTTGGATTCCTCGTTGACGCGGCCCTCGCGCAACAGCGGGGCGAGATCGAAACGGCGCGCGCTGACGTCCTTGCCACGTTCCAGAAGGATCGGCTTGACGCCCAATTCCAGACAGCGCAGCGCGGCAAACATTCCTGCGGGTCCGCAGCCGACAATGACGACCGCCTGCGGCTTGGCGGGCAATGGCGGCACCTGCCAGCGTGGCAATCCCTCCGCGGGGAGCGGCCTATCTAACGAAACATCCAACCGCAGTTGCACCTTGATGGTGCTTTGGCGGGCATCGATGGAATGTTTCCGCAGGCGGGTTTCCGCCACCCGTGACGCGGCCACGCCCAGCACGGCGGCCACCGCTTCGCGGCGCGCAGCCTCCTCCTCCGAGCGCTCCAGAGGCAGGACGATATCGACGGTGGTAACGGGGGCATCCACGGGAGTAACGCCTATTTGTACACCCGCAGCCGCATGAAGCGCAACGCGTGTCCCGCATTCGGCACGGTGTCCTGCACGGTGACCAGCCAGTGGTCTCCTTGGTCGGTCTGCGAGACCACGGTGGTGGCCGGTGCCCAGGTCCCGGCGCCGAGATCCTCCACGGCCTGCACGGTGTAGGTCACATCCGTGGCCGCCTTGTTTCTCCGATAGGTCAGGGTGAGGTAGCCATCTTGCTGGGCTGCGGTAGGCAAGCCGGCCGCGCCACAGGTCATGGGTTCAAGCGCGAGGGCGTATTTCATCAGATTGGTGATGCCATCGTGAGCCGGAGTTGCCAGCTCACCGCTGCGCGCCGGATCGTTCAAGTCCGCAGGGTTGGTGAACGCCCGGGCTTGCCATGCGGCGTAGGCGCTGATTGTGATCGTGACGGTGTAGGTCGATTGGGTGACTCCATCCTGCGCGGTGACCAGCACGGTGATTGCGTTCGTTCCTGCCAGCATTGGGATGGCTGCGCTCGCCGCGCCTGAGGCCACGTTCATCCCATTGACCTTAACCGTCGCTGTCATGTCGGTGACCGTAGGTCGCACCGTTAGGGAAGGGAGGGCGTTGGGCACGCTGGCCGTGTAGGTCTTGGTCCCTGCTGCAAATGCCGGACTCAAGGTGCCTGCACTGAGGGTCAGCCCGGACAAGGTGGGAGGCGGACCCACCGCCCCGACCTGAAGCCTGCCGGGGCCGGTGATGGCGCCGGTGGAGTTGGTGGCGTCATAAGTTCCGTTAGACTTGGTGACACCGTCGATGACGAGTGACGCCACGTAACAGGTACCGGCGTTGGGCAGGTCGAGAAAGGCAACGGCGTTGGCCACCAAGCCGATCGTGATCTTGGCAGCGGCGGAAAAATTGGGATGGCTGATGCTGAGGATGCCGTTATCGACGATGATGTCGCCGCTATGGGTGTGGGAAGTACCGGAGAACAACAGCGTGCCACCACCGGATTTGGTGAGAGACCCCGTGCCACCGAGAGCGCCGGAAATCTCGAGGGTGTTATCGGGACCATCGACGTGGACATCCGCATTGGCGGCGAGGGTGACGTCATTGGTGACGATGGCGCGGTTGGTGCCGCCGATATCCGGGTCGTAGCGCAAGGCCCCGAGGACGCCTTCATGTTCGCTGAGGGCAATGCCGTTGTTGCGTCCGGTGCCCGCGATGACCAAGGGGCTGCCGAAGGTGTAAACCCGTGCGCCGAATTCATCGTTGCCGGAGATCAGGCGCAACTGGCCGCCGTCTAACACGGTGATGGCGGAGCTCTGGCCGGGGGCCGCGGGTTGAGTGACTGACAACACGCCTTGTTCAATGCGGATCGGGCCGGTGAAGGTTTTGTCGATGCCGCTCAGAGTGGCGACCCCCAGGCCTTGTTTGATCAGGCCGCCGCTACCGGTCCAGACCCCACGCAGGCGCAGGGCCCCATAGCCGACATCGCCGGTGACCAGCAGGTGATTGCCCACTATGTTAGAGACATTCAGGCGCAGATCGGTGGCCAGGTTGACGTCACCGGCCAGATTGAACTCGATGTAACCGCTGCCAGTACCGGCGACTTGAAGCAGCGCAGGAACACCCCCGCCGTTGAAAGTCAGGGAGGTGCCGAGCGCACTGGTGATTTGGTTGAGGAAAGCACTGCCGGCATTGTCCATTTGCAACGAGCCGATGATGACGGGTGCATTGAGAGTGACGGCGCGGTCGGCGGCGGTCGGCGCCCCGATAATGGCGAGTCCCGCGGCGGCATTGGGCACCGAATTGTTAGCCCAGTTGGTGGAGGTGTTCCAATCGGCATCGCGGCCGGGCAACAGCTTGGGCAGGCCTTGGCCGGCGATCGGATCGGCGGAGACGGTGAAATTGTCGATCCGGTTGTTGCCGCCGGTGCCGCCGGCGCCTTGGGCGAAGGTGATGCGGATGCCGAAGAGCGGGTTGTTGTTAGCCTGTGGCAACGGGCGGAAATCGAGGGTTTGGACGAGCGGGTTGTCGTTGTTGATGGTGAAGGTGGCAAATGGCAGGTAAGTGGTGCCATTCAAGGTGTAAGATACATTTTCGATGCCGGCGCCCTGCCCGGAGCGGCGGGTTTCAAAGCCAACGGTGAGGTTTTCAAAGCCGGGCGTAGGCACCGCAAAAGTGGCCATGGTGCCGGCGGACAGCGCCGGGTTGTTGATGCGCAGGTGGGTATCGGCGGGATCCCCATTGCGGGCGTTGAGAGCGGCGAAATTCTGACCGCTGTCCGAGAGGTAGTCGCCGACCACGCTGAGGGCGGCTCCGCCGAGGGTCCAGTTCGGCGTGAGCGGGGCGGCGGCATAATTGAAATTCCAATAATGGATGAGGGTTTGGGCCGGCATGGCGGTGGCGGCGAATTCCGCGGGCGCGGACCAGTTGCTCCAGCGGCCGGTGAGGTCCTTGTGCCGGACTCTGGCGCGGTAACGCTTACCCACCTCGCAAGCGGATGCCGGGAAGATATAGGCGCTGGCAAAGGTGGTGATTTCCTCGCTCTGGTGGCTGGCCTCTGCTTCTAACAAGCGCTTGACCCCCGGGGTGAAAGTGGCGCTGGTATTGACTTCCGCGATGCGCCACTGAAGGGCGCCGAAGGTGCCGGCCCCTTGGGGGTCGCTGAAGGCGGAGCTGCTGAAGCGCAGGTCATTGACTTGGTAACCGGCGGTGCCGGCAAAGGTGATGGTGGGCGTGGCCGGATATTTGCCGGCGTCCTCGCCGTTGGAATTTCCCAGTTGGTCCATAAACGGGCCACGGTCATTGGAGGCGAAATTCCTCATGGCTGAGATTACGCTGGCAATGGGAACACTCCCGGAGCCACCCCAAGATGAGTAATTACCGACATCGGCCGGTGCGCTTTGCCAGCGGGCGTTATCGGCCTGTTGAAACGGCAGGAT
The DNA here is from genome assembly GCA_037132955.1 of Verrucomicrobiota bacterium. Lineage (GTDB taxonomy): Bacteria > Verrucomicrobiota > Verrucomicrobiia > Verrucomicrobiales > Akkermansiaceae > Luteolibacter. The sequence continues at coordinate 22,511 of JBAXPF010000019.1, read as the reverse complement.
ATAGGAGGCGATTTCATCGAGCAGCGGATTGATTTGGTCCGGTTGTAAAAGCAGGGTGCGGCATTCGCGGATCGTGTTGTAATAGTCCGGCCTGAGGCTGGCATTGGCACCGCCGTTGAACAGCGCGTCGTAAACATTGTCCACGCCGCCGTTCCAAGACGGGCCCCAGGAGGCATCGTGGTCGTAGGGCAGGATCCACAGTTTGCCGCGATAGCCATTTTGCGCGGTGTAGACCGGTTCAAAATAGTAGGCCATGTTCTTGTCGCAATTGGGCCAGTAATCGTAATGGCGCACCGCCTGGCAAATCGCGTGATAGCGGTCCCATTTGTCGAGGTTGACATTGGCGGTGAGTGCGGCGGATGAAATGGAGCTGTTGATATTTTGGACCCAGTCGTGGTCGGCACCGTTTTTGGCACCGTAGGGTGCCTGATAGCGTTGCTGGTCGAGGGCAACATCGGTTTCGTTGAGCAGCTTGTAGAGGTTACCCTTTGCCATGTTGTGGGAGTCGAGGAAGCGTGTGTCGTAGTCTTCCTGAACCATGATCAAGCCTTGGAAATCGCCATGAAAGTTATCGGCCTGTTCGGCGGCGGTGGTCACATTGCGCCAGTGGGCGAAATGAGCCAAGGGAGCGGGCACACCGAAGGCATTCCACATCCGCAGGTTCATCCACTCGTTGAGTGAGTAGGTCATGGAACCCGAGTTCTCAGTGCCTTTGCAAGTGGTGATGGTCTGGCGTTTCTGGGCAAAGAGATTGCCCTGTTGATCGCGCAGGGCGATATAGGATCCGCGGTTGAATTTGAACCTCATGGAACGCTTGCCACTCCCCTGATAACGCCCGTTGGCGCCACGCGTCCGATAGGCGATGTGGTCGTATACCACCCCGTCGTACACAAAGGTGCCGTTCCAGTTATAGTAAAACCTGGACGCATTCCAAGTCAGTTGCTTGTTGCCATCTGTTAAAGCGACACAATCCGCCCAGTCGCTGGCCTTGGTGATGAGTTGATAGACGGGCAGCGTTTGCAGGGTGGCGGCGGTGGTGGCGCCATAGGCGGGAACCCCATTGTAGATGTAACAGGCGAAATTGGCGGCGGGGTCATCGGCATAGGGCACCCGCACACTGGCCCCCATGCTGTCGGTCACCGTAATGCGGTAACGCAGCAGCGTGCGATGCGGCATGGCCGGCAGCACCACGGTGTAAATGCTGTCGCCATATTGCACGTCGCCGTTGGTGCCGACGTCGTTCAGGGTGACCGTGGTCCAGTTGGCTGCCAGTTCAAAGGCCGGATTGAGCGAGCGGGCTTCCTGGGCGATGGTGGCGCCGCTGGGCACGTTGGACAGGTAGCGCGGAATGTAATTGCCGGGTGCCACCACCTGATAACTGAGCGTGACGGAGGTGACACCCTGCGGGTCGGTCACCTTGGCGGTGATGACGATGGGGTCCGTGGAAGTCGGTTGTTGCGGCGTGTGTTGAACCTGGCGGATGGCGGGTGGAGCGTTGGTAGCGAATTGCAGGTTGACCGCGCCAGGCGTAACGGTGTCGGCGGTGGCGTTATCTGCCGGAACGACCGACGACCTCCAACTTGCCCCCAGGGTGCCATCGAGGCCGGGATTGATTTTTTCGAGGGATGCGCCATCACCGCCGGCGGCGACCGGCCACGGGAAGCCGATTTTGTAATCAACTTCGTCGATGACGGTGTTGGTGGAATCGCGCAGGCGGATGTTTTCGCCATCGGAGCTGAGCGATCCGATCCACGGGCCGAGTGCGGTTTTGCCATATTTGGCGAGAATGGTGGCGGGGTCCGCGGCGACAAGGACGAACCCGTGAGCGGCGATGCTCGCATCGGCCGGGAACACATAGTCGATGCCACCGGAGATGCGCCAGTTGGCAAGGCTGGTGGCGGAGGGGCCGTCATTGTAGATCTCGATGAATTCATTGTGGATGGTGTTATCGATGCCATTGCAGTGGAACTCGTTGATGACGATGGTGCTGGGGATCTGCGAGGTGGTGGTGAAGGTGCCTACGGCATTGGCCCAGGCGGTGCCGGCGGCATTGGCGGCGCGCCAGCGGAAGAAATACGGGGTGTTGATGCTCAGGCCGGAGAGGAAGCGGGTGAAATCACCACTGAGGTTGCCGAGCGCGATGGAGGACGCCCACGCGGCGGGATTGGTCCCGCCATCGCTGGTGCCGTAGAACAAGGTGATGACCGGCACATCGTTGCCCGTGAGGGTGACCCTGCCATGCAACACGGCGGTGGTGCCCGTGATGCCATCCACACTGCGGTTTTCCACCGCCGCCAAGGTCACCGGCAGGGTGCTGAATCCCAAGCGCGCGGGGGCCCACACTCCACCGCCCGAGTTCCGGGCGTAGGCACGAAAATAATAGATCGTGTCGGCATTAAGCCCGGCAACCGGTGCCTTGAGAATCCCGCTGCCCGTGCCCAGACTAACCAAATTCGCCCAGGCTGCCGGGTTGGTGCCGCCATCACTGGTGCCATAGTAAACGGTGACCGATGGATTCTCGCCACCGTTGGCGACGACCTCCGCACCAAGACTTGCCGTGGTGCCGCTGACCGCACTGGCGGCAGCGGTGGCCACCGTGGGAGGCACCGCGGTGGTCCTGAAAGCAAACGCTGGAATGACCCATGAATCGCCGGCGGTATTGGTGGCACGGACGGTGAAGTAGTAGTTGGTGAGCAAGGTCAGGCCGGAGAGGTCCAAGGAAAAAGCGCCGCTATACGTGCCGGGCAGGGTGACGCTGTGTTGCCACCTGTCCGGAGTGGTGACCCCATCGCTTGAGCCGTAGAAAAGGGTGATGGACGGAGCGCTGTTGCCAATGGCGGTGACCGTGCCGCTGATCGTCGCGGTGGTGGCGGTCAGGGCGCTGGCACTCAGATTGCCGACCGTGGATGACCCGGCAAAGGGAATGGCGGTGAGGTTGATGAACTTGTCGACGCCAACCGTGGGGGTGCCCGAGATGTTGCACCCGGGAGTGCTCACGTTGTAATCGATTTTCCAATTGTTGAGGCCGGCGGTGAAATCCTGGCCATTGCTCAGTTGCTTGCCGGCGTAGGCGAAAAACCCGCCACTCCAGTTGCCGGTGGTGTGGACCAGGGAATAGGTGGTGCCGACCGGAAAGGCTTTCTTGGTGGCGGCGATGTCATTGAGGACCAGGGATACCGCGCCGTTGACCGCCAAGTCGCCATTGTTGAGGATGTTCAACATGGAGGCACCACTGCTGGTGCCGACGCTGGAATCGACATCACAACGGAACGTCGCGCCCGCGAACAAATTGACCGCGCCGGAGGACAGCGAGCGGCCGGGCGCACCCGGGGCGAGGGTGCCGTAAACATTGAGCGCGCCGGTGATGGTGCCGCTGCCGCCAATGGCGCCGCCCGCAGCGACGTTAACCGCACCGCTGCTGGTGCCGCTGCCGCTGGTGTTATTGGCCAGCAGCGTGCCGGCGTTCACGGTGGTGGCCCCGGCATAAGTGTTGGCCGCCGTCAGCGCCATCGTCCCCGGCCCTTCCTTGACGAAAGCATTGCCCTGCACCACCCCGCTCACCAACAAATCCACAGCCGCCGTGCCATTGGCCACCGTCACCACCTGCGCCGTGTCAAACTGGAGGGTCCCGGAAACCACCGACGAAGTGGCGCTTCCCTCGACGTTGAAAACGTTGCCGCCATTGGTCGTGGCAAATTGGTGATAGCCGCCACCGGTATGCGCGAGAGTGCCGCCCCGCAGGTTGAGGGTGATGCCACCCATATTGGATCCGCCAGTGGAAAGCCGGTCCAAGGTGCCGCCATAAAGATTGATCTGCGACAGGCGAACATCCGCGCTGCCAGTGTTGCCCAGATTATTGCCGAAAGTCACCTTGCCGCCGGTATTGAGGGTGAGGGCACCGCGAATCCAGCCGTTGCCGGTGCTGCTGGCGTCGCCCAGCGACAAGGTGCCGCCATTGACGATGGTGCCGCCGGTGTAGGTGTTGACGCCGCGGTTGGACCCGCTGATCTGCAACAGGCCGTTGCCATTTTTGATAAAGCCCAGCGCGTTGCCATTGGCGGGGTTGGCGATGACCAGGCCATAGACGCTGGAGTTGAGGGCATTGGTGGTATCGACGCCGATGAAGGACCCGCTCTTCAGGCCGGTGGTGAGCGTGCTGGCCCCCAAGTGCGTGCTGTCCAAAAGCGTATAGACATTGTTGACCGTCATTTCCCCCGTACCCCCCACGTTGCACATGAGGGTGGCACCAGACTCGACCACCAGTTTATCCGGCAGCCAATCGGTTAGGACGGCGTTGTAGAGAGCGGCTTTCTTGGCGATTTGCAACGTTCCTCCGTTCACCCGGGTAACCCCGGTGTAGGTGCTGACGCCGCGCATGACGAGCGTGCCGGGCCCTGATTTGGTTAGGCCGCAGGCGGTGGCCCCGGTATTGCTGATGGCACCGTTCAGGCTGAGCGTGTCTGTGGCCAGATGGGTCTTGACGGCCAGCTCCCCGCTGAGCTTCACGTCCGCACTGAGGGTGTGCGAACCGTTCACAGTGACCAGCGGGGCATTGAGGCCGTTGTCGAAAGTCAGCCCCCTGCCTTGGGCGCTGGCCAGTGACACGCTCGAGGAATTGCTGTTGTTGAAAACCATTCCGCCCACCGTCCGGTCGGCGGCGCCGAGGTCAACCGTGCTGCTGGCACCGCTGGCCTTGAAGGTGACCCACGCGCCAGCCGAGTTGGGGGGCAGGCTGGCACCATTCTCGGCGGTCCAGTTGGCGGCATTGCCCCAGTCGCTAACTCCCGCCGCGCTCCAAAGCGCCGCAGGCCATGCCGAGCGGATCTGGAAGCCGGCGAACAAATTGCCCAGGACGTCACCCACCTTGTCCACCCCGTTGATCGTGAGAGTGCCATCGGTCACTGTCGCGCTGAACAACAGGTAGTCCCTGTCGGCAACCCACGCATTCCCACCCAGACCACTGGCGAAATATTTTGCGGTCCCGCCATTGACCTGCACGGACCCGGACGAGGTTCCGTTAGATCCGGTCCCGGAATAGACATAAACGTCATAAGCGCCATTTTCCAGGCCACTGAACACAAAGACCGGGGAGTAGGAAACGTAGTCCTGCATCAGCGCACCATAGGTTCCGGTCACTGGCGCAGCCGGAGCCGCGGGAAAGGCACATCTTTCCCCGGTGAGCGTGAGACTCACTCCCGTGGCCATGCCGGAAGCATCGATCAATCCCGCGTAGACTTTGGTGGTGTTAGAGTCGCCCCAGCCATCGGCAAGGTTGAGTCCGTTCCATGGGTCACCTGCCTGGCCGATCGCCGCGGCCCCCGCAAAGGTGGGGGTCGGGCTGCCGGCATTGGCCGTGGCGTCATTGAAATCAACGTTAATCAGGCCCGCCCGGGCTGGCCCGGCGGCCAGAAAGGCGGCGATAAGCCAGATGCCGAAGCGGGTGAGACGGTCGGCGGGGAGGAGTGTCATGGGGGGGCTAACAGGTGCGTAAAGAACCGAGCAAGGGCCAGCCAAAACCGGCCTTCCTCGCCGCGAATCTAGTCATGCGCCCAGCAAAATCAACTGTTTGTTCGATCAATTAGTGGCGCTTCTCCGCGGCAAAATGCCGCCCTTGGCCACCCCGCAATGCGGGCAGGGGCACCAGTTTATAATCCGGCCACGCGCGAGTTTTCTTGCGACATTCCAACTTTTTCCGCTATTTCTCACGGGGTTGGCACGCGGCTTGCTCAGTCCCCTGCAGGCAAACCCTCTCACCCCCCACCCCAAACACCCCATGAAATTACGAATCAAGACCCCGACCCTCGCGCTCCACGCCTCCGCTGTTCTCCTTGCTGCGCTGCCGCAGGTTTACGCCGACTCTGCCAAGGAGGCCATCAAGACCCCCACTCCCGAGCCACGTTTCAAGCTCTATGGCTGGCTTGAGGGCGGCATGACCGTCAACCCCGCCGGACCGGCTGACAACCAGAACTTCGGCCGCCTCTTCGATGATCGCTCCAACGAACCACTCCTGAACCAATTCTCGTTGACTGCGGAACGGACGCTGGACTCGGCAGCGACGGGTTTCGACTGGGGCTTCAAAACCCAGGTCATGTTTGGCAGCGACTCGCGCTTCACGCATTCGGTGGGCATCCTCGACCATGTCTCCAATGACCGCTACCAACCGGACTTGGTGGAAGCCTACCTTAACCTGCACTGCCCGGTTCTGAGCGACGGCGGGGTGGATTTTAAAATCGGCAAAGTGGTGTCCCTCGAAGGGGCCGAAACCGTCGACCCTCGCACCAACGTCTTCTACTCGCACAGCTACATTTTCAACTTTGCCATCCCGCTGACCTACACCGGCGTGCAGGCGGACTGGCATGTCACCAAGACGCTTGACATCTACGCCGGCATCACCCGCGGCGTCAACACCAGCATCGAGGACAACAACGACTCGGTCGCCTTCCAAGGCGGCTTCGGCCTCAATTTGCTCGATGGGAAATTCACCCTGCTCGCCATCACCCATCTGGGCCCGGAGACACCTAACGACAATCATGATTATCGTTATCTCAACGCTATCACCGCCACTTGGAAAATCAGCGACAAGTTCACCTCCATCACCGATATCAACTCCACTTATGACGAGGCCGCCAGTGCCTCCTGTTATGGGGTTGCGCAATACTTCACCTATCAAATCAACGACTGGCTGACCGCCGGTGTGCGGGCTGAAGTCTGGCGCGATGACAAGGGTTTCTATGCGGTGCAATTCGCCAACAACACCGACCCGATGCACTTGCTGCGCGGTGATGCCGGCTATGTGTATGACCCGCGCACCGTGGGCGGTGGCAAGACCACCTACGGCGCGATCACTCTCGGCGCAAACATCAAGGTGCCGGTGCCAAAGCCTGCTGAAGGGCTGGTCATCCGTCCCGAGGTGCGTTTGGACACGGCACTCAACGGCGGCTCACGTCCCTTCAATGATTCAACGGACAGGAGCATGCTGACCCTCGGCTTGGATGCCATCCTGACCTTCTAAGCAAGGCGCTTTCAGCACGCCTTGGCGTCAAAACATTGCCTGTGGGCATTTCCTGGGTTCCGCGTCCGTCCATCCGGGCGCGGAACCTTTTTTGTCCCCCTGGAGGATGGTTCTGAAGCTGCGCGGAGAGGGGAAGCTATTTGCCGCTCCAACCGCCGCCGAGAGCTTTGGCGAGGGCCGCCAGAGTGATGCGTTGCTGGGCTTCGACAAGACTGATAGAGAGGCGGGTTTGCAGCACGGTGCGATCGGCATCGACGACATCGAGGTAGCTTGTTAGACCCTCGTTGTAGCGTTCCTGCGAGAGTTGGCGGGTGTCCTTGGAACTAACCAGTGCGGCCTCCAAGGCACTGCGGGAGCGGACGAAGCCCTTGAGGTCAACGAGAGCGTCTTCCACTTCACGGAGCGCGACGAGCAGCGTTTGGCGGTAGTTGGCGAGGGCCTCGTCGTAGGTGCTGCGGGCGGCGGCAAGTTTGGATTTGTTCGAGCCGGCGTCAAAGACCGGCTGCACGGCATTGGCACCGAGACCGAGGACGCGGCTTTCCCAGGAGAGGAAATCAGCAGCGTGCAGTGACTCCAGGCCGGCATCGCCCAGAAGATTGAAGCTCGGATAGAAAGCGGCTTCGGCAACGCCGATACGAGCGTTGGCGGCACGCAGTTGTTGTTCGGCGGCACGCACGTCCGGGCGCCGGAACACCACGGCCGCAGGCAATTCGGCACGGATGTTAGGCAGGGCCTGCGCCGAAACCCCGGCCAGAATGGCAAAATCAGCCGGGCGGGTGCCGCAGAGCACGGCGAGGGCATGTTCCGCCGAACCGCGCTGACGCTGGACAATGGCCAGATCGTTGTTGGCAAGTTCCACCTCGGTGCGGGCCCGACTGGTGGCCAGGCCGTCGGTTAGGCCGGCATCCGTCTTGGTTTTCTGAAGATCGAGGGCTTCCTTGCGACTCACCAAGGTGTCCTTCACGATGGCCTCCTGGGCATCCAGGCCACGCAACACGAAATATTGGCGGGCGACCTCGGTGGCAACCCCTAGACGCTGCGCGTCCAACAACGCAGCGCTGGCGGCGGCTTGGGCGGTGGCACCTTCGAGGAGGCGTTTGTTGCGCCCCCAAAGGTCAGGATCATAGGCGAGTTTGAAGCTGCTACGGTAGTCCTGGTTTTCCAGATGGTGGGTCGGATTGCTGTACGTGTTTCCCGAGGCGCGGTTGATGCCTGCGGAAGCGGCCAGATCCAGCGTGGGAAACAGGCGGGCGCGGTCGACACCCACCAGCGCGCGGGCGGTGTCCACGCGGGCCTTGGCGGCGGCCAGATCGTTGTTGGCAGCCAGGGACCGCGCGACGAGCTGGTTGAGTTCTGCATCGGCGAAAAGTTTCCACCACGCATCCGGCAGGCGGCGGGTGGCAAGGTTGCGGGTTTCCTTCCAATGGGTGCCGCCGCTGGCCGCGGGGAGTTTGAAATCAGGACCCAGCATGCAGGAGCCCAGCAGCAAGAAGGCAGGTAAGTGCAGCAAACGGGATTTCATACGGGTGGTGTAAGATCCCCTCCGGTCAAACTCAAGCCCAAACGCGGATGGCGTGATTTTCCCGCCTGAGTGCTGGAAATCCTCCGAAACAACAGGGGTTGTGCCACCCATGGATCTGACCGGGAACGCACGGCTTGCCGTGGCTGGCAGGAACCTTCCCCCGGGCCGGTTTGGATTTGTCATGGGCTGGATCAGCGCTACACTGCGCGAGTCATGCGCAAGGCAAGAATGTGGATTCCAGCAGTGCTGGTGCTGGCCGTCAGCCTGTGGTGGTGGTTAGACCAGCGGCCCCGGACGTCTGCGATGAGACGCAGCGAGGAGACGTCGCCAACGTCCGGGATGGCTGTGGAGACGGGTTCCAAAACCGCGGGGGGCGCGGCCGCTTGGATAGATTCCGGCACCTGGCGGCCGGAGCCGGAGCCGGAGCCGGGCAGACGGACGGCGTGGCGCATGGTGCTGGCGGGCGACCGGGTTGAATTGTTAGGCAGAGAGGATTTGCAGGGGGATTTTCACGAACGGCGGGGGCGGATGGCGGGCTTGCCGGGGATGCTGCTTTGCCGCTTGCTGGACGCGCGGCAGCAGGTGCTCGCGGAGGAGACGCTGGCCGCGCCCGATCATGCCTGCGTGGTGCAGGATCCCCAAATGCCCGGCGCAGGCGGTCAGCCGACGGCCGCGGCGTTTTCCTCCACTGCGCCAGTGGTGTTCCAAGTGCGCATGCCGCGCGTGGCAAACGCCACCCAGTTGCAAGTGTATCGCCTGACCGGGCCGCGCCCTGCGGCGGCGGGAGCCGAGCCGGCGGGGAAATTGTTAGGCAGCATTGCCCTGTCCCAATGAAGCCGCGCATCGCCAGTTGCCTGATTCTGTTGTTGGGCCTGTGGCTGGTGGCCCCACCCGCGCGAGCGGCGGCGTTGTTTGCGGTGGAGGAGCACGGCAGCCGTGCCCAGCGCATCAATCTGGTGTTTCTAGCGGAAGGCTACACCGCAGTGGAAATGCCGAAGTTTGCCGGCGATGTGACCGCGGCGCTCGACTTCCTGTTCACCAGGGAGCCGTGGCAGCAATACCGGTCCTACTGCAATGTCTATCGGATCGAGGTGGCTTCAAGCCAAAGCGGCTGTGACAATGGTGCCACCGGCGGGGCGGGCGTGTTGCGGGACACCTATTTCAACACCGGCTTCATCATGGCAAACATTCCGCAATTCCTCGGGATTGACGCCACAGGCACGAATCGTGCCCTTACCTTGCTCAATACTTATGTGCCGGAATATGACATCCCCGTCATCCTGGTGAATGACGCCAAGTATGGCGGGGCGGGCGGTCCCATTACGATTGTGTCCACTCATCCGCTGGGCAGTGCCGTCGTTGAGCACGAGCTCGGTCATTCATTCGCGCTGCTGGAGGACGAGTATGACGCGGATTATCCCATCTACACGCCCGCCGAGGCACCTAACATTACCGCGAAAAACGACCGTGGCTCGATCAAGTGGAATTACTGGATCAATGATGACACGCCGGTGGCGACACCGGAAACCGCGGAGTATGATGCTGCGGTGGGCTTGTTCGAGGGCGCGATGTATCGCAGCTCCGGGTGGTATCGCCCGCATAACAATTCCGTCATGAGAACGCTCAATCGCCCGTGCGGGGCGGTCAACCGCGAGCAATTCGTGCTAAGATATTATGCGCAGGTGAGTCCGCTGGATGCCTGGTCTCCAGCGACTAACAACCGCAAGGTGACCGGGCCGGAGCGGCTCAGTTTCACGGTCACGCCAAAGGTGCCGGTTGGCGGCGAGCCGCTGGTCACAAGTTGGATGGTGGATGGGGCGGTGCAGTATGAGGTCGTCGGCAATGAATTCGCCACGTTTTCAGATAACCTGGGCAACGGAGTTCACACCGTGACCGCCACCGTCACGGACCCCACCGCCTTTGTGCGCCACGACCCAGACCGGTTGTTGGAGGCTTCCGTGACCTGGCCGCTGACCCTGAGCAACCAGCCACCTAACAACCTCAGCGACTGGCGCGATGCCTATGGCGAGGATCTGGCCAACCCCGCGGGCGACGGGCTGACCAACCTGATGAAGTATGCGCTCGGGTTGCCGCCCACCGCGCACGCGCAGCCGGCCCAATTGCCCGCCGGGAGCGTGACCCGCGATGGCAGCGGAAACTATCTCACGTTGAACGTGCCGCGCCACGCCCGGCGCCAGGATGTGGATAGCATCGTGGAAGTGAGCGACGACTTGGAGACGTGGCACGGCGGTTGGGGGGATACGGTGGTGCTTCAGGATGACGAGTCGGTTTGGGTGGTACGCGATGCCACGCCCATGACCGCGGAGACGCGCCGCTTCATCCGCCTGAAGGTGGTGGCTTATTGGTAGCACCGGGGCCGGGGCTGGCCGGACGCGTAAGATTCGATTGCCAGCGGCCGAAAAGCGGGTAAATTGCCCGTCCCGGCCGCCCAGAGGCCGGCCCTCGTTATGAATCCTCCCCATGTGGCAATTGTAGGCGCGACGGGTGCCGTCGGCGAAGAAATGCGGCTCTGTCTCGAACAACGGAATTTTCCGGTGGGAAAACTCACGCTGTTAGCGTCCGCGCGCTCGGTGGGCAAACGCTTGCCGTTTCGTGGCGAGGACATCGCCGTGCAGGAGCTCACGCACGATTCATTTGTGGGGGTGGACATCGCCTTGTTCAGCGCCGGCGGCTCGATTTCGTTAGAGTTTGGTCCGTCCGCGGCGGCGGCGGGCGCGGTGGTGATTGACAATTCCTCGGCGTTCCGGATGGATCCGGATGTGCCGCTGGTCATTCCTGAAATCAACCCGCAGGCCGCCAAAAATCCGCCGCGCAACATCATCGCCAACCCTAACTGCACCACCATTATCTCTCTCATGGCGCTGGCACCGCTGCATGAGGCGTTCGGGCTGGAAGCGGTCATCGCCTCAAGCTATCAGGCGGTGTCCGGCTCGGGTGCGCAAGGCATCCTTGAGTTGGAGGAGCAAGTCAAGGCCATCACCGCCGGCTTGCCCTTCACGCCGAAAGTCTATCCGCGACAGATCGCTTTCAATGTGATTCCGCAGGTTGATGCCTTCACCGCCAACGGTTACACCAAGGAGGAAATGAAAATGCTCTATGAGGGCCGCAAGATCCTCGGTTTGCCGGGGCTCATGGTTTCCTGCACCTGCGTGCGGGTGCCGGTCTATCGCTCGCACTCGGTGTCCATCACCGCCAGGTTCTCCCGCCCGGTGGAGGTGGCCGCAGCGCGTGCGGCCTTTGCCGGCAAGCCCGGCATCGAGGTCGTGGACGATCCCGCCACGCGCTTGTTCCCGGTGCCGCTCGATACCACCGGCAAGGACGTGTGCCTCGTCGGCCGCATCCGCAACAACCTCGTCCTGGATAACGCCCTCGACTTGTGGGTCGTCGGCGATCAGGTGCGTAAGGGCGCCGCACTCAACGCCGTGCAAATCGCCGAGCTGTTGGGATGAGATGCGGAGGAATCCTTGGATTGGAATTCAAGGATTTCACCCCCGAGAACAACCTGCAAGTCTGCGGTGAGGCGGACTGTGGCGGCACGCAGGATTGCCGCACCACAGCGGACCAGACATCCAGTCTCGATGCGTGCGGATGGGCCTGCACAAATGAAAAATTTGCTTGCTTCATCGGCTTGCGGTGGTGAGAACTGCCGCGCACGCTACCCCAACCGGCCGATTTTCTGCATGAATGCACGTTTTCGAATCCATCGTTTGACTTCGCTGTGGGCCACCCACCCGTCGGCAGGGGTCGCTACGAGCCGCGAATGGGCCTGCGGGAATGGGCTGCGTGCGCTGAGGCAAACGCCTGAATCAGGCTGTAACTTATTGAAAACGAACGGGAAATGACTATAAAAATAGGAGCCCTCGAATGAGACGTCCGGCGTGGATCGCCCTAATGGTATGCGCCAGCCCAGCGACGGGCTGGGCGGCAACTCCCAACGCACCGTTGGTCACCGGCGAGTCACTGCCGCAGCTGCCCCAACGCTTGGTGGAAATGGGGCTGCAAGCCGTCAAGGCCCCCGACTGGCTGGTCGCGCTCGGCTCGTTCGTCACGGCCGCCGCCGTGGTGGTCGGCGTTTTTCTATCCGCGTTTGCGCTGCTCTCATTGATCGAGCGCAAGACGCTGGCGCGCGTCCAGAACCGCCTCGGCCCGAACCGCGCCGGCTACTTCGGCATCCTGCAACCGGTGGCCGACGGCATCAAGATGCTCACCAAGGAAGACATCGTGCCGACCAAGGCCGAAGGGTTTCTGCATTTGTTAGCCCCGATCCTGATCGTCATCCCGTCGATTCTGGCCTTGGGCGTCATTCCCTATGGCCGCGAATGGGTCCCGGTGCCGTTGGAACTGGGCATCGTGTTCTTTTTCGCGGTGGGCACTATGACCGAGTTGGCGGTGTTCATTGCCGGCTGGGCCAGCGGCTCGAAGTTTCCGATGCTTGGCGCGATGCGCGCGATCTCCCAGATGGTGAGTTATGAACTGCCGCTGATGATTTCCGCGCTGAGCGTGGTGATGCTTTCCGGCACGCTCTCGCTCCCCGGTATTGTCAATGCGCAGGCGGGGTTCCATCTGGGATTCCTCCCGGCGTGGAATATCCTGACACCCTGGGGCTTGGTGGCGGGCATCGTGTTCTTCATCGCGGCCATTGCGGAATCCAACCGTTGTCCGTTCGACCTGCCGGAAGGGGAGTCGGAAATTGTGGCCGGCCACATGACCGAGTATTCCGGATTCAAGTATGCCTTGTTCTTCATGGGCGAGTATCTCGGGCTGTTCGCCATCTCCGGATTGGGCATCACGTTGTTCCTGGGCGGGTGGCAAGCCCCCTTGCCCGGCTTGGATTGGGTGCCGTCGTGGATCTGGTTTTTCGGCAAACTCGCCGTGGTCATCTTCGTCTTCCTGTGGATCCGCGCCACCTTCCCGCGCGTGCGCATCGACCAATTGATGCGCTTCGCCTGGCTCTGCCTCATTCCGGTGTCCCTGCTCACGCTGCCGGTGGCCGCCATCTGGCACTATGCGGGCAAGGGCGCACTCGGCTGGCTGTTGTGTGCCGTGCCGCTGCTCATTCCCTGCATCCTCATCACCGTGTTCTTCAACCGCCGCCTGGCTCCGGCCACCCGCCGCTACCACTTCGCCGAATGATTCCGCTGCTCATTCTATCTCCTCTCATCCTGCTTGCCGCGCTGGGCGCGGTGTGGAAAGCGCGCCCGGTGCACGCGGCGTTGTTGTTAGCCCTGGCGCTGGCGCTCGTCGCCGTGCTCTATCTGACCGTGGGTGCGGACTTCATCGGCTTGGTCCAGTTCATGGTCTACGTCGGTGGCGTGGCCATTCTGATCGTCTTCGCATTGCTCATCACCCGCCCGGGCGATGAGGCGGAAGAAATCGCCCGCCGCCCGCGCTCGTTGGTGTTGGGCCTCGCCTGCGTGGCCCCGGTGTTGGGCATGCTGCTGTATGCATTTTCCCAAGGCCTGCCGGCCGGGACCGCGGAAGCGGCCAATCCGGCGCTGCCGGTCCAGGCGCTGGGCATGGAGCTTTTTGTAAATTCGGTGCCGGCGGTGCTGGCGGTGGGCGTGTTGCTCACGGCCGTGCTGATAGGTGCCGCGTTGTTTGCCCGCGATCCCGGCACCAAACCCGAACCTCCTGCCAGCCGATGACCCCGCTGCCCTTGCTTCTGACGCTCTCCGCGCTGCTGTTTGTGCTCGGCTTGTTAGCCGTGCTGACCCGCCGCAACGCAATCCTGGTGCTGGTCGGCATCGAACTCATGCTCAACGCGGCCAACCTCAACTTCATCGCCTTCTGGCGTTACGGCCCGCCGGATGCCGACCTAACAGGCCCGTTGTTTGTGTTGTTTTCCATCGCCATCGCGGCGGCGGAAGCTGCCGTGGGGCTGGCCATCATCCTGATGAATTTCCGGCGCACCCGCTCCACCGACCTCAACCGCCTCGATTCCCTCCATGGCTGACGCGATCCACCCCTATCTTCCCTTCCTGCTCTGGCTGGTGCCGCTGCTGCCGTTGCTGGCTGGCGGCATCACCGCATTCATGCCCGACCGGCTCGGCCGGCCCGCCTCGTGGCTCGCACTCGCCGCGTTGGGAGTTTCCTGCGTGATCGCGCTGGCCGCCTTCACCTGCACGCTGGCCCCGGCGCACGGACATGCCTTCCATCTGGAAACCGCCAGCACCTGGTTCAGCTTCGGTGACATAACCTTGAAGGTGGGTTTGGTGTTAGACCCGCTGAGTGCGGCGATGGGGGCGATGGTCACGTTTGTCGCGTTCTGGATTTTCCTCTACAGCACCGGCTACATGAAGCATGAGGCGCGTTTCGGGCGCTTCTTCTGTTTTCTCTCGTTGTTCTCCGGCGCGATGCTGATGGTCGTCTATTCCAACAGTTTGCTGCTGTTGTTCATGGCTTGGGAATTGGTCGGCCTCGCGTCGTATCTGTTGATTGGCTATTATTTTGAAAAACCCTCCGCGGCCGCGGCCGCGCAAAAGGCCTTCATCACCACCCGCGTGGGCGACATGGCGTTTTTCCTCGGCATGATCTGGCTCTACGGCCAGACCGGCACGTTGTTGTTTTTCGATGAGGGCAAAGGATTGTTAGAATCCGGCGCACTCGCCTCGTTGGCGGGCGTCACCACCGTCGGCGGCCTGACGGTGTCGGCGGCGGCGGCGTTGTTGTTATTGGTCGGAGCCATGGGCAAGTCCGGTCAGGTGCCCTTGCACACCTGGTTGCCGGATGCGATGGAAGGCCCGACCCCGGTTTCCGCGCTGATTCACGCGGCGACGATGGTGGCGGCCGGCGTGTTTCTGGTCGCCCGCACCCATCCGATTTTCATGAACAGCGGCATGACTGGGTTGCCGCTGAGCGCCACCGCTTGGATCGGCGGCATCACCGCGTTGTATGCCGCCTGCGTGGCGCTCGGCCAGAACGACATCAAACGCATTCTGGCGTATTCGACGGTGTCGCAACTCGGCTTCATGATGGTGGCGCTGGGCACCGGCGGCGTGGCGGCGGCGATGTTCCATCTGATCGCGCACGCGTTTTTCAAGGCCCTGTTATTTCTATCCGCCGGCTCGGTCATTCACGGGTGCCACGACGAGCAGGACATCCGCCGCATGGGCGGACTGGCCAAGGCCATGCCGAAAACCTTTCTCACTTATGCCATCGGCATGATGGCGCTGGCCGGTTTCCCGTTTGTCTTCTCCGGGTTCTGGAGCAAGGAAGCCGTGTTGCACCAGGCGGAAATCTGGCCCGGCGGGCATGGCCCGTTTTTGTTAGCGGCGACGGCGGCCTTGCTGACGGCTTTCTACATGACGCGGCAGGCGTTGTTGGTGTTCTTCGGCAAACCGCGCAGTCCCGGAGTATCCCATCCGCATGAAAGCCCGCCGGTGATGCTGGTGCCGCTGTTTGTGTTAGCCGCGGGTGCGATGTTGCTGGCACTCATCGGCACACCCGTCTGGCCATGGTTCGAGGAATGGCTGATGGGTGAAAGCGCGCATTTCAATGCCGGTGCCCTGGGCACTCCCGAAGCACTCAAACTCATCGGCTTGTCGTTGACGCTTGTCACCGTGGGCGTGACCGCCTCGTGGCTCGTCTATCGAAACCCCTCCAGCGACAGCCGCGCGCCCGATCCGCTCGAAGGCAAGCTTGGCGGCGTGTGGAAATTCCTCGGCGACGGCATGCGTTTCGATGCCACCTATGATCGGTTCATCATCGCGCCGCTGGCCGTGTTCGCCAAAGGGGTGGACGGCATCGAGCGCCAATTGTTTGTGCCGCTCATGGCATTGGCCGAGGGACTTATCAAAATGTTCGGCCGCTGGACCGGTGCCGCCGATGAACGGGGCCTGAACGACGGCTTCAACCAGGCCTGCTCCGGTCTGCAAGGCGGCGCGGATTCCGCGTCCGCGTGCCAGTCCGGACGCCCGCAGGCCTATCTGCGCGCGATCGGCCTCGGGGCTTCCGTGCTGCTCATCCTTTACTTCTGGCTCACCGCTTAATCCGCCATGTTGTTACTTTCATTGCTATTGATTCCATTGTTAGGCGCGGTCATTCTCGGCACAGGGTCAGGGATGGGCAAGTCATGCGCCAACCGCTTCGCCATCATCTGGGCCTTGGTGCCGCTGGCGCTGGTGGTCGGCATGGGCACCCACCGGGCGCTGCCGGCCGATGGCATCCTCGCCCACTGGCAATCAATGTGGCTGCCGGATGCCGACATTTTCCTGCGCTTCGCGGTCGATGGCACGTCGTGGTTGTTCTTGTTGCTCACCAGCCTGGTCACCTTGTTTGCGCTGGCGGCCACGGCCAAGCTGGGCCTGGGCGGACGCGCCTACTGCGCGTTGGTGCTGGTGCTGGAGGGCATGTTGTTCGGCGTGTTCACCGCGCGGCATTTCATCCCGTGGTTCCTGTGCTGGGAAATGACCCTCATTCCTTCCTATCTGCTCATCCGCCTGTGGGGCGGACCGGGCGCACCGCGCGCGGCGCTGCGCTTCTTCATCATGACGCTGGGCGGCAGCGTGTTCATGTTGTTAGGGTTTCTCGCGCTGCAACTCTCGGTGGGCACCATGGATTTTTCCAAGCTGGCCGAGCTCGCCTCCAACAAAGAACTGGTCCCGCTGCTGGCCAAGACCTTTGCCAGCACCGGTTGCACCGGACAATTTTTGCTAGGCGCGGTGGCGGTGTGTGTGTTTCTCGGGCTGGCGGTGAAGCTGCCGGTGTTTCCGTTCCATGCGTGGTTGCCGGCCGCCTATGCCGAGGCTCCCACCCCGGTGACGATGTTGCTCACAGGCTTGCTCTCGAAGATGGGGGTCTATGGCTTGCTGCGGATTCTGCTGCCGATCTTTCCCGAGGTTTTGCCCGCCTTGGCACCCACCCTGATGCTGCTGGCGGTGGTGACTGTTTTGTTAGGCGCGGTGGCGGCATTGGCCCAACGCGATCTCAAGCGCATCCTTGCCTATTCATCGGTGAACCATCTCGGCTATTGCGCGATGGCGGTGGTGGCCGCGGCCGCGGTGCAGACGGATCGCAGCGCGCATGCGGCCGCGATTTCCGGCACGATCCTGCAGGCGTTCAATCACGGCATCATTGCCAGCACGATCTTTTTCTGCATCGGCCTGATGGAACAACGCAGCGGCGGAGCCCGCAATTTGGCTGACTTCGGCGGCCTGCGCGCCCGCGCCCCGATCTTCTGCGGCCTGATGGGAATCGCCTTGTTCGCCTCGCTCGGACTGCCGGGCTTGAGCGGCTTTGTCGGGGAATTCCTGATATTCACCGGCGTCTTTGCCTTGGTGCCATGGGCGGCGGCGGTGGCGGTGATCGGGTTGTTGCTGACCGCGGTGTTTTTCCTGCGGCTCGTGCGTTTGGTGTTCCATGGTCCGCTCCATCCGGCCTGTGCCAAGTGGCCTGACCTCACCACCGGCGAGCGCTGGCTGCTCGGGCCCGCCATTGCCCTCATCATCATTCCCGGGCTCTGCCCCCAAGTGCTCCTTCATTGTCTCAATGCCGACACCGTGCGGCTCCTCGACCTTCTCCACATTCTGTCATGACTCCCGCCTGGACACTCATTTCCGCGTTTGCCGGCGCCTTGTTAGTGCTGCTGCTGCCAGCCCGCGCCGCCGGTCTGGCACGGGTCATTGCCTTGGCCGCTTCCATCATCGGGGCTGTGGCTGCCGCCGCCGCCTGTCTAACAAAATTGCAGCGGCTTGACGCGCCGGCGTGGTCGTTCGACAAGCCGTGGATTCCGGAGCTGGGCATTCGCTTTCATCTGGCGGCGGACGGCCTGAGCCTAACGTTGTTGCTGCTCACCGGGTTGGTGGCGATAGCCGGGGTGTTGTTCTCATGGAATGTGGAAACCCGGCCGCGGGCGTTTTTCGCGTTTTTCATGACCATCATTGGCGGTGTCTAAGGGGTGTTCCTCAGTCGCGACGGGTTTTTGTTGTTTGTGTTTTATGAAATCGTGATCCTGCCCAAATACATGCTCATCGCCATCTGGGGCTCGACCAACCGCGAGTATGGCGCGATGAAACTCACGCTGTATTCCATCGGGTCGAGCGCCCTGATCCTCATCGGCTTGATCGTCGCTTATGCGGCGTCCGGCGGCACCAGCTTCGACCTCAACGATCTGGCCAGCTTTAAGTATGCCCCCGCGCTGCAGTATTGGGCCTTCCCGATCTTGTTCCTCGGCTTTGCGGTGCTGGCGGGCATGTGGCCGTTTCACACCTGGGCACCCACCGGTCACGTGGCGGCACCCACCGCGGCCTCGATGTTGTTGGCGGGCGTGGTGATGAAGCTCGGCGCGTATGGCGCGCTGTGCGTGGCGATGCCATTGTTTCCGCAAGGCTTTGTCGAGTGGCGGCTGGTGATTGCCGGGCTGGCCGTCATCGGCCTCATCTATGGCGCGCTCACCGCCTTGCAACAAAAGGACCTGAAATTCGTCATCGGTTATTCAAGTGTCAGCCACATGGGGCTTATATTGTTAGGTCTGGCCACGGCGACCCACTGGGGCTTGCGCGGCGCGGTCTTGCAAATGATTTCCCACGGCATCATCGCGGGGCTGCTCTTCGGCATTGCCGGGCGCGTCGTGTATGCCCGCACCCACACCCGCGACTTTTCCGCATTGCGGGAATTCGATTTGTGGCGCACCCTACCCGGTGCGGCGGTGGCCTTCACGGTGGCCACCGCGGCGTCAATGGGCTTGCCCGGCTTCAGCGGCTTTGTGGCCGAGGTGGCGGTGGTGATCGGGGTGTGGCACTCCTATCCCTGGCTGCTGTTGCCTGTGGCGGTGGGCCTCATCGTGACCGGCGCGTTCTCGTTGCGGGCGATGCACCGGGCGTTTTTTCCGGAGCGCCACGCGCTGGCGGCTCCCGCCCCGCCGCTGCCGCCACTGACCTGGCCGGAAATTTCGGCCATCGCACTGTTGAGCATTTTTTCGCTGGCCATCGGCATCTATCCGCTGCCGTGGGTGACCCTGATAGATGACGGTCTGCGCTCCCCTCTGTTCCAATCGATCCTTTCCCTGCCGTGAACTACTCCGCATTATTCATTCAACTCCTGCCGGAGGCTGTGCTGGTCATCACGGCGCTGCTGCTGCTCGGCGTGGCCGTGGCCATCGAGGCGAAAACCCAGCGGCCGATGCCTATCGATTTGACCATCGTCATCTCCGCCATGGGCATCGCCGCCGCCTGCGCCGCCTTGTGTTATTGCCCGGCAAATCTCGAGTCAGGGACCACCTTGCTGGCGATGGACCCGTTGGCACGCATCTTCAAGGCGGTGGTGCTGATGTTAGGGCTTCTGGCGGTGCTGCTGCCACCGGCACGCAATGAGATCAAACAACCAGGCGAGTTTCACGCGTTGTTGTTGTTTGCGCTTACCGGGCTGCTGCTGACCGTCGGCACCGTGAATTTGTTGTTCCTGTTTGTCGCGCTCGAACTGGCGAGTCTCTCGTTGTATTTGTTAGCCGGGTTTTCACGCTCGGCCAAGGCGGCGGAGGCGGCGTTGAAATACTTCCTGTTTGGCGGCGTTTCCGCCGCGTTTTTCCTGTTTGGCCTGAGCTTGATCTATGGGTTCTGCCACACGCTGATGTTGCCTGACATTGCCGCCAAACTCGCCACGGGGCCGTTGCCGGCGTATGCAGTGGTCGGCCTGGTCATGGGGGTGGTGGGGCTCGGATTCAAGCTCGCGGCTGCGCCGTTCCATTACTGGGCACCGGATGTCTATGAGGGCGCGCCGGCCACCAGCGTCGGCCTGATTGCCGCAGCGTCCAAGGCGGTCGGCGTGTTGGTGTTGGTGCGTCTGTTATTGACGGGCTTCGCGCTGGCGGGTGGCTCCGCCGCCTGGGGCGCCATGCAACCCGGATGGTCGCTGTGGCTCGGGGTATTGGCCGCGGTTTCCATGGTCTTCGGCAACGTCCTCGCCCTGGCCCAAACCAGCATGCGCCGCTTGCTCGCCTACTCGGCAGTGGCCAACACCGGATATCTGCTCGTGGCACTCGCCGCCAACGGCACCATGGCCGCCGGCTCCGCCTTGTTTTATGTCGTGGTTTACGGCTTGGCGACTTTCGGGGCGCTGGCGGTCACCGCCGCCGTCGAGCGCGACCGCGGCGACGACTCGTTAGGATCCTTCGCCGGTTTGGTTCATCGCTCGCCGTTGCAGGCGCTCGCGCTGCTCGTGTTTCTAACATCCCTGGCCGGCATTCCGCCGCTCGCCGGCTTTGTCGGCAAATTCGTCATGTTCAGCGCGGCCATGGCCGAGACCACCACCCACGGCACCCCTGGCCTCACCTGGCTGGTCGGCCTGGCGGCGATCATGAGCGCCATTTCATTATACTACTATCTGATGGTGCTGAAACAGGCGTTCGTTAGGGAGGCGGCGGACCCGGCACCCGTGGCGATGTCCACGTCCCATCGCCTGGCGGTGCTCGTGCCGGCCGTGCTGGTGGTCGGGCTCGGCTTATTTCCTGCGCTGCTGCTCAGTCCGCTGGCCGCCGCCCTAAAGGCGACGCCGGGGCTCGGGAAGCAGCCCACCCAATCACCACCATGCAACCGGCAACTTCGGACGAATTGAACCAATGGGTGGCGGAATGGCGCGCGGAACACGCGGCGCAAAAGGCCAAGGAGAAGCGCGACCAATGGACGAAATATGTGTCGCTCACGATGGTGATCATTGCGGTGCTCGCGGCCATTGCGACGCTCAAGGGCGGCGCTTTCTCGACCCGCACCTTGAAGGAGATGAACGAGGCGACCTTCAATCAGGCGAAGGCGTCCGACCAGTGGTCGTTCTATCAGGCGAAATCCATCAAACAAAATCTCTATCAAATCGAGCTGGACCATTTGCATGCCGCCCCGGATCCTGCGGGGGTGGAGAAAATGACGGCGAAGGTGGACAAATACGACAAGGAAAAGTCCGACATCATGGCGCAGGCCCAAAAATATGAGGCCGCGCGCGACGAGGCCCGCAAGCTGGCGACGAGTGCCGCCGAGCACTCGAGGGAAATGGGCTTGTCCATCACATTGTTTCAAGTCGCCATTGCGCTGGGGGCGATGGCCCTGATCGTGAAGAAGAGATACTTGTGGGTGATCTCGAGCATTTTTGGCATGTTGGCCGCCGCCCAGATGGTTCACGTCTTATGCTTCATGCCGCTGTGAGAATCTATCTTGTCGATCCCCAGACGCCTGCAGGCAGCGGCCCCCCCCGCGCTGCCGCATGTGACTGGGCCGCCTGCACCGGCCTACCCGCAGCCAAGCCGGACATTCCGGCGTCCCGCGGCAGCTTATTTGCGCTGCCTTTAAAAAATATTGAATAATTTTGTCAGAAATCCACTCTCAGGACCACCGCCAGTTGTGATCGGCGGTAAACCTAAACCAACAACAACCAAACACTGACCATTATGAAGACCATCTCCACCCTCGCCCTAGCGGCAGCTTCCCTGTTCATGCTCGCCAGCTGCGCCAGCGACAAGCCCGCCCCGGCTCCTGCTCAACCGGCTGCCAAAGCCTGCCCGAAAAACTGCACCAAGCCCTGCTGCAAAGCCAAAGCCACCCACAAGGCCAGCACCACCAAAGCCAAGGCTGCTCCCAAAACCAGCACTGCCAAGCCCGCTGCCGCTCCAGCCGCCGCCCCAGCCGCCCCAGCCGCCGCTCCCCAGCAATAATTATCCAGAGCCAGGGCTCTAACTCACCTATCACCACCCTCATTCGCAGGCACCCGCCTCGCCGAATGGGGGTGGTTTTTTGTTCTTTGTAGGCACGTTGGTGACAACGCGATGAGGGCCGGGGGAATCGCGCTGCTCACTGCCCGGTCACTTTGAGCCGCAGGAACGCCTGCGGGCCGGCGTCCTCCGGCAGGTTGAAGAGGTGCTCACCTCCCGTGCCGGTGTCCGGCACTTCGAGCCAACTTCCCGGCAACAAGGTCGTGCTCCACTCCGCGCCATAGGTGATGCCGGTGACGCCTGCGGGCTGGCTGAAGCGCATG
>JBAXPF010000018.1:0-26438 GCA_037132955.1 Verrucomicrobiota bacterium | reverse complement strand
GGACCAAGTATCTCAAAGCCGCCATCACCTATCAGGGCATCCAGCGCATCGAACGCTACCCGGTGCCCAATGCCGCCCTGCGCGAGGCAATCCTCAACGCACTGGTGCATCGCGACTATGCTGTCGGCGCGCCGGTGCAAATCCGCGTTTATGAAAACCGCCTGAAAATCTGGAACCCGGCTGTCCTGCCGGAAGGCTGGACCTTGGAACACCTGTTGGCGGATCATGCCTCCAGCCCCTACAACCCGTTCCTGGCCAATGCCTTCTTCCGCGCCGGCGAAATCGAGACTTGGGGCCGCGGCATCCAGCGCATCTTTGAAGCCTGCCGCGAAGCGGGCGTTCCCGAGCCGATCATCGACTACAAGCCCAATGACCTCTGGATCGAGTTCCCCTTTGCTCCAGCGTATCTGGACATCATCCGAGAGAAAACGTCGGGGAAAACGTCGGGGGAAACTACCCAGAAAACTACCCAGAAAACTACCCAGAAGACTACCCAGAAAATCATTGGAATTCTGCGTGAGCACCCTGCCATTAGCCGGAGGGAACTCTCCACCCTGCTCGGAGACATCACCGAAAACGGAGTGAAATATCATCTGGAAAAACTCAAAACCAGCGGCCTCATCCGTCGTATCGGCCCGGATCGTGGCGGCCATTGGCAGGTGACGAGCTCAACATCTACGAAGGAATGATGGCAGAGCTTAACCACGAAACACTTCATGTACTCCAAAGGGAGCACCCTGCATGGCGCCTACTTCGTTCAGATCACGCCCCGCTGGTGGTGGCCTTTCTAAACCGCGCATTTATCCTGCCTAACGTTCGCGTCATTCCAGAGCCCGACCTAGCAGAGGCGTTGGAAGATGAACTCTTTGGAGTGCGTGAACGCATCGGCTCCGATGCCTTTCCACGTCCGGCCCGGGATTATCTCAATGACTGGGCGTCACCGGAGAAAGGCTGGCTGAGAAAGTTCTATCTGCGCGGCACCGACGAACCGCACTTTGATCTTGTCCCCGCGACCGAGCGGGTCATCGCTTGGCTCGGCGAACTCGAAGCTCGTTCGTTCGTCGGCACCGAATCCCGTCTTCTAACGCTTTTCGAACTCCTTCGCCAGATGGCCACCGGCTCCCAGGCGGATCCTGCCGCGCGCGTAGCCGAGTTGCAACAGCGCCGCGATGCCATCGACGAGGAAATCGCCCGCGCCCTGGCGGGCGAAATCCCGCTGCTCGACGACACCGCCATGCGCGACCGCTTCCAGCAGTTCACCCAGATGGCCCGTGAACTCCTCTCTGACTTCCGCGAGGTAGAACAGAACTTCCGTCTTCTTGACCGCTCAGTTCGCGAACGGATCGCCCTCTGGGAAGGCGGCAAGGCCGCGTTGCTCGATGAAATCCTGGGCCGCCGTGATGCCATCGACGATTCCGATCAGGGCCGCAGTTTCCGGGCTTTCTGGGACTTCCTCATGTCGGATCGCCGCCAGCAGGAACTCACCTCGCTGCTCGACACCATCCTCGAGCACTCTGCCATTCGTGCGACCGATCCGGATCCACGGCTCCGGCGCGTCCACTACGACTGGCTCCAGGCGGGTGATCACACGCAGCGCACGGTCGCCGACCTGTCCAAGCAACTACGCCGATTCCTCGACGACCAGGCTTGGTTAGAAAATCGCCGCATCATGGATCTTCTCCGCAGCATCGAGGTCAAATCGCTCGCAGTCCGTGACGCGCCGCCTTCCTCACCCACCTTCATGGAGATACGCGAGACTTCCGCAGTGATCGGTCTTCCGTTCGAGCGACCTCTCTTCACCCCCGCCTTCAAACCCAACCTCGCCGCCACCATCCTCGCGGCTTCCGGCGAGGAAATCGATGCCTCTGCTCTTTTCGCCGTGCGGGTTGTGGACAAAGCGGCACTCGCCGCCCACATCCGCCATGCCCTCCAGGCCGCCCCGCAGGCCACCCTGCGCGAGTTGGTCGAGACCCGCCCACTCGAGCACGGCCTCGCCGAAATCATCGCTTACCTCGAAATTGCCTCGGGCGGGTTCACTATTACGGTGGACGAGTCCAGCGAGGAAATCCTAACATGGAACGCCGCCACGGAAGACGGTGTCCCGCTCCGTAAATCCGCCCGCCTTCCCCGCGTCATATTCATGCGATGAACCCATCCCCCACCCATTCCGAAACGCCCGTGGAACCCGCCCTTTCCGGCGTCGTCATCCCCTTGCTCAAAGGAGTTATCTATCAAGAAAACGACCCGGCACAGTGGGGTCGGCTGATCGCATTGGAGGCAAGGGTGCGCGACTATGTTAGGGTCTTGGATCTCGAACTGGTGCTCGACGAGGCGGAAGGATACGCTTTCCTACGCTCCCGGGGAACAACCGCGGAAGCGGAACCAAGCACGGGTGCCGAGGCCCGCGTTCCCCGACTCTATCCCCGCCGCCCGCTCTCCTTTCCCGTGAGTTTGATGCTCGCCCTGCTGCGGAAAAAGCTTGCTGAATTCGACGCCTCTGGCGGTGACGCTCGCCTCGTCCTCACGCGCGACGAATTCACCGAAATGCTCCGTGTCTTTTTGCCACCCCAAGCAAACGAAGTCCGTCTAACCGACCAGATCGAGATGCAGCTTAACAAAATTGCCGAACTCGGTTTCATACACAAACTCAAGAGTGCGCCCGGGGCACCGCAACCCGCCGTTTACGAAGTCCGCCGCATCCTCAAGGCGTTCGTCGACGCCCAATGGCTGGCCGATTTTGACGCACGACTCGCCGCCTATCGCCGTCACATCGAAACCCCCTCGGAGGAGACAAATGACGATTGACCCCAACACTCCCGCGCTTGATTTCGCGGCGGACGACTCCCTCACTGGGTTCCGTCTTCACCGGTTGGAAGTGCTCAACTGGGGCACCTTCCACAGGCGTGTCTGGAGCCTGCACCCTGAGGGCAGGAACTGTCTCCTAACCGGCGATATCGGCTCAGGAAAATCGACCCTCGTTGACGCCATCACCACCTTGTTGGTACCCCCTAACCGTATTGCTTTCAATAAAGCGGCCGGGGCCGAATTCAAAGAGCGCAGCCTTCGTTCCTATGTGCTTGGCTACCACCGCACCGAGCGTGGCGAAAATGGTGTCGGTGCGGCAAGGCCCGTCGGTCTTCGCGACCCTAACACTTTCTCAGTTATTCTCGCCGTCTTCAGAAACAGCGGCTACGACCAGACCATCACTCTCGCCTGCGTCCTCTGGATGAAGGATCCACATGGCCAGCCAGCCCGCTTCTATGTCGGCGCGGAACGGGCACTCTCCATCGCCGGCGACTTTGCCGACTTCGACTCCGACATGAGCAAACTCCGCCGCCGACTCAGGCAGTCGGGAGCAACGACCAGCGAGTCCTTCACCGAATACAGTGCGTGGTTCCGTCGCCGGTTCGGCATCGAAAATGAACAGGCGCTGGATCTATTCCACCAGACAGTCTCCATGAAGTCGGTCGGCAACCTCACCGATTTCGTCCGCGGCCACATGCTCGAACCCTTCGACGTAGAACCGCGAATTGCTTCCCTCATCACCCACTTCGACGACCTCGACCGCGCCCATGCAGCCGTGCTTCGTGCCAAACGCCAGGTCACCCTCCTTGAGCCGATCATCGTCGACTGCGACCGCTACGAGGAACTCAAGGCTGAGACGGAAGCACTTCGGGCCGCTCGCGACTACCTGCAGCCCCACTTTGCGACATTGAAACTTGGTCTGTTAGAAAAACGCGCGGCCACTCTTGCCGTCGAGCAAGACCGCCAACAACGTCGTATTGCCGAGATCGCGGAAACCCTGGCCGCACTCAGACGGGACGAATCCGACCTTGCCCGGCAAATCGCCGAGAATGGCGGCGACCGCATTGCTGGACTCTCCGCCCGGATTGAGGAACTCGCCCCGGAGCGGGACCGTCGTCGGGATAAGGCTACCCGCTACGCCACGCATGTTAGGCAGCTGGGCGAGATTGAGGCGCGCGATGCCGCCGTGTTTACCGCGCAGCACGACCGCATCGCAGGTTTGAAAGCCGACGGGGAAACCGACGAGGCCGACTTGGGAAATCGCATCACAGATGACACGGTTGCGATGCGGAGACTTCAGGAAGAACTGGCAACGTTGACCGCAGAAATCGAGAGCCTCAAAGCACGGCGGAGCAACATTCCATCCGCCCAGATCACCATCCGCGAAGCGCTCTGCACCGCGCTCTCGGTGGCACCAGACTCGATGCCGTTCGTCGGCGAACTTCTCCAAGTGCGTCCGGAAGAATCCGATTGGGAGGGCGCCGCCGAGCGACTCCTACACAACTTCGGATTATCTCTCCTCGTGCCAGACGATCATTACCCCGCCGTGGTCGAGTGGGTGGACCGCACTCAACTCCGCGGTCGGATTGTTTATTTCCGAGTCCGCCAGACCCGACGCGAGGAGCCATCGGCCCCGCATCCCGATTCCATCATCCGCAAACTCGCCATCCTCCCGGACTCATCATTCTACGACTGGATGGAACGTGAACTCGCCCATCGGTTCGACGTCGCCTGTTGTGCCGCGCAGGAGCAGTTTCGCCGCGAGATCCGCGCCATCACCCGCGCCGGGCAAATGAAAATGCCAGGCGAACGCCACGAGAAAGACGATCGCCACCGACTTGATGACCGCTCCCGCTACATCCTTGGTTGGAGCAATGAAGCCAAGATCGCCACCCTTGATAGCGAAAAGAAACAAGTCGAGAAAGCGGGCGCGACAGTCTTTACCCGTCTTGCCAAGGCCGATGCCGAGCGCAAAGCCCTGCGCGCACGCATCGAACTTCTTTCCAAGCTTGAGGAATACCGCAACTTCCGGGAAATCGATTGGGCATCGGTGGCTGCTGAAATCGCTGTACTCGAAGAGGAACGCCGCCAACTCGAAAATGCATCCGACATCCTGCGCCAGCTCAATGACCGGCTTCGGCATGTGAAGATCGCCATAGGTGACGGTGATAGGAAGCGGACCGAGGAAGATATGAAACTCGGAGCCATTGAGGATCGCATCCGCAACACCCAATCGCTCCTTGATACCACCCGCGACCTGCTCAGCCGGTCTGATGCCGAGGCGCTGTCTCGATGGGTCGAGCGCCTCGACGCAATCCGTAACGAGGCGCTCGGTGAACACGCTCTAACCGTCGAAGGATGCGATTACCGCGAACGCGATGTACGCGAGTGGATGCAGGGCCGGATTGATTCGAGGGACAAAGCCATCGCCAGCGTCAGTCAGCGACTCGTCAGCCGCATGAGCCACTTCAGCCGCGAATTTGAAGCCGAAACTCGCGAGATCGACCGCTCAGTTGAATCCGCAAACGAGTTCCGCACCTTGCTCGCCCGCCTGCGCGAAGACGACCTGCCCAGATTCGAGGAACGTTTCAAAGAACTGCTCAATCAAAACACCATCCGGGAGATCGCGAACTTCAACGCACATCTGAACCAACAAAGGGAAACCATCCGCGAACGCGTCGCGCGCATCAACCAGTCCCTCGTCGCAATCGATTACAACCCCGGACGCTATATCGTCCTGGAAGCCACCCCTGTTCCCGACCAAGACCTGCGCACGTTCCAAAACGAGTTGCGTGCCTGCACCGAGGGGTCTCTAACTGGATCGGAGGAAGACCAGTATTCCGAGGCGAAATTTCTCCAGGTGAAAAGTATCATTGAGCGTTTCCGTGGGCGCGAAGGCACGACGGAACTTGACCGCCGCTGGACACGCAAAGTCACCGACGTGCGGAATTGGTTCGCCTTCGCCGCCAGCGAACGCTGGCGAGAGGACAACACCGAGCACGAGCATTATTCCGATTCCGGAGGTAAATCGGGCGGTCAAAAGGAGAAACTCGCCTATACGATCCTCGCTGCAAGCCTCGCCTATCAGTTCGGTCTCGAATGGGGTCGCATACGATCCCGCTCGTTCCGCTTTGTTGTCATCGACGAGGCGTTCGGTCGCGGGTCCGACGAATCGGCACAATATGGACTTCGACTGTTCGAAAATCTTAATCTCCAGCTTCTCATTGTGACACCGTTGCAAAAGATCCACATCATCGAGCCCTACGTTGCTTCGGTTGGTTTCGTCCACAACGTCGACGGCTGCGACTCGCAACTCCGCAATCTCACTATCGAGGCATACCGCGAGGAAAAGGCTCGGTCCGAACCATGAGTCGATCCACCAACACCCGCTGGATCACGCCGGCCGACTTGAAAGCGATCCTCCGCCGCAGGTGGGGGCGCGGCGACCTGCTCGCCGATAGTGTTGCAGGCGGCACTCTGTTTCCGCTTCGCATCCCGATCAAGGGCCCTGGCTCCGGAGAAATCTCTAGCGACTTTTCGGCTGCCCGCGACTGGATCGCCGGTTGGCACGGGCAAACCACCATCCTTTGTGAGTGGAAGGAATTCACACACCGGCTTTTCGGTGCCAACAAGATGCCTACAGCCGCAATTTTTTCCGACGCTGAAGCAGCGATCCGCCTGCTAGGAGTCAGGCGCGAATGGGAAACATTCCACCTCATCACCGAGCGCATTCGCTCTGCGTTCCCCGAGCTGCTCCGTTGGATAATCCGGCGTCCCATGCTCGCGCTCGAACTTGCACCCGATTGGGAGCGCCTGCTCGCCGTTGTTACGTGGGTTCGCAACCACCCCCGCAGCGGTTGCTATATCCGGCAAATCGATGTCCCCGGAGTTCACACCAAGTTTATCGAACGAAATCGCGGGACCCTTGCCGAGCTGCTCGACCTCGTGCTGCCGCCTGACTTCATTAACTCCGAGGCTCGTGGTAATTCTGGCTTCAATCGTCGCTATGGCTTCCGCGACAAACTCGAGCGAATCCGCCTCCGCTTTCTCGATTCATCTTGCGCAATAGAACCCGACCGCCTTGGTGTTGATCTCACGCTCGACGCAGCCGCTTTTGCCACGCTCAACCCGCCAGTCACGCGTGTCTTCATCACCGAAAACGAAATCAACTTCCTAGCCTTCCCCAACCATCCCGGAAGCCTGGTCCTTTTTGGCGCGGGCTATGGCTGGTCCGCGCTCGCAAGAGTCGACTGGCTCAGGGACTGCGTGATCCATTACTGGGGCGACATCGACACTCATGGATTCGCCATCCTCGACAATCTGCGAGCCCATTTCCCGCACGTTCAATCCATGCTGATGGATAGAGCTACCTTTGAAGCACTGCGCGATTTCTGCACAACCGAACCGGAGCCAATGAAGCGGGATCTTCAGAGACTCACGACTGAGGAACGATCCATCTTTGATTTGCTCCGCCGTGAAATGAATCCTACAGCTCTGCGTCTTGAACAAGAAAGAGTGCCCTACTCAATGGTCCTGAAGGCGCTTCAAAATATCGACGTCATACATCACGTAGAACGCTAAAACGCCTAAAAAGCTCGGCACTCAGCGGTTGGACTAGGCGCCATGTAATACCGATGGGGCCTTTGCCGTCGTATTCGTGATGTTCAAGCTCCACCTGGCCTGCGCAGGCAAAGGCAGCATCACGGTCCTCGCGAACGAAAAGGAAGAATCGCCAACCGTTAGTTGGGGAATCGAGGTAGCGGCGGCCGGATGCATTGGTAGGCTTGGCGCGATTCTGGGTCTTCCAATGAAAGCGTGATGGGCTAACCGCGTAGTCGGCATACTGTACGGTTTCGCTGAATCCAATGCTCTTGTCTAACGTCACGAAAAGAAGTTCGATGCGCTCCTGGGTAAGAGGCAAAATGCCCTCGCGATGCGCAGGACGCATCAATTCAGTCGCGTGACCGATGGCGGCTTGAATTTGACGGCGACTGTATCTGGCGTGTAGCGAGATCGACCAATCGTCAGGCGCGCCGGAAACGGCGGTTGTCGCTAAGTCGGATGCATCCTCCAAATATGCCAGTAATTCCTGCAATTCCGCCTTCAGAGCAAGGTTTGCCTCGAGCAAATTGCGAAACTCCGTGACAGTGACTGGATCACGCTCATGGAGAAGTTGATGCGCCTGCATCAAGATCTCTCGCGTTCCGGCTTCCTCGCCGTTAAGCCAGGCTTGCCAGGTGCGCAACAATCGCGGGTCATTCACATGGATCAGAGATCCGGCCCGCTCAAGCAAACCTGTGTCACGAGGCCCGAAGTCCGGCACGGGCAAGCCGACTTCACGCTTTAGCGCGTTCCATGAACGATTGTTCTCATAGAGTTCCGTCATTTCGATCATCTGCCCTTGAAGGAAATCGATCATCCGAATTGGCCCGGGGCGCCCGGCCGCCCACGCCGCAAGTTCGCGTTGCAGTCGTAACCGGTTGATCAACAGTGACTGCTTGAGGTTTTGGAGTACGCGCTCCCGTGCCACTTTGTCCAGTTGGATGTGACAACCGGATGGCAGATGGCCAAACCCTGCGTCCACCGACTGATTTAGCTGCTTCCGGCTCAAGCCAGTAAGACTGTGATACAAGATATCGAACCGGTAGGTGGCACTGTATTGACCGATGAAGTCGAGAACAACACAGCATGATTTCCCTGGATGGAGACGCAGGCCACGTCCGATCTGCTGCTGGAAGACGACCGGACTTTGGGTGGGTCTCAGCAGGATGAGTGTGTTCACCGAGGGAAGATCGACCCCCTCATTGAACAGGTTGACGGTGCATAGAACCTTCAGCTCTCCTGCGCTTAACCGACGGATGGCGTCGTCGCGTGTTGTTTGCGAGTCATCACCCGTCAGCGCTTCAGCGGATAGGCCTCGAGCATTAAAAAAGTTGGACATGAAACGGGCATGTTCGACGGTGACACAGAAAGCGATGGCTTTCATTTCTGAGAGACCATCGTCTTGCAGATATTTCTGCAGGGCCTGCAGGACTGCGATTGCCCGCATTTCATTGGCTCCGATGATATTGCCGAGTTGCTGCAATTCTCCTGCTTTGCCCCATTCCACTCCTCGCAGATCGACACCGTCACCCGTGGCGTAATACTCGAATGGACAGAGCAATTGCTGATCCAGTGCGTCCCAAACACGGAGCGAGTACGCAGGCGATCCATCCGGCCTGGCATCGAAGTAGGCGTTGAGACTTTTGCCGTCAGCACGCTCGGGGGTGGCTGTTAGCCCAAGGAGGAATTTCGGTCTAATTTCACGTACGAAGGCATCGAAAGTTCTGGCTGGCAAATGGTGAGCCTCGTCGACGATGACCATCTGCCAATAGTTGGCGCCTAACTGACTCACCAAGCCGCGACCCGACAGGGTCTGAATCATGGCAAACAGATGGTCGTAGTTGGCTGGTTGCGTCTGACCATCCAACAATTCACCGAAGTTCGTGTCACGCAGAACCTGCCGAAACGTGTCCATCGCTTGCTGCAGAATTTGCCGTTGGTGCGCGACAAAGAGGAGCCGCGGTTGACCTCCCTGACGGTCGCACATATGTTTGTAGTCGAAGGCTGAAACGACGGTCTTTCCAGTCCCCGTTGCCGCCACGAGTAGGTTGTTCGTTCTCCCGTGAGCTCGTTCGTGGTCAAGACGATCCAAAATGGCTTGCTGGAAAGGCTTTGGCTGAATGTCAAACCAGGTTCGGAGCAGAGGCACATTCGTGCCATGGCCGCCCCGTTGATCCAGCAAGGCGCGATCTAAAGCGGCGCGATGGTCATCATTGCGTGGATCGTAGGGCTGAAACTCCGGGTCATTCCAATGCGATTCAAAATTGGCCCTGGCCGCCTCAAAAAGTGTGGGTTCCCTTGACTGCGAAATCTTCAACGTCCACTCGATACCATCAATCAAGGCGGACTTGGACAGATTGGCACTGCCGACGAATGCGGTGCCAAACCCGTTGCTGCGCCCAAAGAGCCATGCCTTGGCGTGCAAGCGTTCACGCCTGCCGTCCAACGACACACGCACCTCAACACCAGGCAACTTCGCGAGGGCATCCACCGCACTGCGATCGGTCGCCCCCATATAGGTGGTCGTTAGGACGCGCATTTTGAGTCGCGAGTGACCCGCCGCATCCGTCGCAGTCGCCCGGGCAAAGACGTCCTCGAGTTTGCGGACACCGCCCCACGTGATGAAACTGATGATGAGGTCGAGTTGCTCGGCCGTCTCCAACTCGGCTCTTAACTCGGAGTAAAGACTCGGCTCACCTTTGGCAGAGGTAAAGAGCCAGGGTTGTCGCAATCCTGTCCGGGGAAATGCTGGCCGTAGCTTGGGCTCATGAATCGCATGGAGAACCAGCACGTTGGATGAAGGGGGCGAGGGCAGCTTGGTATTGGGGGCACAGGTTTTTGTTGCACGCAAGAGTTCGGCCATCAATTTGAGTTCGCGCCGGGCCGATTCTGAATCTTGGTCGCTGCCGCTGGTCACAGCATCGAGCAACTCTGGAATATGTGCCGTGAACTCATCGATGAGCAAATGCCGCCTTTGAGCCGCCGATGGAATCTCTAGCCAGACACGGTCCTCGCTCTCCAGCCTTTTGAGATCGTCATATTCGTCCTCGCGGACGAGACGCTCGTAGATTCCATGTTGGGGTTGATTCATTGCTACGCGGGTTAGATTGCAGGTGCTGCCCTGTCAGGTAAATCCGAATCGACATCATTTGCTCTCAATCAGAATTTCAGCCTCGTTGAAATCGGCATGGAGGGTCGTGGCATGGACGGTAATCCGCAATCCCCGAGGCCAGCGTCGAAATGCGTTACGAGGATGAGAACATCTGGCTCACGCAGAAGATGATGGCCGCGCTTTACGATGTCTCGGTGCCCGCCATCAACCAGCACTTGAAGCGCATTTCCAGCGACAACGAGCTGGAGCTGGAGGCAACTGTTAAGAAATACTTAATCGTTCAAACCGAAGGCAGGCACCCGGCGAGGGTGGAACCGTCCGCCGATGGCCGCCGATACCTTTAGGTAAAGCAATTAAAGGTGGCTAACATCGAATTTCCCTAGAGCTTGGCCGATTGGCGGACCTGATACTAACAAAAGCCCAAAAGTTACGTTTTGTTACGTTTTTTATCTTCGTTTCGGTGCGTTTTTCGTGCGTTTCGGTGCGCTGCCCCAACATGGCAGGAATCGCCGCAATCCCTTTGTTTGTAAGGAAAACCCTTTGTTTTCAAGGGGTGCCCCCGGCGTGAATCGAACACGCATCTAAGGTTTAGGAAACCCTTGTTCTATCCATTGAACTACGGGGGCGTGGGAGCGGCGGACGGGGTGCCCTGCGGACGCCAGCGCCGGGCTGCCCAGCAGCGTATCCGGGTCGAGGGCGGCATGCAAGCTCAAGAACCCTGGCACTCGGGTAGCGCTGAATTCAGGTGCTGAATTCAGGCTTGCGTTTTTTCGCGGCGCGTGGACGCTGGGGCAGATGAGAGCCAAAATGCTTCTATGTTTGCCGGTGGTGGTGATGCTTGCTTCATGCGCGCAAGATGCCATGAGCGGGAATGTTTATTCGCAACGGGATGTGCGCCGGGTGCAAACGGTCAATGGCGGGCGCGTCACCAAGGTCCGTATGGTTAGAATCCAAGGTGAGAGTGGGGGCGGGGCGATGGCGGGCGGCCTGACCGGTGCCTTGCTCGGCAGCACCATCGGTAGGGGCTGCGCATCCAACACGGCAGGCGCCATCGGCGGCGCATTGTTAGGTAGCGCCATCGGTTCGCACGCAGCACAGGAGGCGGGCACCCGCAACGGCGTGCAGATCACGGTGCGCCAAGACCATGGAAGCACTGTGGCGGTGGTGCAGGAACTCAATCCTCGCGAATATTTTTATGCCGGGGATCGGGTGCAGGTCATAACCAGCGGCGGATTCGCCCGGGTGAGCCACTGATATGACAACCTGTAACCGGCGCGCAGCGCCTGAGGTTCAGAACTCCACTTCAGTGCCCAGCACACCCAGTTCCACGGTGCCGCCATGGCGTCCGGTGAGGGCAGTGCGAAGGCTTTCCGAGCGATCCAGCTCGCCATGGACCAGCCAGACTTGCTGTTTCGGGCCGGTGGTGCGGTCGAAGTAATCTATCAACTCAGAGTGGTCGGCATGGCCGGAGAAGGAATCGACGCTTTCGATTTTGGCGCGCACCTGGTAGCGTCCGCCGAGGATGGGCACTTCCTTTTCGCCATCGCAGATGCGCCGGCCCAGGGTGTTGTCCGCGCAATACCCGACAAAGAGCACCGTGGTGCGTGGGTCGCCGATGTTGTTTTTGAGATGATGGAGGATGCGCCCGGCCTCGCACATGCCGGACGCGGAGATGATGATCACCACGCCCTTGAGCTCATTGAGCGCCATGGAGCCGCGCACCGACCGCACTAATGTTAGGTTCTCGAACCCAAACGGGTTTTGTTTTTCAAACAAGGCTTCGTAAACCTCGGCATTGAACGCCTCGGGATGCAGTCGGTATATCTCGGTGGCGCTGACGGCCAGCGGGCTGTCCACATAGACCGGGATTTCGGGGATCTTGCCCCCCTCAAACAATTCGTTGAGGACAAACAGGATTTGTTGGGTGCGCTCCACGGCAAACGCCGGAATGAGGATCTTGCCGCCGCGTCGCACTGCCTGGCGGATGACCTCCGCGAAAAATTCCCCGACTCCCGGCGGTGCCTCGTGCTCGCGGCCGCCGTAGGTGCTTTCCATCAGCAAGAAATCCACATCCCTGACCGGCACCGGATCTCGCAGCACTTCATTGTGGCCGCGTCCGATGTCGCCGGAAAACAGGAACCGCTTGGTCTTGCCATCGGCGTGATCATTGACTTCCAACAAAACCTGCGCACTGCCGAGAATGTGGCCGGCATCAATGAAGGTGAGCGCCACGCCGTCCGCCACAAAGATCGGCCGGTCATAACCGACGGTGACAAACTGGCGCAAGCAGTGCTCCGCGTCCTTTTCGCTGTAGATCGGCTCGACCGGTTCGAGTCCGTCGCGCTTGCGATGCTTGTTGAGCCAGTCAATATCGCCGGTCTGGATTCGGGCGGAATCCGCGAGCATGATCTGGCAAAGGTCACGCGTCGCATCCGTCGCATAGATGTTGCCGGTGAAGCCTTTCTTGGCCAGGTTGGGCAGATTACCACTGTGGTCGATGTGGGCGTGGGATAAAATGACCGCATCCACCGCCGCCGGATCGTAGTGGGGAAAACAACAGTTGATCCCGTAGGCAAGCTTGCGGCTGCCTTGATAGAGACCGCAATCCAGCAAGATCCGCTTGCCATTGACCTCCAACAAATGTTGGGAACCGGTGGTGGTGCCGGCAGCACCGCAAAACTTCAGTTTCATGGACGGGTCATTGGGTTAGACATGGATGGCATGGCCTTCCGCGGCGAGGGCGGCTTCATGAATCACCTCCGACATTGTCGGATGGGCGTGAATGGTGGCGTGGATTTCCTCGGCGGTGAGTTCCTGGTCGAGCGCCAGACCCATCTCGGCGATCAGCTCGGTGGCGTTTTCACCGATGATGTGGGCTCCCAACAACTCACCGTGCCGCTTGCCGAACAACAACTTGGCAAAACCCTCCGCTTCACCGGCGGCTATCGCCTTGCCAATCGCCAGAAACGGGATTTTTCCGACGCTGTACTCGATGCCCGCCGCCTTGAGGTCGCGCTCGGTCTTGCCGACTGAGGCGACCTGCGGATGACAATACGTGCAGCCCGGAAAGTTTTTGACTTGGCGCGGCGTGTGGCCGTTCAGATAGAGCCCTTCCACAGCCTGGACCGCTTCATACGACGCGGTGTGTGCCAGCCACGGCGGGCCGGTGATGTCGCCGGCGGCATAAACGCCGGGCAGGGACGTTTCATAGCGCGCACCGACTTGGATATAACCGCGCTCGGTTAGGGCAGGCTGCGTGCCGCCGGGCAGGACCGGTTGGATGCCGATGGCCACCAGA
Organism: Verrucomicrobiota bacterium; assembly: GCA_037132955.1. Lineage (GTDB taxonomy): Bacteria > Verrucomicrobiota > Verrucomicrobiia > Verrucomicrobiales > Akkermansiaceae > Luteolibacter. Next base: position 12,621 of record JBAXPF010000018.1, on the reverse strand, counting down.
CAGACATCGGCACGGAGGACGCCGGTTTCCTTGGGTCCCTCGACGCTGATCTCGACGTGGCTGCCATGATCGGTGGCGGCGCTGACCTTGGTATTTGTCAGACAGCGGATGCCCTGTTTGATCAGGGATTTCTCGAGAGCCTCGCCGATCTCGTCATCCTCGACCGGCAGGATGCGCGGCAGCATCTCCACCAGCGTCACCTTGGTGCCAAAGGCGTTGTAGATGTAGGCGAACTCGACGCCGATGGCGCCGGCACCGATGATGACCATGTCCTTGGGCTGGGTGGCGAGCATCATCGCCTCCTTCGAACCAATCACCGATGCCCCGTTGAAGGGCAATATTGGCAACCCGCGGGATTTGCACCCGGTCGCGATGAGAATATGTTGGGCTTCGAGGATTTGGGTGCGGCCATCCGCCGCCGTCACGCTCACTTTGCCCGCATCCTCGATCGATCCCACACCCTTGATGTAATCGACCTTGTTCTTCTTGAAGAGAAACTCGATGCCGCCGGCCAGGCGGCCTGAGACCTTGCGGGAACGCCCCACCACCGCCGACCAATCATACGACAGCCCGTCGATCTTCAAGCCGAACTCCGCCGCCTTGTGGGTGAGTGTCTGATACAACTCGGCATTCTTCAACAGCGCCTTGGTTGGAATACAACCCCAATTCAGGCAGGTGCCGCCCGCACGGTCGGCCTCCACACAAGCGACATTTTTTCCGAGTTGGGCGGCGCGAATGGCGGCGACATAACCTGCCGGGCCGCCGCCAATGACAATGAGATCGTAGGCCATAAGATGATAAAATTCCGAGGTGCGCCATCAGCCTGCCGCAGGATGGCAGGTGTGTCAATGCGGGGAAATCCAGAATTATGGATCCAGCCCGGTCACCGTGCGATTGATGGTGGGCGCGGTCACGGGTTCCAGCAGTTCTTTGCCCTCTGCGGTCTTGGCCGTCACGAAATACTCGATGTCCCTGCCGTTGATTTCGCCGGCCGTGAGTTCCGCCGCAAAGGTGGTGCGTGCCGCATGATGGAACGCTTTACGCGCATATTCACCCTCACCCAGAGGCCGCCAGCAAAGGGTGACATCGCCCGGTGGGTCGCCCGGTGGGTCGCCGGCATTGAGCAAGATCACCTTGAGGGAAAGTCCCTCGCCACTGGCCAGCACGCTGCGCACCGTGGGCATGATGATGCGCGCGGTGCCGCCGGAGTGTTTCGGTGGCAGGGCGTCTGCGGGCAACGCCTCGCCTAACAAGCTAACCAGCCGTTTGCCCGGCACATCCATGGCCGCGATCCAGAACGGCTCATTGGCCATAAGATTGATCACTGCGGCGATGCCGCCGTGAGTTGTCGCCGACTCCATGCACAGGAGCACCAACCCGCCATACTCACGCACCAGTTCCCGATAGATGGGCAACGCCGCAGTGGCCGCCACTTGCTTGCGTGCCGCGGGAAGAGTCTCCGCTGCGGCCTGCTTGAACGCCTTATCCAAGCGGCCCAGGGTGCAGCGTACCTTGACCAGCATCCGGTGGTAGCGGAAGGTGTTGAGCCAGTAGTCAAACCGTTCCAGATTGCCGGCACCTTTGATCTGCGGCCGGAGTGCCTCCATGGTGTCCACAAATGCGAAGGGCTTTTTGACGTCGTCCCAGGTTTCCATAAGGGGGCTCAATGAGCCGGCGGGGCATCCGCCACCCACACTGACCGGCACCTTGCCATCGATGCCGGCAAAGACCCTGCCAATCTCGACCGCCGCTTCCGGCCCGAAGCTGGCCAGTGCCATGTCTTGATAGAATTGTCTAACATCCAACGCACGGCTGGCTGATGAATCGGGCTTGAAGTCATCATTGTTTGCGGGTTCCCATCCCGCGCGCGCCAGCGCCGCCACGTTCGGTCCGAGATCGCGGGTCCGCCAATGCAGCCCCATCAGGCCGGTGCAGCCATAGCGCTGCGCCTGTGCCCCATCATAAAGCGTCCGGCCCGCAAACAGTTGCAGCGCCGACAGGCCGTGGTTGCCGTCGCTTTCCAGCCAGGGAATCGCCCATTTGTCCCGGCCTTCGATGCTGGCAAACGCCGGATCCAGCGGCTCATGGCCTAACTGGCGGCTGATCGCGCTCATGGCCATGTGCTTGGGAATCGTCTTGTCGAATGCCGCGCGGTCACCAACGGGCCCCAGCACCCAGCCGCAGGTGGCAAGCTTGAATGGCGCGTTGACCTTGCCGAGGGCCGCCAGCGCGAGGTGCACATCCTCGACCGTGTCCCGCATGTCGGCCGCGCTGTTATTCTCCCATGTCCAATCCTCCGGCGTCCAGATCCAATAGTAATCCAACGGATGCGTCCGCTTGATCCGCTCGAATATTCCCTCATAGATTTGGCCAACCCCCTCCGCCGCGGTCGGATCCCCGCCCGCGGCTTTAAGCCGGGCCTTCAATGCCGCGGGCATGAATTTTTTCAAGGGTGCCTCGGTCCCGAGGCAGGTCTTCATTCCTAGCATTCTAGCAAATCCGAAAACCTCGGCGAATTGCCGGCCAACCCGGTTGTGCAGTAGGATGCAGTCGCCGGCCGTCTCCGGTGTGGGGCAGAGGCCTTGCATTGATGGCGGCCCCCATGTGTCATTTTCAAAGAGCTGGGCGGCACCGAACGCATAGTCGCCGGTCTTCTTCGGCGGGATCGGCCCCCAGATTCCCTTCCACAAGGTGTTGTAATAGCGCGACGGATAACTGGATGTCACCGTGCCGTCATTCCCCACATCCTCCTTGGGCCCCGCCCACACGGTCGGCTCGTCATACGGTTGTGTTAGATAACAATGCATGCCGATGAAGTTCATGCGCAGCTTCACCATTTGCGCGATGATCGCCTTGTAGTCATCCGCGCTCCACTGGTCGAATCCGAACGGGTGGCTGCCCCACGGGTTCAACCCGCGCAACTCAAACTGCGGCTTGGCCCGCTCGTTCAACTGCGGCATGGCCCACACGAGTTTGGCATCTGGAATGACGTCGCCGTCCAGATAGAAGCGGACGCCGAGGTGCTCGGCCAGGCGATACGCGCCATACAGCACGCCCAATGGCGACCCGCCCGTGATGTCCAGCCGCCGGCCGTTGTCAGCGGTGACCAGGCGATACTCCTGCGCGCCCAGCGCGGCATCGACGCCGAGGGTAAGGGTGTCATCCGGTCCCGGGCCACGGCGGAGTTTGGCGAGGTCGCCGGTCCTCTGATAGATATATCTGCGCAATTCGTGCGCCGCCAACCGCTCCTGCGGCGATGCCTCGGCCGCTTGGACAATCGCCACTTCCCCCGCATGGATGGACCCGCCCACGCCGCCCAGCACAAGAATCACCGTGACAAAATTCATGAGGTGAGTCCAGCAGTCGTGAGCCATCCCGGCAAGCAGTTTCCCCGCCATGCAGCGCATTGGACAGGACCGCATTGCCAACTGTATTCTGAAAAAGTGTTGGAAATAGTTTTTCGGGGCCGCCATGAGGGGCATCCTCCGACGAGGGTTTAGGGACCCATGCTCGGAAGCACCTCATGGCTTGTCCGGGAATTTGCCGGAATTTGGCAGGTTGCTGAGGAAGCGTTTTCATGCTGTAAGCCCGTGCCCCGCGTAGTGTTCCTTGAGTTTCGCGTCGGTTAGAAAAGTTGAAGGTCTTTGACAGACGCAAAACCTAACAATAAGATATTCCTCCCATCACGGCAGCGGCATGGAGTGGATGCTCAGCGCGGCGGTACCCGGCGGTGCCGCGAGGGCTCGCTTGTCATCCAATCACGCATTGCCCACGCCACCCGCTTCTGAGTGGGCAGTGACGCAGAAAGGGCGGCCCGTTCGCACGGGTCGCCCTTTCTGCATCCAACTTCCTTAGACTGTTAGAATTCCGGCCGATGGCAATGTCCGACGATCAACGCGATGTCTTGCGTCCGGGGCCGCGCTTCCTGCGGCGCGGTTTTGGCGATGGGGGCTCGACTTGCTCGGATTGCTTGCGCAACAATCCACTGATGACTTGTAGACTCATTTTCTCGCGGTGACGGATTTCATGAATCAGGGATTCCTGCTCCTGAAGGGCGTCCCGCTGCATCTCGCCGGCCTGCCGCAACTCCATAGCCGCACGATCCCGCTCGGTGATGCTCACCACTGCCGATTGGTATCCCATCACTTTGCCGTTTTCATCCCGCAAGACGGTTGCCAAACCATGAGCCAGGAAGGTTGAAGCGTCCTTTCTCTTCGCAACATATTCGCCCTCCCATTCACCCAGGGTATCGAGGGTCGTGAGAATGCCGGCGGCCTCGTGCGGATCGCAGTGAAAATGGGCCAGGGGCTTGCCGACGACATCATCCTTATGGGAATACCCCCAGATCCGGAGAAACGCCGCGTTGGCTTCAGTGATGATTCCATTAAAGTCAGCGACGCTATTGGCAACGAGTGAGGCTTCAAAAACAAGGCTCTTGATTTGCAGCGATTCCTCCACCCTTTTTGGTGCGCTGATGTCGTTGATCACGACGCGGCATGCCGGCCTGCCATCTGGATCCCGCGTGGCGGAGATATTCATCCGCGCCCAGAACATCTTGCCTGCCTGGGACACCATCCGCAGCTCGAATTCCTGGGAGACACCGGTTTCAAAGAGTTGCTTGCGATGCACGCAGAAGATGCCCTGATCCTCCTTGAAAATGAATCTGGCAAGCGGCTTTTTAACTATCACACTGCGTGCCACTCCTAACAAAGTTGCGACGGTAAGGTTGGCCTGCTGGATCAGGCTCGACTCACTGAGGGTGACATAGCCCACCAGCGCCAGATCGTAGAGGTAGATGTAGAGTAAGCGCGAAACCTCCAGTTCCGCCTGAGAGCGCCGCAGTTCCTCATGCTGCATCTCCAGTTCGATCTGATGCGCGTGCAGTTCATGGAGTATTCGCTGCGTCCCCCCGGACGAGCGGGGATTGGGGGAAGTCGGCGCCCTTACGGCGCTTTTCCGGCCCCTCCCTGCGGCTTGCTGGCCCATGCCTTGGGTGTTTTTTTTCATAAGATGTATCTGGCACACTCACGCTATCCCTCGGCGGCGTCCCCGCGCGAAAGGCCCCGAGGGCCGCTTTTTCCAGGAATTTTCATAACTCCCGATCTGGGGTTTGGGTTTTGAACTGAGGCAGTGGCAAGTTGCCGCGAATCAAATGCGAGACCTCATACCGCCAAGCAGGGTCCCACAGACCTTTGCAGATCGGAAGACTCCGTGATTTCAAGTGAATCGCGGCCTTACCAATTGCTTTGCTTCACATAGATGACATCGTATGGTCTAACATAAAACGGAACGCTACCCTTGCCATAGAGCGCATCGTTCATGTTCAACACGTAGCGCCGGACATTCCCCCCCTGATTCCTGACGATGATCACTTGCTTGGAATTGGCGAACTTGGTGAAGCCGCCCGCCTCCATCACCGCTTCCAGCGCCGTCATCGGCCGGTCGAGTGGAATCTTGCCGGCTCGCAGCACCTCTCCAGACACGTAGACACCGGCCGCCGCACCGGCCAGGCAAACCACCACCGTGGGATCCTGGAGGTGGGGTTGATAGAGGGAGGTCAGTTGCTGCTGGAGGCCGGTGATGGTCTTGCCGGCGGCGTGGACGGCACCGATGGTCGGAAGGCTGACTTGGCCGTTAGGTTGGATTTTCTGTTTGGTGTTCAACTCGGAGGCGCCGGAAAACGTGACAAGGATCTCGTCGCCGGGAGCGAGGTTGCCGCTGGGTTTGGAGACATAGGCTTCGGCAGGCACTGGCGGCGGAGACTGCATGTCGTCACAGCCCACGGATGCGCCCACAGCCATGACCACGGCAGCACACAGCATGCCGGTCGTCAAGCGCTGTCGGCAGGCAGCTGCCAGCGTTGCCAATCCCATCTTGGGTCGGCGTTCCAGCCAAGAGCCCGCGCCCTTGGGGGATCCATCAGCACGCCCGTATCCGCCTGCCATGTCATGCATCATATGGGTCATCATAATTGTGTTAGGTAAAAAGTTGTTTGCCAAAGGGGATATTAGACAATCTGCGGCGGGAGAGCCAGCACAATTTTGAGTGCCTATCAGTCTGGTGAAGCGCATCCCGGGGTCGGGCTGTGGCTCTGCTATTTTCCCGGTGCCTGCGAATTTTCGATGACCTGTTTGACGTCGGATGCGAGAGGCTCGGGAAGGCCTGCGGCCAGTGCCCGTTGGAGTGCCGCCTTGCCCTCCGACATTTCCTTTGTTGCCAGGAGAGACATGCCAGAATAATAGAGATCCATCGAATTCAGAGGCCGTTTTTTCGAGCATTCGTTAAAGAGTTGGGCGGCATAGGAGAATTCATTTCGCTGATAGGCGAGCCCGCCGAGGATATGGGCCAGATCCGGATCCTCGGTGAGGGTCGCACGCGCCTTGACTGCTAGATCATAGCCTTTTTGGAGATTTCCCGGCTCCGAGGCATACAGGGCAGCCAGCCATTTTTGCGCCGGGGCGAAATCGGGGAAGGTGGCCAGGACCTTTGCATAAATGGCAGCGGCCGGTGTTGCTTCGCCGCGCTCGACGTGAAGCGCGGCACGCGCCATGAGTGCCGGCACATGGTTGGGATTTTGCTGAAGGACGCTTTCGATCTTGGGCAGCGATGCTGCGAGGTCCTTGGTTCCCTGATCAAGGGCGGTCAGCTCGAGGAAGGATGTGGCGTCGGCGAGTTGGGGTGAAGCGGGAGCGGCTTTCAAAACCTGCTGCATGGACCTGCGTGCTTCATCCACCTTGCCCTGACTGTAAGCAGCCCATGCCAGATCATGCAGCGTGCCAGGGTCGTGCGGCAGGCCGCTGGCGCTTTCCTGAAGCAGGCTATAGGCCTTGGGATAATCTCCCGCCTGATAGGTCATGGCGCCCAGAATACCTGCGACCCGCGGATCATTCGGCGCAAGTTCCCTCGCCTTCGTCGCAAATTCCCTCGCCTTGCCCGGGCTTTTGAGCGGTCCGGCATGGAGTTGGGCGAGCTTGATGACGGCCGCGATGAGTTTTGGATTAAGCTTGAGTGCCTTTTCACAAGCGGCCACAGCCTTGTCATTGTCCCCTTGTTGCGCATAAACCTCGGCGAGACGCATCAGGCGCAAGATGTCGTCGGGGTGTTTTTGGAGGGCGGCCTCCAGATCGATAGCCGACAGGGCCGCGTCCCCACTTTCCAGCAAGGCCAGCCTGGCCTGCATGTCGGACTTGCCCGGGAAATCCGCGCCCGCCGCTGCGGCCAGCTTGAGAGCGGTGCGTGCGACCTCGGACTGGCCCATCATGTAGGCGGCCATACCCAGGTGAAACTGGACCTCGGGAAGGTCCGCAAGCTTGGAGGCAGCTTCGGTAAACAACGCGAGTGCCTGTGGGTAATCCCGGCGCTTGTAAAGACTCCAGCCGAGGGTGTCGGCAATGGCCGGATCGGTCGAATTCAGTGTCCTGGCCTTGCGCGCCAGTTCATAGCCCTTGTCGGGTTGATCCAACCGCTGCACATAGATGTTGGCCAGGTTGTTGAGGGCCACCAGCGCATCGGGATTTTTGGCGAGAATTTTTTCGTAAAAAACACGGGCCTTGAGGAACTCGTTGAGAGCCTCATGGATCATGGCGGAAGCGATGAGGGCACGCGGGTCGTCTGGGTTTTTTGCCAGATGCGCTTCCAAGCTGGCACAGGCCTCTTGCAGCTTGCCGGCCGCGATGTAGGTGCCGATCAATTCGTTATAGACGTTGACGGCAGCTGGATTAAGTTCGATGGACTTGAGGAAAGCCGCCTCAGCGCGGTCCCAGTCCCTTTGGGCCGCGCAAACCTTGCCTTCCAGGAAATGGGCGCCTGCCAGCCCGGGGTGCTTCTGAAGATGCATCCCGACTCTCTGGTGGGCGGCGGCGAAGTCTTTGTCGTGGATGTCCAATTCGACCAACTGGTGGGTGCTAAGCAGGTCGTCTGGCTGCAATTCCTGTGCCTTGGTAAAGGCTGCGCGGGCTTCCGGCAGGGAGCCTTTCTGCCGCAGGATCATCCCGAGCAGGAAGTAGGCCGAAGAGTTGTTAGGAGCAACCTTGATCTGCTCACGATACACAGCGGCGGCATCATCGAGCCGACCCAGCGTGCGATAACCCTCGGCCAGCAACAGTTGCGCCGGCACGAGCGTGGCGTGCGTTTTTAGCAAGCCCTGCATCAAGGTCACGACCGCCTGGGCATTGCCCGCGCCAAGATTGACCCGTGCCAAGAGGAGAACCGCGTCCGCATGGTCCGGGTTGGTGGCCACCAGTTGCTCGAGAACAACACGGGCCTGAGTCGGGTTGGCGTCCTGCAAATAGGCAAGGGTCAGTTGATAGGCGGGGCGCGGAAGTTTTGGAAACGAGGTGTGCAGGCTTTCAAGAACGGTGACCGCCTTCTTGGTCTCGCCTTTGGCCAAGTATGCCTGCGCCTGGAGCATGCGTGCCTCAATGTTAGATGGATCCCGCGTCAACACTTTATCCAGCAAGGCGAACGAGTCATCGTATTTCTTTTCCGCAAAGGCCATTTGAGCTTGGATTTGCCAAGCGGGCAAATAGTCGGGCACCTTGCGGGTCAACTCCTGAAGCAGGACTGCGGCCTCCGCCGCCGCGCCGGTGGCCAGTTTGAATTCAGCCAGCTTGAGACGCGCGGAGGAGCGCAGGGGCGCGAGGTTCGCCGCGGTCTTGAAGGCTTCGCCAGCCTTGACATAGTCTTTTTTCGCCAGGAAGGAATTCGCCATCGTTAGATGTGCGAGAGTGGATTTGGGATCCAGTACCATGGCTGCTTGCGCCTCTTTTTCCAGGGTCGCCAGATCGCCCCTTCGGGCTGCCAGGCCAGCGGCGGCCACATGAATGGCCGCACGGTCGGGATCCTTTAGCTTGAGCAACTGCTCCTCGGTAAAGCTAACGTCATCTTCTGAAAATGCGGTATCGGCCAGGAGAATGATTGCCTCGGCATGGGAAGGTGCCCGGTCGAGAATGGCGACGGCTTCCTGCCGCGCTTCCTTTGGTGAGCCAAGATCCATGTAGGCAAGGGCCAGTTTGGTCCGGACAGGCAGGTTGTCCGGTGCTAATTCCAAGGCGTTTTTCAAAAATGGGAATGCCCGCAGCGGCGCACCCTGCTCAGACCAGATAATCCCCAACCGCTGCAATGCGACGACGTTCTTCGCATCTTTCTGCAGCACATTCATATATTCGATCTTCGCCTTGTCGTATTCGCCGGCATCAAAGAAGCCATTAGCGCGGTCGAGGAGACGGGTCTTCCTAGCCTCGGCCGTACAACCGGTGACTGCGATCACCAACACCAGCAGCTTCAGGCATGAAAAAACATCGGACCGGAATCGCTGCCATGGGGTTGCGGACTTTGGATTGCCGGTGATTTTCATGGGATTGGACGGGGGATCGGCACTTCAGGAATTCATTCTAAACCAGATCTCTTAGGCAGAGACCAAGGAGACCATTTAGGGTCTTTTAGGTGGATGTATCAATACAAAAATATCAACACCCAAAAATATCCAAACTCTTTGCGGGGCACCTGCGCGGTGGTACGCTGGTTCCAGCAGCAAGGGCGTGCAACCTCCGTATGAAGGAATCAAGCAGGCCTTCTACCAACCCTCAACTCCAACATTCACCAAGAGAGTCAAGAGGTGCTTCTGAAAGGCTGGGAAATTCATTCGTGCCTCTAAACCAAGGGTGGGTACGCGACGGTGCCAAACGGGTCACCGTAACCGACGGTCGACAAACGGTCGGCATGCCTAGCAGGTTGCGGCATTCAGATTCGGATAGACAGTCGTGGGCGCTCCAAAGGCGAGAATGCGCCCTTGTTGGGCGAAGATCACAAATCAGCGACGCGGCCGGCATCGAATTTCACCGAGGAACCCAGTGCGATCGTTTTCACGGCTGGATTCCCCGGTGGAGATCTGCTGATCCGCCCCCTCCTCATGAACAACTAGCAGCGCACGGCAAACTTATTCTGGAATGCCTTGGCCGCAGGGAGCAGCACCAAGGCAAGGCCAAGCAAGGCGATGGTGGAGCCCCCATCAGGCACGGAAGGCGGCGGTAGGGTGGCGGTAAGGCCATCGATCAGGAAGTGCTCAGCCGTTCCCTGAGGACTGCTGGGGTTATCGTCGTTGGCACGAATGGAGAAGCTGGTCACCACATCAGTGACACCGAGACCGTAAGCCAGCAAGCCCGCGAAGTTCAGGTTCACCACTTGATCCGCTTCGGCCCCGATATATGTCATCATGGCGCTTCCCGGAGGGACGCTCCTACGGACATTGTCAAAGGTAAGATCAGGGAGGCTCATGCGGCTGATGATCAAGTCGAAAACATCTTCCGAATTATTCAGACCGCCGTTCGTGCCTGTGGCGTCAAACTTGGTGAGAACCACATTGATACTGCTTCCGAGCACCGGTTTGGCGAAAGTAAAGAGCACCCTTTCGTCCACATGCGGGGCGCCGTCGACTTTGCCCGCGGCTAAACGTTGGGCAAAGCTCAAGGGGTCGGTTCCGCCGGACACCTCTTTACTGCCCTCGATAGCCGGGTTGTTTCCCGCTTCGCGATTGCCGCTATTGTCGACGGTGAACGGCCTGACGCCAAGCCCGTTATCCTTCACGGTTCCATCACTCGCGGTGATATAGAAATTGCCCGCTTGGAAATCGCTGATATTTGAATTCGGGTTATCCAAGTGTGATCTTGCGGTGAGCGTAACGAAGAGGGGAGCGGCCACAGTTCCAAGGCCAGCCAAGCCGTTGGTTTGCACGTACAACACCGTGCCCAAGCCCGAACCGACCGGGCCGCCCAGTTCCAGCTTGCCGGCAATGGGTGTATCCAGAGTGCCGCCATCATTCACCGTGGTGTTGGTGTTGCCGGGGCCGATGTTGCCGAGCGCGCCGGCCTCGAACACCACGCTCACTGCGGATGCCTGGAATGGGCTGGCTGCAGCGACAAACCCCACCATGGCGCAGGTGCGACACAGCTTGATGAGCGGCGATTGAGCAAACGCGCTGTTTGCTTGTTGTTTTAGTGTTGCAGTTTTCATGGTTCTAGGTTTCTGGTGAAGGTTCATTGTCGCCACAAGTGGCTTGCGCTTATTGCAAGCAAAGCGCGTGCCAACTCCATTTTTTGAGGTCATTAAATTGTCGCAAAGTGTTGAGAAATGGATACTTAGGATAAAAATATAATTCCCGTCAGCTGGTTGAAGTCCACCGCTTCCTCTGCAACTGTAAACCATTCCGACAGTTTGGTAGGCGTGTGGCTGTTCGTCTGTAAAAGTCCGCAACACCGACCATCCTGGTGCCCTGCAGGTTCCTGATGCGCGCGTGCTGGCACCTGGAGATGGCTGGGTTTAGCCTTGGGCAAGGCATCTGCCGCCGCTCCTGCAAACTACTAGGCATATAGTATAATACGAGAGCCTGAGAGGTGGAGGACAACGCCATGCTGGACGAATGAAAAAAGACTTTTTCCGGTAGAAAGTTGTTGGCATGTGGTATGATTCCGGTAGAGTGGCTGGAATCTATACTTCCCTCAAAGCCATGAAAATTAAGTATTCCGTATTGACATATCTAACGGCAATGATGATTTCAGGTGCCCATGCGGGCAGCGTGAGCGTGACCACCAACGCCGATAGCGGACCGGGATCCCTGCGGGATGTTCTCATGACAGTCGCCAATGACGATGTAATCGACTTTGCCCCGGCCCTGAACGGTGCGACGATTACCCTGATCTCCGGAGCGCTGGATATCACCGGCCTCACGCTCACGCTCGACGCCTCCGCGCTGCCATCCGGCATCACGCTCAGCGGTAACCACAATTCCCGCATCCTCACCATCAAGAAAGACGAAAGCACCAACGTCATTGCCGATGTTACGCTCAAGAACCTGCATTTGCGCTATGGACGTGCGGTGAACGGCAATGGCGGCGGTGTATCCGCCTTCCAATGCCATTTGGTGCTGGATGGCGGCTCGATCCAGGACTGTTTCAGCGATTCCGATGGAGGGGGGCTCTGGGGCAATGGCGTGACTGGCAGCATCCAGCGGTGCAAAATTGCAGGCAATCAATCGGGCGCGAACGGTGGCGGCATTTTCCTGATCGGCATTAACGGGACTAAATCATTGGACATCTCCAGTTCGCAGATCTCAGGCAACGTGGCTCCGTTCGGAGGGGGTATCTACAATTTGTTGGCCAACCCCACGCTATGGAACTGCAGCATCCAGGGGAATTCAGGTAGCGGAATGCGAAGTGAATCCTCCTCGAATCCGGTCCTGCGCAACTGCATCGTCTGGGGAAACACGATGAGCGGTGGCACCGCCGCCGCCAGCCAGCTCAATAATGAGAGCGATAGTCGCCCCAATGTGGCTAACTGTCTCATCGAAGGTGCTGCCGGAGCGGCCGGTTTCATGGATGGAGAACTTGTGGTTTGGGGCAGTGGCAATCTCGATGGCACCGCGGCGGACAATGAACCTGGTTTTGTGGGTGCGGTGAGCGCAGCCAGTGCCCCGAATTCAGCGGCCGACTTGCGGTTTTTTACGGGTTCGCGCTGCTGGAATGCTGGCAATAATGCCTTCGGTGGCACTTCCCAGGATCTGGCAGGAAACGCCAGGGTTCAAGACGGCACTATCGACCTGGGGGCTTATGAAGGCGGTTATGTGTC
>JBAXPF010000017.1:0-26734 GCA_037132955.1 Verrucomicrobiota bacterium | reverse complement strand
CTATCCGCTCACGCTCAACAGCCTGCAAGCCGCGTGCAACCAGAGTTCAAACCGCGATCCGGTGATGCACCTCGAAGAGGTGGCCATCGACAAGGCCTTGGTCGGCTTGAGGCTCAAAGGATTGGTCGTTCAACTCCAGATCGCTGGTTCGCGTTCCCTGAAATACAAGCACATCCTCCCGCAGATTCTGGAACTTGACGCCGCACAGACCGCCATTCTTACGGTGCTGCTCCTGCGCGGTACCCAGACCGCGGGGGAAATCAAACAACGCTGTGAGCGCAAGCATGAATTCTCCTCCGTTGATGCAGTCGAGGAATCGCTGCAATGGCTCATCGAGTATCCTCACGGGCCGCTCGTGGTTAAACATCCCTCGGGCAGCGGCAGGCGCGTGGAAACCTACGCCCATCTGCTAGGCGGGGCGCCGGGCGGCGATGGCGGCCCTATCACGCAAGCTACCACGACTATCGTTGAGCTTGAGGAGGAGCATATTTGGCGCAGCCGCATGGAGCAACAGATTCAGGATCTCCAGACCCACGTCGAAGAACTCACCGGCATGGTGCAACATCTCCGCTCGGAGTTGGGAGAAGAGTGAGCCCGTGGTTCGGATTTTCCAGCAGCGATAGCGGGATGTATCGGCGACATGCTTGATCAGCCTCACGCGCCGGTGGCAAACCGACGTGAATACTTGTAGCAAAACAATTGCAGCGGGCGTGGACCACAGGCCGTAGGCAAATCGCGGCTCCCTGGGACGCAAAGGAAAAATTCGAGGATTGCCAACGCGGAGCAAAACCCTAGTGTCCGCGGTCATCCAGTGGTTTTGCCCAAGCCGATGGCTGACTCCGCAGCCAGCCCCTATGCCGCCCTACCGCCCCACCCGCCCATGAACCTGTTCCGCAAAAAGCCCATCGAAGTCATTGTTGCCTCCGCCGACGCCACCGAGGCGTTTTACGACACCCCGACGCTGAAACGCACGCTCAACGCGTTCCAACTGGTTACGTTAGGCATCGGCGTGGTGATTGGCGCGGGCCTGTTCTCGCTGACCGGCAAAGTGGCGGCGGACAACGCCGGGGCCGGCGTGGTGTTTTCGTTTGTGGTCAGCGGCATTGCCTGTGCCTTTGCGGGCTTGTGTTACGCGGAGTTTGCCTCGGCCGTGCCGGTGGCAGGCAGCGCGTATTCGTATTCCTACGCCACCATGGGCGAGTTGCTGGCATGGATCATTGGCTGGGACTTGGTGATGGAATACGCGATCGGCGCGGCCACCGTGGCGGTGAGTTGGTCGGCGTATTTTGTGAAATTCTGCAAACAGATGCACATGGAGATGCCGATTCAATTCGCGCTCTCGCCGTTTGACTCGGAGAAACTGGCCGACGGCACGGTGATCCACGGCGTTGCCAACCTGCCGGCGGCGGCAATTGTGGTGCTGATGTCGCTGTTGCTCATCCGCGGCACCAAGGAAAGCGCGTTGTTCAACACCATCATGGTCGCTCTCAAGGTTATGATCGTGCTGCTGGTCATCTGCATCGGCTGGGCCTACATGAACCCGGCCAACCACTCGCCGATGATCCCGGCACGCATCTCCGAAGTGGTCAATGGCCACACCCTCTATCATTTCGGGTGGCAGGGGGTGCTCACCGGCGCGGGCCTCATTTTCTTTGCTTACATCGGGTTTGACGCGGTCTCCACCGCCGCCCAGGAGGCGAAAAACCCGCAACGTGACCTGCCCATCGGCATTCTCGGTTCGTTGTTCATTTGCACGATTCTCTACATTTTGTTTTCCTGGGTCATCACCGGGCTGGCCCACTACACCGAGTTCCGCGGGGTGGTCGACAAGCTGGCGCCGGTGGCCACTGCGCTCAACCACCTGCCCAAACAATTCCATTGGTTGCAGCAACTCATCATCCCGGCGATCCTCGCGGGGTTTTCCTCGGTGATCATGGTCTTGTTGTTAGGCCAGAGCCGGGTGTTCATCACCATGTCGCAGGACGGCTTGCTGCCCAAGATGTTTTCCGACATCCATCCGACGCGCCACACCCCGTGGAAATCCAACCTGCTGTTTGCGGGGGTGGTGGGCACGGCGGTGGCCTTGCTGCCGGGCAACGCGTTTGGCGAAATGTGCAGCGTGGGCACCTTGCTCGCCTTCGTGCTGGTCTGCATCGGGGTGATCGTGCTGCGCCGCACCAACCCGGATTTGCCGCGCAAATTCCGCTGTCCGTGGGTGCCGCTGGTGCCCATTCTCGGGGCGTTGTTGTGCTTGGGAATGATGGCATTCCTACCCAAGGACACCTGGTGGCGGTTGTTCATTTGGATGACGGCCGGCCTGGTCATCTATTTCTCCTACAGCCGCAAGCATAGCAAGCTCCAACGACAGGATCCGTGAACGCCTGGCCAGCCCCTCCGCTCTCACAATTTTTCGTTTGCAAGTCGGGCCGTCCGACTTATCCTCGCGGCCGCCAACTATCAACACCACCCCAGCCATGGGACCTATCAGGAATGCCTGAAATATGCACCTCGCCCGGTTTGCACGAGACCTGAAAACCCTCCCGCTTGAAGCACGGACTTGCGTCCACCCGCCCTGCATGCAATCGGCCGCTTTCCTTGCCGCGCTCGGATGTGCCCTCGCTCTGCTCACCACGCCCGCCTGCGGCAAAAAACACACCTCCCCCGCATGGAACAGTTCCACGGAACCAAGCCCCACCACGCCCGCCGTCACCACGCCCGCCGCCAGAACTAACAAAACCGCCAAGCCGCCCCGCGCCACCGCCGCCGCGGCGGAAGCCGGCACCGGGCTGCGCTTCATTGCCTACAACGTGAACAACTGGCTGACGATGGAACGCGTCATCGACCGCACCAAACACCAAGGCATCCCCAAGCCGGCGACTGAAAAGCACGCGGTGATCCAACTGCTCTGCCGCCACACTCCCGACGTGATCGGGATTTGCGAAATCGGCACCCGCGATGATCTAACCGAACTCCAATCCACACTCCAAGCCGGCGGACTGGCACTGCCCCATGCCTATTACACCGGCGGGGGCGATGAGCAGCGCCATCTCGGCTTGCTCTCGCGGTTTCCCATCACCCGCACCACCACCCCGGCCCATCTGGAATTCAAACTCAATGGCACCCGCTTCACCATGAGCCGCGGCATCCTCGACGCCACCATCGAAGCCCGCGGGAAATCCTATCACTTGTTAGGTGTGCACCTCAAATCCAAACGCGAAGTGGCGGAAGGCGATCAGGAAGCGATGCGTTTCAATGAGGCCATCTTGCTGCGCCAGCACATCGATGCCATCCTCAAGGCCGGGCCCGACGCCCGCCTGGTTGTTTACGGGGATTTCAACGATACCCGCGGCAGCGCCGTGCTCAGGACCATCACCGGCAATTCCAATGATCCAACTTACCTTACCCCCCTCCCCGTCCAGGACAAGCAGGGCCAGCGCTGGACCCATTTCTGGAGCCTCCATGACATCTACTCACGCTTCGATTTCATCGCCGTCAGCCAGGGCATCAAGCCCGATGTGGATTTCAAAACTTCCCGCATCCTTGATGACCCGGAGTGGATCGACGCTTCCGACCACCGCCCGCTGTTGGCCATTTTCAACTGATCTCCCCTAACATACAACCCCAACCACCCCATACCACCATGTCTAACAAACCACTGAATGTCGGATTAGTCGGCGGAGGCAAAGGCGCCTTCATTGTTCACCCCCATCAAAAAGCCATTCATATGGATGGCACCCGCCGGATTGTCGCCGGGGCGCTGTTCCCCGACCCGAAGATCGCGCTCGAAGAGGCGGCCAACTGGCCCTATCCGATCAAGGGATACGGGTCCTACGATGAAATGATCGCCGCCAACGCCAGCCTGCCGGCGGCGGAGAAGCTCGACTACATCCTGATTGTGACGCCCAACTTCGTGCATTACGACCCTGCGATGAAGGCAATGAAGGCCGGCATCGCCGTGTTCTGTGAAAAGCCCCTCTGCCTCAATGTCAAGGAAGCCACCTCTCTGGTCAAAACCTCCCGCAAACTCGGCGTGCCCTTTGGCGTGGCCCACACCTACCTCGGCCACTGGACCAGCCGCCTGAGCCGCTACATCGTCCAGAGCGGATTGTTAGGTGACGTCCGCTGGGTCGATAGCTACTACATCCAAGGCTGGCTCGCCACCAAGCTGGAAGCCACCGGCCAGCAACAGGCAAGCTGGCGCGTCGATCCGAAACGGGCCGGCGGCTCCGGTTGCGGCGGCGATATCGGCACCCATGCGCTCATGCAATTGCGCTACGTCACCGGCCTGGATGTCACCCAACTCTCCGCCCACATGGAAACCTTCGTCGAAGGCCGCCAACTCGACGACCACTTCACGATCTATTGCAAGTTGAGCAACGGCGGCAAAGCCCTCGTCCGCGCTTCGCAAATCTGCATCGGCCACAAGAACGACCTCGGCATCACCATCGCCGGCACCAAGGGCACGCTGCGCTGGCGCCAGGAAGACCCGGAATGCCTCACCGTCTGCCTGCCTAACCAACCCGACCGTGTCTACTGGCGTGGTGCGGTCAGCCCGGGCGATGGCTTCCTGCCGAAAAACGTTCCCGCCGACCTGATGGCCGAGCCGACAATCCCGGCCGGTCATCCCGAGGCGTTTCATGATGCGTTTGCCCGCCTCCACCGCTGCTTCGAAGCCGATGTGCGGAGCTGGAAAGCCGGCAAAAAATTTGTCAGCGACGGCAGCAAATACGCCAACGTCGAGGATGGATGGACCGGTCTTGCCTTCATCGAAACCTGCGTCAAGAGCAGCAAGAAGAAGGGGGCATGGGTCGCCATGCCGAAGAATATCTAACATAATATGGGCAACCACCGCACAGAGAGCAACCTTTTCAGTGACAATCCGCAGTTGCGGGGAGGGGTGCTGCTCTGGCGGCGATGGGTGCCTATCTGGGTGCTCGTGTTGCCCGCCGTCATCGGCGGGCTTGGCCTGGCGGCCAAGCCCGCCTACCGGGCCTACCGCACGTTTCGCATCGATCAAAATCTGGAAGCGGCAAGGGCGGCGGCGCGCAGCGATGACTGGGGCACCGCACGCGACAAGGCCCGCAGCGTCCTGATGGCCCGCCAGCAGGACTTCGATGCCTACCGCATCTGGGTCCGTGCCCTCGGCAAGCTCCGCGAACCCAGCGCCGCCGCGGCCAGTGCCGGACTCTTCAGCGACCCGCGGGCCAGCCGCGACGACCGTCTGGAAATGCTCCGCTGGCTCGCTGTGCACGCGCCGCAGGCGCTGGCCTTGCGCGCCTACGCAAGCCTGCCGGAGGAACTGCACCAGCAGGCCGACTTCTGCGCCGCCATCACGCCGTTGTTAGTCCAGCGCGGACAATTCGCCTTTGCGGAGAAAAACCTGAGGGAAGTCCTGCGTCCGCAGGCCGGACCCAAGGCCCGCCTCGAACTGCTGCGTACGCTCTGCCACCACCCGGACGTCTGGACCATGGCGGAGGCGCGGCGGATTTTCGCGGACCTGATCGCCGCCAAGGCCGATGCGGAGGCCTTGGAAGCGCTGCGGCTGCTGGCCGACATTCCCCACGCCCTCGCCCCGGGTTTGGCGATGCCCGATCTGCCGGCCTGGCTCAAAGACCAGCCGCAAGCGACGGCGATTCACCATTTGGTGGCGATGCATCCGGCGCTGGAAGCCGATCCGGAGTCTGCCCCGCGTCTCCATGCCATGGCCATCGCACGCTTTGCCACCACCGATCCCGCCGTACTCGGCAACTGGTTGGCCCGTCACAACCAAGTCGAAAAGGCCGCCGAGATCCTTAAAGAACCGGCCGGCACCCGCTCCGATGCCTTCCTCGCCCGCGTGCAGGTCTTGCTGCGCTTGCACAAGGCCGAGGAAATCGAAGCCATGCTGGCCACCCCGCCCGCGACGGTCGATGCCGTCGATATCGAAATCGCACACGCCCATCTGGCGTGGCTGCGCGGTAAACCCGCCGCCGCCGAAGCCGCCCTGACCCGCGCCATGAACCGCGCCGCCTTCAACACCCAACACAACCGCTTCATCGAAATCGCCCGCATCGCCCAACACAACGGCGCCAGGGAAGCGGCCATCGACGCCTGGGTCGCTGCCGTCCGCCTGGGTTGGGGCCAAGTGCCGCTCTACAACGACCTGATCCCGGTCATCAACGCCTTGGCTGCCAAAGGCCGCAGTGAGGATCTGCTGGCCATGTGCCGCACCCTGCTGCACTTCGAGCCGTTCCACACCGACCTGCGCAACAATTTCTATTACCTCGCCCTCATCCACAGCCTACTGCCACCCGACAAGGTGGCCGCCGCCACGGCGCAACTCCTTGCGGAAAACCCGCAGCGCCCGGGCTTCAATTCCACGCTGATGCTCGCCGAGATGTTAGCCGGCCGCCCGGCCGACGCCCTGAGCCGCCTGCCGGATTTGCACCGATGCAAGGATGTGGATCCGATGATGCAGACTGCGCTTGAAGGCAGCGCCCGCGTCTTGGTCGGGCAAACCGACGCCGGCACCGCCTTGTTGCGCCAAGTCCAATGGGAGCGCCTCATGCGCCAGGAACGCCTCGTCTTCCGCGATTTGTTAGTCAAACTCAAACTCGCCGCCCTCCCGCTGCCCGAGACCAAAAACGATCCGGCGGCGGCCGCCCCCGACCAAATCCCCGCCTGGCGCAAGGCCATGGAAAACCTCGAAAAAGACCGCAGCTCCGAGCCCCTCCCCGCCCTCCACTCCCCCAAGAACGATATCCATCCCGACCAAAACCCGGCTTGGCGCAAAGCCGTTGAGCAACGCCAAAACGACCAGGCCTCCGACATCCTCCCTGCCCTCCCCGCCCCCCGCCTCCGCGGCTCCGAGCCTCCCAAGCCGTGAGGGATGATGAATGGTAAATGTTGAATTTTGAATGTTGAATGTTCGCCAAAAAACTCCCCGGTCCCGCATTTTTTTCTTCACCTCATCCGGTTTTTTGCCATTTTATGTGGCGGAGCATCCTAACCCAATCTCAAATCCAACCCACAAATCCATCCGCACCGCATGAAATCCCCCACCCGCATCCTCTTCTGCGGCCTCGCCGCATTGCTCGTCGCCGGCACGGCCCAGGCGGCCTTCATCACCGTTTCGGCGTCAGCTCCGACGGTTGACGGGGCCGATATAGCTGTGCTAACGGGCATCCAAGGCAACACCGACTCCGAAGACACCCTCTGGTCCAACAAGCCCAGCCGCGGGCAGACGTTTACCACTGCATCCAATGCCGCGGGCTACGATCTCAGTGCGTTTAGTTTCTACAACAACATCGGATGGAGCAATCCTAACGGCGCCGCGATTGATGTGCGTGTGCGTAACAGTGGTGGTACCATACTCCTCGCAGAAACTGGCCTAGCCCCGCGCTCGAATGGCACATGGGTCACAGCCGCTTTGGCGTCCTCCGTGCATCTCGCTCCTAACACGACATACGGCATCGAGTTTCAGTCGTTTACTGACTACCCGGCCGCTGAAGCCTTAGGTGGCACGTGGGATGGTTTCGCAGTCGCTAAGGTTGACACAGATTATACGGGCGGCACTGCGTACACGACGCCCAATGGTACCCCCATCACAGGCCCCATGACCGCTGAGACTTTCGACCGTGCTTTCCACGTGAACCTCACGGCCAGTTCCGAGGTCAGCCCCGTCCCCGAGCCCTCCAGCATGTTAGGTCTGGGTTGTCTGGTGGGTGCCGGGGCGCTGTTGCGCACGCGCCGCCGCAACGGCTGAGCATGAGCCAGAGATTTTCCCGCTGCGGGGCCGCTGATCGGACAGATCGGCGGCCCCGTTTCGCATCAGGCAGGGATGCCTCTCCGAGGCGTCCGGAGGAGGATTGTGCGGACTACTTCTGTGCATTCTTCCGCTTGCCGGAAGAATGCCCAATGCTGTTCCTTAGCACCAACCCCACCAAAGGGTGGGCAAAGCGGCTCGAGCCGCCGCCTTATCCGCCCGCATGGGCGGTGCCACACCCCGCATGAAGAAAAGCCCAAGCACCGCCGGGCAGGGAACGGCACTTGTCTAGTCCCGTCTTCAAGAGGGGCACGGGCAGCTTGCCCGTGTGCCAATGAAGATCACGGGCGGGCCGGTTGCGTCAGCCAGAGCACCGCCATCTCTTCACCTTGGATATTGGAAATTGGATGTTGGACATTCAATTCGGCCAGAAATCTCAATATCCAATATCCAATCCAACTCCAATGTCCAAGGCTCAAGGGAAGAGAAGAGCAGCTGGCATCAGTGGTTGTCTTGGTCCGTAGCCACCCCTACCCCCCGCGTTCTGCGACTTAGACTTTCAGACGTTCAGACCTTCGACGCCCCCATTTTCCAAGAAACCGAGCACCCGGGTGTCTTATGCATTGTGCGGGATGACAATTTCTGACAGATTCAAGTCACAAATAGGTGTCCTCGCGTCAATTGGATCGAACCCGTCCGCCCCCCCGCCATGAAAACATCCAGCATCCCAGCCGTCCTTTTGCTGACCACCCTCATCGGTTACGCCGCCCCGCGCGACTCCGCATGGAACCAGGTCAAGCAACACCTCAACAAGGATTTACCGAAGTCGGCCGTCGCGGTGCTCAAAACCATCGACCAACAAGCCCGCGCGGAAAAGGCCTGGCCGGAGGCGGTCCGCGCCACCGCCCAGCGCGTGCTCTTGGACGGGCGCATCGCCGAGGGCAAGGATGCCATCGGCCGCATCGCGGGCATGGACGCGGAACTGACCACGGCCCCCGCAGAAATGCACCCGCTGCTCCAAACCCTCCAGGCACTCTGGCTGTGGGAGTATTTCTATCAAAACCGCTGGCAGTTCATGCAGCGCACCCAGACGGCAGCCAATCCGGGCGACGACATCCAGACGTGGGACCTGAAACGCATCCTTGCCGAGATCGACGGGCGCTTCAACGCCGCCCTGACAAATCGCGAGTCTCTCAGGAAAACCCCCATCGGCGATTATGACCTATTGATCAGCAAAGGCACGGCGCCGGATGCCTTGCGGCCCACCCTCTATGATTTCCTGATCCATCAAATCCTCAGCTTCTACGCCACCGAAGAACAGGTGAATGCCGCGGCCGAGGATGCCTTCACCTTCGATAACAACTCCCCCGCTTTTGGCACCACCGCCGAGTTCCTCGCCTGGCAACCCGCAAGCACCGATGAAAAATCCTGGAAGCTCAAGGCAATCAAGCTCTATCAGGAATTGCTGGCGTTCCATCAGGCGGATGTTGCCGCGCGCATCCACGTCGATTTGCAGCGCCTCGGCTGGGCCAAAGCCGCGGTGACCGGCGAGCACGCCGACAAGCGCCTGGAAGAACGCCTGCGCGAAATCATCCAGTCCGCCGAGGGCAACGAACTGCAATCACTGGCCCGCGCGAATCTGTCCCACCTGCTCATCGGCCAAAAGCGCATGACCGATGCCCGCGCCATCGCCATCGCCGGACGCGACGCGTTCCCCGAGTCCACCTTCCGTGCGATGTGCGTGAATGCCATCGAGGCGGTCGAGCAGAAAGAATGCACGGTGTCCACCGAGTTGGTGTGGAATGCCGCCAAGCCGCAGTTCGATCTGCAATACCGCAACATCACCAAACTCTGGTTCCGCCTCTATCCGGCAAAGTGGAGCCCGGATAACAACAGCCCCCGCAGCCTGGCCAACATGGATAGGTCGCTGAAAACTTTGTTAGCCTCGAAGCCGGTCAGGGAGTGGTCGGTGGACCTGGAGGCAACCGCCGAATTTCTGGCGAAAACCAAGCCGCTGGACGCGCCGCTCGATCTCGCCAAGGGCTATTACGAACTGATCGCCAGCGCCAATGCGGAATTTGCGTTGGATAAAAACCTCCTCACCAACGCAAATGTCTGGGTCTCCGACCTGGCACTCGCCACCCGCACCTCGCCTGGCGGCCATGCCGGCTTTGTCACCCACGCGCTCACCGGCGAACCGATCCAGGGTGCCAAAGTTGAGTTGTGGACCTATAACAACAAACCTAACAAGTGGTCGCTTGGCCAGACCAAAACCACCGATGCCAACGGGTTCTACTTTGCCGAAGGCGGGGTTCGTGAACAGCTTGTCCCGCGCGTGATCCATAAGGACGACTCACTCGCCGGCACGCAAGGCTGGGGATTTGACCGGGACCAGCCCGACTCTGACAACGCGGTCTATCTGTTCACCGACCGCGCACTCTATCGTCCGGGGCAGACGCTGCGCTTCAAGGGCATCGCCGCGTCCTTTGATCGCAAGAAAAATGACTATCACACCGTCAACAATCAAAAGTTCACGGTCCTGTTTCAAGACCTCAACGGCAAGGAGATCGCCAAACTCGCGGTCAAGTCCAACGCCGTCGGCTCCTTCAGCGGCAGCTTCACCGCCCCCACCGACCGCGTGCTCGGCCAGGCGATGCTCGTGTGCAACAACGGCCAACAACTCGTCAGGATCGAGGAATACAAACGGCCGAAGTTCTACGCCGAGGTTGGTCCGGCCAAGGCCGAACCGAAGCTTGGCGACAAGGTTGTGGTCACCGCCAAAGCGCTGTCCTACACCGGAGCCGCGCTTGATGGCGCCAAGGTCAAGTGGAGTGTGACCCGCACGCCGCTGTGGCCCGACTGGGGCCGTTGGTGCTGGTGGTTCATGCCGCGCGACAGCGACGCCAAACAAATCGCCCACGGCGATGGGGTCAGCAAGCCGGATGGCAGCTTCGACATCGAGTTCATCGCCGAGCCCGACAAGGACATCGCGCCGTCCGAGGAGCCGGTGTTTTCCTATGAGGTGAAGGTGGACGTGACCGACGGCACCGGCGAATCCCGCAACGCCACCCGCGCCGTCAAGGCCGGCTATGTCGGCATCAAAGCCGCACTCGCCGCCGAGAAGTGGCAGGAAGTATCCAAGCCGGTGAACCTCACCATCACCACCACCACCGTCGATGACCTGCCGGTGGCCGCCAAGGGCACGGTGACCGTGCACCGGCTCGTCCAACCCGCGTCCGTGCTGCGTGCACGCATCGCCACGCCGTGGCCGGTTCTGGATAAACGCAAGGCTGACAAGGATCCGGCCGACCCCAACAGTTGGGAGCTGGGCGAGGTGGTGCAGAGAAACGAATTCGCCACCGACAAGGATGGCAAGGCCGTCACCGAGATCAAACTGGCCGCCGGTGAATACCGGGCCTTGTTAGAAACCACCGATGCCGCGGGCAAAAAGGTCACCGCGCTGCTGCCCCTGCGCGTGCTCGATCCGGAGGCCGCCACGTTATCCGTTAGAGTTGCCAATCATTTTGCATTGAAGAACGAAAAAGTCTTACCGGGCGGGGAGTTTGTCGCCGTGTGGGGCACCGGCTATGACAAGGCGCGGGTGTATTTCGAGATCGAGCAGCGCGGGAAGATCTTGCGCAAAGGCTGGTCGGATGGGACAAAAACACAGGAAATGTTGCGTTTCCAAGTGACTGAGGAACATCGCGGAGGCTTCCAGGTGCGCCTGTTGTTTGTCCATGAGAACCGCGCCTATCACCAATCCGTCACGGTCGATGTGCCATGGAGCAAACACGATCTCTCACTCAAATTTGAAAGCATGCGCTCGAAGCTTGAACCCGGTGCCAAGGAAACCTGGTCGGTCATTGTCGAGGGCGCGGAAAAATCTGCGGTCGAGATGTTAGGCGTGCTGTATGACGCGTCGCTGGATATCTTCGCACGCCACGAATGGACGAGGTCGCTGAGTGGGAATTTCTATCATGACAGCAACCCGGGTCCCATCGCTGGTATCGGCGGACTGGTTCATTTCCTGTCCCGGGACCGGAATTGGAATCCATACACCGGCTACAGCCAACCGAGCTACCGGCATTTTGTCACGGATGTCTTGAACGACTGGTCCAGCCAGTCGGATGCCACCGTATGGTTTGAACCAAGGCCTGGCCGGGGGATGGGATTCGGTGGTGGCGTCGGCCGTGGTGGCGGCGGCATGGCCTTCGGCTTCGCAGCAAAAAGATCCATGCTGATGGACGGCGCCGAGGACGAGCGGTGCGCGCCGGCACCCATGCGGCCAGCGTCCTTGGGGGAGGTGCTCGGGGGGGTGCAGGGGGCACTTCCGGGAGCGCGTATGAGAAACTTGACTGCCGGCAATCGCTCGGGCGATGCGGCCATCACCCGCGATTCCATCGATGCGATTTTGAACAACCCCGACCGTGCCGGGGCCGCCGCGCCGGATCTATCGAAAGTCTCTGCGCGCAAGAACCTGCAGGAGACCGCATTCTTCGAGCCGCATCTAACGACCGATGACAAGGGCATGGTGAAAATGACCTTCACCATGCCGGAGGCGCTGACGAAATGGCGGTTCATGGGCTTTGCCCACGATGCCAAACTGCGCTCCGGCTATCTCGAAGGCGAAACCGTCACCGCCAAGGACTTGATGGCACAACCGAACCCGCCGCGCTTCCTGCGCGAGGGCGATGAGATCGAGTTCACGGTGAAAATCACCAACCAGAGCGACAAGCCGCAATCCGGCAAGGCCAGGCTCAGCTTCGCCGATGCCGCCACGCTGGAGGCGCGCGATGCGGCGCTCTCTCTAACAAATCAGGAGCAACCCTTTGAGATCCCGGCCAAGGAATCGAAAACCCTGTCGTGGCGGATCAAGGTGCCGGATGGCGCGGGGTTTCTCACTTACAAGGCGGTGGCCGCCACCGACACTTTGTCCGATGGCGAGGAGGGCATGATCGCGGTGCTGTCAAAACGCCAGCTTGTCACCGAGTCGATCACGCTGCCGATCCGTAATGCCGGGTCGCGCGAGTTTGAAATGAAAAAGTTGTTGGATAGCGGCAAGTCGGACACATTGCGGCATGAGGCGCTGACCGTGCAGGTGGTGTCGCAGCCGGCGTGGTATGCAGTGATGGCGCTGCCCTATCTGATGGAATTCCCGCACGAATGCGCCGAGCAGGTCTTCAACCGCTACTATGCCAACCAGTTGGCGCGGCACATCGCGCAGAGCGATCCGAAGATCCGCCGGGTGTTCGAGCTGTGGCGCAACGCCCCGAAAACGCTGGAGAGCCCGCTGCTCAAGAACCAGGACCTCAAGAGCCTCATGATAGAAGAAACCCCGTGGTTACGCGACGGCAATTCGGAAACCGAAGCCCGCCGGAATGTTGGTGTCTTGTTCGACGACAACCGACTCGACAGCGAGATGACGCGCGCCATGAAGCGCTTGGAAGACATACAACTCGACAGCGGTGCCTGGCCGTGGTTCCCCGGTGGCCGCGCCAGCGATTATATCACGCTCTATATTGTCACCGGGACCGGGCGCTTGAACCACCTCGGAGTGAACATCAACAACGACCTCGCGCTGCGCGCGCTGGATTGGCTCGACGGCCAGATCCGCCAGACCTATCAGGACATCAAGCGCAAGGACCGCGATGCCAACCACTTCAGCTCGTTCGTCGCGATGTATCTGTATGGCCGCAGTTTCTATCTGGAACAACGGCCTGTCGGCGACGACAACAAGGAGGCTGTCGATTATTTCCTCAAACAAGGCGCCAAGTACTGGATGGACAACCCGAGCCTGATGACGCGCAGTCACACCGCGCTCGGGCTGTGGCGCTTCGGCGACAAGCAGACGCCGCCGGCCATCATCAAGTCGCTGCGCGAGAACGCGCGCAACACGGAGGAACTCGGCATGCATTGGCGCCTCAATGAGGGGTATTATTGGCACGAGGCCCCGGTGGAAACCCAGGCGATGATCATCGAGGCGTTCCGCGAAGTGGCTTCTGACATGCAGGCGGTCGACGATTGCCAGGTCTGGCTGCTCAAACAAAAACAAACCCAGGGTTGGAAGACCACCAAGTCCACCGCCGACGCGATTTACGCACTTTTGTTAGGCGGCGATGTCAAGCGCCTCGCCTCCGCTGCGCTGGTGAAAGCCGAGCTGGCTGGGGTGGCTATCAAACCGGAAAACGTCGAGCCCGGAACCGGGTTTTATGAGAAGAAATTCCATGCCACAGAGGTCAAGCCGGCGATGGGCAAGATCAAGCTCACCAAGACGGATGCCGGGGTGTCCTGGGGGTCGCTGCATTGGCAGTATCTGGAGGATGTGTCGAAGATCACCCCGCACGAGGGCAATCCGTTGGAGGTGAAGAAGTCGTTGTTTGTCAAACGCATGACCAAGGACGGTGCCACGCTCGAAGCGGTGGCCGGCGCGCTCAAGCCCGGCGATGAAATCGTCACCCGCGTGGAAATCCGCGCCGACCGCGACATGGAATACATCCATCTCAAGAACCAGCGCGGCAGCGGCGTGGATCCGGTCAATGTGTTATCTAACTACAAATGGCAGGACGGCCTCGGCTATTACGAAATGACCAAGGACACCGCCGACCATTTCTTCATCGATCGCTTGCCGCGCGGCACCTATGTCTTTGAGACTTCCGCGCGGGTCCAGCTCCGTGGCACCTATCCGACGGGCATCGCTGAAATCCAGTGCATGTATGCCCCGGAGTTCAACAGCCACAGCGGCAGCGTGATGATGAAAGTGGAATAAGACAGAAGACAGAAGACAGAAGACCGCTGCGCTCCAAGACAGAAGACGCAAGACACAAGAGAAGATGGCTTCGCCAATCGTGGCTGCGACGTCTCGTCGCAGGCCGTGCTGGAGGCGTCCCGCCTCCAGTCTCTCGCTCCCGCAGGTGCGTCTTGCGTCTCCAAGTCTTGTGTCTTGTCACCCCACCAGCATCTGCAATCTCCGGCAGACTTCCTCGGCGTTGGCGCGGGAGTTGAACGACGAGATGCGAAAGTACCCCTCGCCGGCGGAGCCGAAACCGGAACCGGGCGTGATGACCACCTGCGCTTCGGCTAACATCTTGTCGAACATGTCCCAGGAACTCAGGCCCGCCGGGCAACCGACCCAGACATACGGCGCATTCACGCCGCCAAACACCGGCAAGCCCACCGCCGCGCATGCCTCGCGCAGCAACCTGGCATTGCCCATGTAGTGATCTATCAGAGCGGCGACCTGTGCCTTGCCCTCGGGAGAGAAGATCGCGGCGGCCGCCTTCTGCACCGGATAGCTGGCGCCATTGAACTTGGTGCTATGGCGCCGCGACCAAAGTTGGTGCATGGACACGCGGCCGCCCATGCCGTCGCTGCCGGTGACCGACTTCGGTATCACCACATAGGCGCAACGCACGCCGGTGAAGCCGCCGTTTTTCGAGAACGAGCGGAACTCGATGGCACACTCGCGCGCGCCCTCGATTTCAAAGATGGAGCGCGGGATCGCCGGATCCTGGATGAACGCCTCATAGGCCGCGTCAAACAGAATGATCGCATCATTGGCCCGCGCATAGGCGACCCATGCCTCGAGTTGCGGCCGCGTTGCCACGGCACCAGTCGGGTTGTTAGGAAAACACAGATAGATGAGGTCCGCATGTTCCCTGGGCACATCGGCGACAAACCCGTTGGCGGCATTGCACGGCAGATAGAGCAAGCCGGCATAGGCGCCCCTGGCATCGGCGTCGCCGGTGTTGCCGGCCATCACGTTGGTATCGACGTACACCGGATAGACCGGATCGGTGATGGCGATCACGTTGCCCTTGCCGAAGATATCCAGAATGTTGCCGGTGTCGCACTTTGATCCATCCGAGATGAACACCTCATCGGCGACAATGCCCAGGCCGGCGAATTGATGGTCGATGATGGCCTGGCGTAGAAATTCATACCCCTGCTCCGGGCCGTAGCCTTTGAACGTCTCGCGGCATGCCAGTTCATCCACGCCGGCGTGCATCGCCGCGATGGCGGCGGCGGGCAACGGTTCGGTCACGTCACCAATTCCACAGCGGATGAGGCGGGCCGCCAGCTCCGGGTTGGCCTCGCTGTAGGCCCGCACCCGGCGGGCAATTTCAGGAAACAAGTATCCGGCTTTGAGCTTGAGGAAATTCGTGTTGAATGTGGCCATGGCGCCATGGCCATAGCAGCCGACCCGCCCCCATGCAAGCGTGGAGACCGCGCGCCTCCAAAGAACCTTGCAAGCGCAAGCGTGAGATTGGCGGAAGGTTTTAGTGGACAACAGGGTTGGATCGTGGTGGGTTGTCGGCATGAATTTTCGTGCTGTCATAGGCTGGCTGGGCACGCTGGGGCTTGCCTGCGGTGCGGACGGCACGCCACCCCCTCAGCTTGCGCAGGATGATCTCACACGGATCGCCGAAGCCATGTTGGGAAAGGACGGGGGCAACCAGTTGTTCTATCTTCCCACACATGATGTGCCCGCGACACCGAAGGATTGGGGCTACAAGTATGAGGAGGTGAATTTCAAATCCAAGGACGGCACGGTGCTCAACGGCTGGTTCGTCCCGGTGCAAGGCAAACAGGCCAAGGCGACGGTGGTGTTCTCCCATGGCAACGCCGGCTCGATCGGCCATCACCTTGGCTTTGCCATGTGGTTCGTCGACGCGGGATACAATGTCCTGACCTATGACTACCGGGGGTTTGGGAGATCCGGCGGCACGGTGAACCGACGTGGCATGCTGGATGATGTGAGAGCGGCGTTCGACTACGTCGGCAAGCGTGCCGACGTGAACGCCGGGCGGCTCATCTCATACGGACACAGCCTGGGTGGTGCCCAATCCCTCGCGGCGCTGGCCGAGTCACCGGTCAAGGGCCTGCGAGCGGTGATCACGGATGCCGCGTTTTCCTCCTATCTGGCAATGGCGCGAACCTTCGCCGGTCAGGTGGGGGCCAATCTCGTCACGGATGAATGGGCGCCCAAGGATGCCGTCGGAAAAATCGCACCGGTGCCGCTGCTCATTGTTCACGGCACCAAGGACGAGGTGGTGCCGGTCGAGCAGGGCCGCTTGTTATTCAAGACCGCAGGCGAGCCGAAAACAATGTTTGAAGTCAAGGAGGGTCACCACGGCGATTCACTCGTGCGCAACCAAGGGGCCTATCGCAAAAAACTCCTCGCCTGGCTCGACGCCACCTTGAAAGGCTGATGCGTTAGAGCAACAGCATGCAATCGCCGTAGCTGTAAAAGCGGTAACGCTGCGCCACCGCCTGGCGGTAGGCCTCCAGCACCAGCTCGCTCCCGGCAAACGCGCACACCAGCATCAGCAGCGTGCTTTGCGGCAGGTGGAAGTTGGTCAGCAAGCCGCCGGCCACGCCGAATTGATAGGGAGGATGGATGAAGATATCCGTCTCGCCGCGGTGGGTGCCGGGGTCTATCCGGTGGCTGCCATCCGCGGCGCGCAGCGACTCGAGCACGCGCGTCACCGTGGTGCCAACCGCCACCACCCGTGCCGCGGCATTCACGGCCGCCGCGGTGACCGCCGTCACCCCGTAACTCTCCGCGTGCATGATGTGATCCGTCACCACTTCCACACTCACCGGGCGGAAGGTGCCCACGCCGACGTGCAAGGTGAGAAACGCGTGCGGCAGTTTATCCAACATTTCCGGCGTGAAGTGCAAACCGGCGGTGGGTGCGGCGATGGCGCCTTCCTCACGGGCAAACACGGTTTGATAGCGCTCGAGGTCGGTTGCATCGTCCGGGCGGCCCATGTAGTGCGGCAATGCCAGATGCCCGTGTTGCAGCAAGTCCACCGGCGCGTCCCAGCGCAACAGGCGGTCGCCATTGGCCAACACCTCGGTGACGGTGCCGACGGTGCCGCCCACGCTCAGCGTGCGACCCGGCTTCATGCGTTTGCCGGGTCGCACCAGGCAACGCCACTCGCAGGCCGACAGGCGGTCCAGGCAAAGCAGTTCGATCTTGCCATCATCGGAGAACACCCGCGCCGGAATCACCTTGGTGTCATTCAGAACCAACAAATCGCCCACCTCCAGATAGCCGGGAAAATCCCGGAACAGCCGGTGCTCTATCAAACCGCTGTCGCGATGCACCACCAGCATCCGCGAAGCCGAACGTTCGGCCAGCGGCCGCGCGGCAATCAGCGCGTCGGGCAGATGGTAATCAAAGTCACGGGTGCGCAGGCTCACGCCCGGTTCATAGCGGAACTGCAGCGGGGCGGCAAGCACCGGAGGAGATCCTTCCCGCGCGAGCTACTTCACCGGTGCAGCCACGGTTCCCTTGGCGTTGAGGGCGTAGTTGTTCCAGAGGGTGGCGTAGTCGCGGCTGGGGAGCCACCAGCCTTCGCTCCGCTTTCCGCTGGCGGGGAAGCTGGTGTACGGGTGGATGGTTTTGGTGGCTTCGTCCTGGATGAATCCGCTAGATTCGGCGATGGTGTTGAGTTTTACGGGGCCTTTGGCGGGGGCAGCGTCGGGCGGGACCCGCAGGGCGATGGCGGTTTTGAAAAAGCTGAGCATGAGGTCTTGCTGGCCATCAATCATGTGGTGTGTGCCGCGCACGAGAGCGACGTGGACCAAGGCTCCCTGTTTGCGGGCCTCGGTCATATTTTTGAGCATGGCTGCACGCTCGTTGTCCTGGTTGTAGCCGGGGGATTTGATCCGGTCGTTCATATCCCAGATGCTGAGGCCGATTACTTGCGCGGTGGTCTTGGGGATGCTTTTGGCTTCGCCGTCTTTGAGGATGGGCGAGCTGTAGCCGTAGGGTGAAGTGGTTGCGGCGGCGCCTGTGCCGAGGTCGTTGTTATGGCCATACGCGGATTTGAAGAAGCAGTAGGCGATGATGCGCTCGGGAAAATCTATCAGACTGCGCTGAATGTAGGCGGCGGAATTCGAGTGCGACCAGAGAATGAGCGGCGCGTGGGCGAGTTCGGGGTGGCTCTTTGCGGCGGCAGCCGTGGTAAGGGTCTTGGCGATGGATGGGACGAAGTGATCTTCTTTGAAGCTCATTTTATCCTCACGTGTTAGCAAGGTGGCGATGCCGAGTTGTTCGCCGAGATTTTTTTGAATGATGCCGACCATGTTCGCACCATCCCCCCAGCGCGGGGCGACGAACACGGCAATGACCGGCTTGCCGCTGGGCGGCAGCCAGAGTTCCCATTCGGTGGTCGCGGCTGCCGCTGGCGCAGGAGGAGCGGCGTTTGCGATCCCTGGGGTGGCGGCAATGAAACAAAGAAGCAGGAAGTGAATGAGAGTCTTCATGATCGTGTGCGGTCGGAGCGGGGCTGAATGAAGCATTCACTGCCATGAGGTGAGTGCCAGGAAATTGCTTTTGTGGTGAAAGCCGTTGCAAGAACCGGTGGCCATACCGGTGGAAAAATGGAGGTTGCCATGCATTCGCCGGCCACGCAACACCTTAGAGGGCGGGTGAGTGTCATGTTCTTGCATCGCGGCAACCGGCACCTGACAAGCCCCGTTCCATGCCAGTGACGGTTCTTGGGCGATGCATGCATCCCCGAAGGATTTCCCACATAAATCTTGGCAAGGCGGGGTGCAAAGCTACGCTTATGACCGCTGACTTAATCCCGCAAGCAACTTCCTAACATCACCATGCACGACCTGCATTTACCCGGCTTGACACTCATCCTATGGCTGACCGGCATGGCCGCACTCCCGGCCGAATCCGACACGAAGCCGCCGCTGATTGTCCCGATCACGCAAGGCGCGAGCCATTGCATGCTCGTCGGCGGCAACGGAACCGCTCGCATCGCCATGATCGATTTGCAGGGCGGCCTTGAGTGGTTGCTGCGGGTGACCGACGACTGCAACGACGCCTGCCTGACCCACGACGGCCACATCCTCTACACCTACACCCGCGGCGCGAAAATGCTCACCCGGAAAGGCGAGCCGGTCTGGCAGTATCGGACTTGCGACGCGCCGGTCGGCGGTGAAATCCATTCGGCTCAGCCACTGCCTAACGGCAACGTGGTGCTCGCCAAAAGCGGCAGTCCGCCACGCATTCTCGAGATCGACCGCCAGGGCAACATCGTCGCCAACATCGTCATCCACACCAAAATCACCAATCCCCATGCCACCTTCCGGCAGGTCCGCAAGACACCTCAAGGAACCTATCTCTACGGCCTGATGGCGGAGACGCCCGATGGCGAGAACAAGAAACTTTATGAGGTCGATGGCACGGGCAAGGTACTCCGGACTTTCCCGGTGTCGCTCCATGCATTTGTTGGCATCAGGCTGCCCGACGGCAACACATTGGTTTCCGGCGGTGACGGCCATGAGATCATCGAGTTTGACAAGGATGCCAAGGAGGTCTGGAAAATCACCGAAAACGAACTGCCCGAGCGGCCGTTGCGATTTGTATCCGGCCTGCAGCGTCTGCCTAACGGAAATACCGTGTTTGTCAACTGGCAACCGGGCGGCCGCGGCATACCACGCTTGCCGCAAATCACCGAGATCACCAGAGACAAGAAAATCGTTTGGGAATATATGAACTACGCCCAACTCAACATGCTCTCGACGGTGCAAATCATCGACGACAACATTCTCAAGGCTGGTCCGGCCTTGCGCTGATCGACGGGATCCACCGCAGCACTTCCCCCCTCACATGAATCCAACCGCCTTGAAGAATATGATGCGTTACCAATTGACCGGCATGATGACATGCATGCTGATGGCTTGCCTCGGCGCGGGGTGCGCGGACCCTGCCCGCGCCGCCGCCGACCCCGATGGGGTCACCCAACAAGACTTCGACACGCTCTGGAACTTCAAGGAGTTGTTCACCTGCCCGCAGCAGGTCACTTGGGGCGAGAAAAAACCCATCACCCGCGACTTCTATCGGATGAAAGGCATTTCGTTTACCGATCCTCTGACCTCCAATCCGCTGCAAGGATACGTCCAGGATCTGTACTTCGACAGCGTGCCATATCGCGGCAAACCGACGCGCGTCTTTGCCCGTTACGCGCGGCCTGACGGCAAGGGCCCGTTTCCGGCCATGCTCCTGATTCACGGCGGCGGCGGCACCGCTATTCCAGAGTGGGCCGAGCATTGGGCCCGGCGCGGTTACGCCGCGCTGGTGTTCGATCTCAAGGGCTGCGGTCCCACTGACCAGCGGATGCCCGACGGACTGCCCAGCCTCGAGGACAACACCATCTTCGGCGCACCAACCGACACCCCCGAGGGCACCGAGGCACAGGAGTTCGGCTTCATCTCGCTAAGCTCGCTGCGACCGGGGGCGCCAACCACCACTACGCCCGACGCCAAGCGCCAACGCGATCCGCGCGACATCTGGGCCTATCAGGCGATCGCGGCGATCGTGCGCGGCCACGCCTTGCTAGAATCCTTCCCGGATATCGACAAAGAGCGCATCGGCGCCACGGGCATCAGTTGGGGCGCTTACTTGAGTTGCATCATCGCCGGGTTCGACCCGAAACTCAAAGTCGTCGTCCCGGTCTTTGGCTGCGGATTCTATCAGGAGGAAGGCGCCTGGGAGGGGCTCTTGAACCAGAAGATGTCAAAGAAGAACATGCAGAAATGGGTCGCCCTGTATGATCCCTCCAGCCACACGCAGCACGCGCGCTGCGCAATGATGTTCGCCAATGGGACCAACGATTCCCATTTCCCGATGAACACCCTGAAAAAATCCGCGCTGCAGTGCCAAGGCCCGGTGGCCATGTGCCTGATCCTCCACATCATCCACCAGCACCGCTGGGACATCCGAGAGGTGGAACCCTATGTCGATAGCATCATCGACTTCGGCACACCGTTCTTGAAAGTCAGCCGGCTCAAGCGTAGCAATCTAACCGTCAGCGCAACCTACTCCGGACCGGTCGAGGCCCGCCGCGCGGCACTCGTCTTCACCTGCGACAGCGGCCCTTGGCGGCCGCGGGTGTGGGATACGCTGCCCGCCATGCTCGACCCAATGACCCACACCCTCTCCGCGGATCTGCCGCAGGACAAGAAAGTCAGCGCCTATTTCCTGTCGCTCACCGACGAACGCAATTTCACGGTCAGCACGCTACACGAGGAAAACACCCCTTAACTCAAAGGACTACTCTTCGAGGATGACACGCAGGCCGACATCATAAACCTTCTGCCACGAGTTATAGGCCCGGCGCACGGAGGCCCCGGCATTCACCGGACGATCTGCCCAGGACCCGCCGCGCGCGACCTTGGGTTCATGGACATCACCGTTGTTGCGCCCGTCGCTGTCGACATACGGATAGGGGCGATGGCTGCTCAGCGTCCATTCGCTCACATTGCCGACCATGTCCTTGAGACCCCATGCATTGGCCCGCTTTTGGCCGACGTAATCCACCACAAAAGTCTTGTCGTTGAAGCGCTCATCGTGGAGTGGAAAATTCATCTCCGGTGGATAGGGGTCCAATTTCTGGAGCAAACTCGGGCCCTGCCATGAGGTGGATGACCAGCGCAGCCCCTGGTCGGCAAGGTTGGCAAACGGACTGAAATCCGTGTCGAGTGTGCCATAGAAATACGGGGTCTCAGTACCGGCGCGGGCAGCCCATTCCCACTGCGCCTCGGTCGGCAGCGTCGCCTTGTGGCCGGCCATGTGGCCTAACCACTCACAGAAGCGCCGTGCTTCCTGCCAGGAGACCCGTGCCACCGGCTGGTCGGGGTGGTTGGCGATGAAGCCGGGAATCGAGTGATCCTTGCCGTGAATATCGAGATAGCGGGTGTCATGCCCGGGGTCAAACCCGGCGAACTCGCCGTTGGTCACTTCCGTTACCGACATCCAAAACGACTTGGCGATTTTAACCAGGGCGCGC
This sequence comes from Verrucomicrobiota bacterium, assembly GCA_037132955.1. Taxonomy (GTDB): domain Bacteria; phylum Verrucomicrobiota; class Verrucomicrobiia; order Verrucomicrobiales; family Akkermansiaceae; genus Luteolibacter. Next base: position 4,177 of record JBAXPF010000017.1, on the reverse strand, counting down.
GGTTGCTCGTTAGACTCGCCCGCAAGCGAGCCCATGACGAAAACGCCGGCCGGGATTTGCACAAAGCTCATCTTGCGACCGTTGCCAAGGTCGATCTCCCTGGAGGCGCCGCTTGTCGCAGGGGCGGCGGGCGCGCGGAGTGCGTCCGCGGCCGGGGACGCATCGGTCGCGCGGGGTGCAGGGGTGGGGACCGGACCTGCCCGGAACTCCGCCATTGCCTTCCGGTATTCGGCTTCCGGGTCGGCGTCGATGTTAGAAAACTGGCGCGCCAGTTCGCGACGTCGCAAGTCCTGTTCCGGAGCTGGCTCCCATGCGCCGCGCCAGGGCACGTTCAAATCGATCCAGCGATAGAGCTGCTGGCGCGCCGCTGCATCCATGCTGGCGAGTTGCACGCCGTGGTGGCCGTTTTCCAACATCTGGATGAGGCGGCTGGTGGAGGCATGATATTCCATCGGCACCAGCAGTGCCGAATCACTTTCAGGACCGGGCCGGTGGATATAAGGATGAAGCGCATCGTAAGCGCCCTGCGGATCCTTGAAGCTGGGCTTGCCGTGCAATCCCATTTTGGCCGGCCCTTGGTGGCACTCGACGCAGTATTTTTGGAGGACCGGATAGACCTCATAGGCAAATGCGAAGGGACGCGGCCCGTCCTTGCCGGTTTTGAGGGTTTCGGCCGGCCGGTTGTCTGCCAACATCCGTCCCTGGGGCACGGTGCCGCGATCCTCGTGGCAACCGCTGCAGGAGATATGTTCGCCCGGCATGCCCACCAACCAACTGCGCATCAACTGGACGGCGCGGCCCTCGCTATCCAACGGTTGCAGGGAGACCGGCGTGTTGGCCGGAATCTGGAAAAACGCCGAGCCATCCGGTTCAACCGTCGCCTCACCCAGAATGCGCTTGACGTCCCAACTGCTTTGGACGCCCACCGAATCATGCCCGCCGCGGCCGAAGTGGGCGAAGTGATAGGAAAACACCCGGATATTCTTCACGGTGCCGCGCGGCACTCCTTGCAAACCCGGGCCGGTGTAAATGTCGGCGATGTGGACATCGGCCACCTTGCTATCCGGTTGGACGCGGTTGGGAATGACCGGTGGACGCGGAGAGGCCTTGAACGGAACGGGATCCAACAATGCCTCTCCTTCCACCTCGGCCAGCAGCGTTTGATTGTCAAATCTATCAACCAGATAGATCCCCCACAGCGCGCCCGGATTCGGTTTCATCGCCGCCAGGAAATACTTGTCGGAAAGCGGATAGGGGTGGGCGAAGACCGAGCTGATCTCCTTGGCGTAGGCCAGGGTATTGGCGCTGTCACAAACCCGGGCGGCCACCGGCTGGCCAAACCCGGGAAGGGTCTGGATGAAGCCGGTCTTGGCCGCTGGCAGGATATCCGGCACATTGTCCATCACGCTGCCGGGACTCCCCCATTCCTTGCTCTTGGGACGGAATTGGAACGGGTAATTGCGGGCAAGCCCCGGATCTAACAAAGCCAGCCGTCCGCATTCACTCACATCGTGATGCCCGCCGATGACCCCGACCACCATGCTGGGCTGGCCCGGCACCGGCTTGGCAAACAGAAAGGTCGTCGGGAACATGGAGTTGCTGCCATAGAGGGCGGTCTGACCGGTTCCATCCGGGTTCATCGACATCAAGCGGCGGGAAAAATAGTGGGGAATATCGCTGTATTCCCACCGCAAAAACATCACGCGTCCGTCATTGAGCACCGTCGGATAGGCATCACTGTCCTGATCAAACGCCAGTTGCCGCAGCGCCTCGGTGGCGGGATCCAGCAGATAGAGATTGGCGATCAGGGCGTCGCCATTGACGCACGGCAGGCCCAGCAAGCTGGCGTTGGAGCTCAGCAGCATCTTGCCATCCGGCAGATAACAGGGGCCGAAGAAATCGACGTCCGGATAAGTTTCGTTAGGAGTCAACCGCCGCAAGCCGGTCCCATCGCACCGGATCTCGCTCAACGCCCACCGGTCATTCGGGCCGCGGTTGGAGAATGCCAGACGCTTGGCGTCATAGTCCAGCATCAGGTCGCGCACGATCCGGCCGGGCTCGGCTTGGAACAACCGCTCCAAGCGGGGTTGGTCGCGCAAATGGGAAAGCACCGCGATCTCATTGTCCCAGGCTGTTCTTGGCACACTCGTTAGATTATAGAAGTTGGCGTCTGGGAAGCCCAACTCGCCCCCCATGACCGAGCGGGCCCGGGCCTCTGGAAACCTGCGGCGCAGCACCAGGATCTGATCGAAATCCAGCAACGGATTGGCCAGCAGGTTGGCACGCCCGAACGCCAGTATATCCTCGGCGGCGCGGCACGCCGCCTCGACTTGGGCCGGATCCTTGCTCACAAGCCCCTCGCGGATCTGCGGCAACCGGGCGCGATAGCCGGCGAGCTTCACCTCGAAGTTTTCAGGCAATTTGCAGCGCTCCGGGTAGGTGGCCGCCAAATCTTTGACTGCCCTGAGCAATGCGTCGGGGTTGAACTCCACCTCAAGACGCTGCCTCATGGCGGCGGGGGTGGCAGGCGCGGGCAAGGCAACACCCGCACTTGCCTGTGCGGTTGCCATCCTGCAAGCGCGCCCATACCACAGCTTACCGCCACGGTTTGGCGCGCCGACCACACTGGCAACAGCGTCCGCTGCCACGGCAGCCAATATTCCTGATAGGCCGAAGCCAAGCCCCATGATCCATGTGCGTGATCGTCTTGTCATTGTCGTGTTTGGTTTCCCTTCATGCCGGGCATTTTCGCGGCGCTAATGGCCTCCAATATGGTACTCCATCAACGTGCCAGGCTGGGGGATTTCTTTCGATTTTTTTGGCACGAACCATGGGGACAACCTGAAGATTGACCTGTGAGATTTTGGCCGTATTCTCGGCAAGCACCCAGCGATAACATATCCACATGAGAAACATGAGCATCCATCACCCGACCCCGCGCCTGTTCATGCCGGGAATCCTAGCCGCCCTTCTCCCCATCACTCTCGCCATCGCCTGCAATGCCGCTGGCCTAGTGACCACCTCACCTGTAACGCAGGACCGCGACCATGCCACATACAACTGGCAGAATCGTCACGCGGAAATTCTAGGTCGCAACCAACAAATCAAGCCCGACGTTGTCATCTTTGGCGATTCCATCATTCATTACTGGGGCGGGGAGCCCAAGGCACCCATGGCATGGGGAGCGCAAGCGTGGGCGGATTGCTTTGCCGGCATCGCCGTCGAAAACCTGGGATTTGGCTGGGACCGCACCGAGAATGTGTTGTGGCGTATCGAGCATGGTGAGCTCGACGCCATTGAACCCAAAGTCATCATCATCAAGATAGGTACGAACAACATCGGCATCAACACCCCGGAAGACATCGCAACTGGGGTCGAGGCGGTGTGTCATGCCGCACATGAAAAACAACCCACGGCGAAGCTCCTGCTGCTCGGAATTCTTCCGCGGCGTGATGATGATTCCGGTCTCCTCAAGACCGGACCGGTTAATCAGTTGCTGGCCACCCGTTTCAGCGATAGCAATTACGTGACCTTCCGCGATTTCGGCACGCAGTTTCGAGACCGCGACGGCACGCCCACCGCCGCCCTGTTCGCGGACGGGGTTCACATCAACGCCAAGGGCTACGCCATTCTCGGCACGCAGATACGCGCAGTGGTGACGACGTTGCTCAAGCCGCGCAAAGAATGATCGACACACGAACCCCTATTTCACCGCGTGATGGGTTCACAATCCGTGTCACACAACCTCAGACTTCCTAAGCTAGGCCTTGAATTGTTCATCTTCTTCCGGGTCAAACCACGATTCGAACGTGTCACCTAGCGAGGCAGGTGCCAGACTCATGGGTACCGTGAGGCGGCGCTTGGCATCCAATGTCACAATCATGGTGGATTTGTCCCACCAATTGGGCGTGGGTCAATCTAATAAAACTTTCTCAGCCTTTGCCCTTGCCGGGTTGCCCAAAGATGGATTGACTCAATGCGTCCGCATTGGCGGATGAGCTGTTTCGTCAGGGGCGCTGCGGATAGGCGAACTTGCTGCCTCCCGGTTTGACTTCGTAGACCTCGGTGGTGTCGCCGTGCCTAACTTGAAGTTTGAAGGCCCCGTCCGAATCGACCGACAGCGCCCACCGGCCCAAGTCACCCGCCACCGGCTCCGCCTTGAGCGAGACCACGTGAC
>JBAXPF010000016.1:0-28066 GCA_037132955.1 Verrucomicrobiota bacterium | reverse complement strand
AGTTAGATTAACCACAACCGAGCGAAGCGAGATAGCCTGACTGACTGAAATTCAAATAATCTCAGGCAAATTGCACGGATTTTACGGATTAAATCATTGTTGGAGCCCCTCGGGTTCTCGCCTCTGTCTCAATCGCCCTTTGTATGGCGGCGGCTCCGCCCGTTCCGCTGATTTTGGAATCACGAATTCAAGGGTGGGGGCCAGCGTGTTTCCGTAGGTATCGAGGAGGGTGTCCTTCTCGCCATGTTTCACATCGGAAACCTTGTAGATCGGGCCATTGCGTGTTCCTTGCTGTGCATCGACCGGTTTGCGGAAATAGGCTTTCATTTCATCGAGATGGAACGGGCGGGAGCCACGCCGCCCGAAGACCACCGTCTGGTTGCCGCTTTCATCCACGGCGCGGTCACGGTCGAGACCGCGGGAAATTGACACCGCGGCACCCTCGGTCGGATAGGTTGCGATCAACTTCGGCTCGGGCTTGGGTGAAAAGCCCATATGGCCGGGCACGTTCTCCGGCGAGATGAGTTGCAGGACACGCATGCCATTGCGGCCATCGGCAACGAGGGCATACATTGAGGCGCTCACCGAACCCACTTGCACGTCGCGCACATCGGTGAGCTGCCCGCCAGCGGTGAATTGGCTGAGAAGTCGCGGCTTTTCAGGATTTTTCACATCGATGATGGCGAGACCGGCGGGGCCGTTCGCGACATACAGATAGGTTCTGGCGACATAAAGGCCTGCGGCATTTCCCAAGGCAACGGACGCGCCGGAAAGCGGGATGGGTTTCGCGGGGTTAGAAACGTCGAAGACTTTCATGCCATCCGCATCGGTGACAAAGAGGTAATGCCACTGCACGGCGGATTGACGGGCGTCACGCAGGGAGGGACCTGAATATGCGCCGGCGAATACCGGGGCTTTCGGGTTCGATGCATCGACAACGGCCAACCCCTGAGAGGTTGTGATGTAGAGCCACTGCCCGGCCATCCACGCATGGCGCGAGCCATTGAGTTTTCCGCCGGGATTGAATGTGGTGGTCCGTTTGATGAAATTGTTAGCCGGATTGCCATCCAGCATGGTGGCCACATCCACCACGATCAGGCCTTCTTCGAGGTCTGTCACGAACGCGTAGCCATGATAGGCGGCGATCGGCTGTTCCTCATTCTGCGGCAGCCGGTTGCGGTTGGGATCGTTGATCAAAGTGCTCGGCAGAGCCACGGAGGTGGCACAGGCGGTTTTGATAAATGTGTCCTGCCCGAAGGGTGAGACCGGGGCGCTGACAATGCGCTCGGAAAAATTCTTGTTGTCGATGTTGGCGACGTCGAAGATGCCGAACCCGTTTTTCCCGAGCGCGGCGTAGAGATACTCACCGCGCAGCTGCAAGTCGAGCGCGCCGCCCTTGGCGTGATGGTGATAGGCGGTGGTCAGGACGGATTTGTTATCGAGGTGCTCCTTGTAGTTGCTAGGGTAAGCGATTTTGTGCAGGTGGCTGCCGATCGCCGCCTGCGGCTCGGTGCGCTCGGTCCACGCGACGCCATGCAGCCCGTGGTCATCGGTGCCGACATAGGCGAATCTTCCGAAAAAGTTGACCGTGCCGGTGCCGAATCCGAGGAGCTGCGTCATGATCGCGTTGTTATCATTGTCTTTCGAGATGTGGCAGTCCGTGCAGTTTTTCGTGGTGCCAACGCCGCTGGTGGTATGTGCGAAGTGAGGATTGAAGGCTTGGCCCGAATATCCCTCGGCGGAGACGGTTTGCTGCTGGCTGTAAAACGATTCGCGATTCGTCCCCTGGGAACTCACCACCATCGCGCTGGATGAACGCAGTACGGCCAACTGGTGTCCCTTGACAGTGCTGTCCAGGCCTAGCATGAAGACGTCGTCGCGCACCACCTGGGGATTGTATGAGCTGAAATTCCGGGAAGTGGTCCCCTCAAACTTGTTAGCGGCATTTTTGGAGTTTGCCTCCATGGGCATGTGACAACCGAAACAACTGGTCGCCCATGACGTGTGGCAGATCTGGCAGCCGATATTCTGATTGCCGTGGGCGAGTTCCCTGGCGCATTTTTTGGGATCATCGGGAACAGTTCCCCAATTTTTTCCGTCGCGCTTGAGGGTTTTTGCGTAAGCGCTCATGACATTGTAGTGATCGGATCCCGGGGTGACCGTATCGAGTGTCTGTGGGATTTCCCACTGCAGGTTCCGCTCCATCGAAGACTGCTGCATCAGTCTCCTGCCATCCGCGCTCCATGTGAAACGGGGGCCGAACGGCGTGTTGCTTTCCCGCAGATCGACCGGCTTCACTTTGCCTTCCTCCGAGAGGGTGCCGCCCGTGCCGGAAGTGACAAGATGGGTGTGGGAGTTGACGGTTCCGTGGCAATCCACGCAGGTGATCGCGGTCGCAGCCCGTGGCTCGACATTGAGCAAACCATTGCCATGGGCATCGTTGAGGAAATGGCAATCGACACACTGCATTCCACGCGCAAGGTGAATGTCTTTCAGATGCACGGCCTTTTTGAACTTGTCTTTGTCGTCGTGGGAAATCTTCTCATCCTTCAAGGTTAACAAATTGCCTTCGCGGTCTTTTTTGAACACGGCGCGGAACACCCAGCCGTGGCCGTGGTAGTCGGCAAACTGGGTGTTCTTCAGCATGGGATTCAATTCCGCGGTTTTCTCCAGGAAATTGACATCGCCCCACAAACCCCGCGCCGCCGCCGCTTCGGGATTCTTGCGCAGGGATTTCACCATTTCCTCATCCGTGGGATTGTGTTGCTCCTTTGGATACATGAACTCCCCATCCGATTCCTGGTCCCACCAAGTATATCCAAGATAGGGGTTCACGAACAGATTGCCCTGATGCATGTGGCACGACATGCACTGGCTGGATGGAATGCTGCGGGTGAACTTGTGGGCGATGGGATGGCCCTTTTCTTTCTTGGAAATCATCGGGTCCGGGTTGAATGACAGGCCCTGGTTTCCATAGGCGCTATACCAGCCGGAATTTGCGGGAGACCGGTCGTTCGCATAGACGACGTGGCATGCGGTGCAACCGCTGGAACGATAATCACCCGGCCTGTTGTTAGATCCGAGGAAGTCCAGCAACGGATCGTGCAGGCGTGTCTTATGCGCGCCGATAACCACGGGATCGACCCTTGAGAATGTGCCAAGTCCCCGCTCACCCAGACGCCGGAGCGGTCTGCCGGGTGGCTCGAAGGGATCGGGATTGCCGAGTTCTGCCAGCCTGGTCCCGCCCTTTTCAAAAATCCGGAAGATATTTCCCGTTTGCGAGATATTGAAACGCGGCAGCGGAAATATTTCCTGCACGATGCCCAGGGTTCTCTGCATTTCCGGAGTGACCTTGATCGGACTTTGTAAGGCCAGCGGCACCCCGTTGGCACCATACGCCTGGCCGAATATCGAATCTTTAACCGGGTAGGACCCGTTGTTGTATGCTGCCGCACCCCACAGCATCGCGCCATGCCGCATCATGCTGTGATCGACGTGATCGACGGCGTCCGCATGACAATCGCCACAGGTTTTTTTCGCCACGCGCAGGTCCCCCGGATTCATGAACTGGATGAACTCCGGAGATTCATGGTTGAGCAGCACATCGCTGGCGCTTGGGTTCGCCGAGCTTTCAAAGAAAACGGGATTGCGCGGTGTCGGGTGAGCCTGACGCATCGTCAGGCCCGGAGTGGGATCGCCACCGTGGCAGTCCGTGCACCCGAGTCGGACAAATTCGCTTGCATGAGGATCATTCGAGTTCTTATGACAGGCGATGCAGCCGCGGCTTTTCAGCGACACCGCGGCTTTGGATTGATCCACCTTGTTAGCTTTCGGGATGGCGGCACCGGTGCCGGCTGAGGAATCGTTAGCGGTGACAGGCGGACCGAACAGGCTTGCGTTACCCGGTGCCTCCTGCTGGGAATAACCTGACAGGGCCACTCCGCCGGCGGCAAGCACGCAGGCGATACGCAGATGAATCATGGGTCTGTACATTGTCAGAAGGTGATGTTTGCAGAGAAGAAGGCGCTGTAAAGGACATCCGCCACACCCTGGGGATTGTCGGGGGTGTAACCGGGCACGCCACTTGAGGCCTTGCTGTAGATGTCTTTGAAACCCGCTCCAGGGAACAACATGCCGATCCCTAGGTTGAGTTTCACGTTGTCCGTGAGCAGTGGCCGGTATTCCACGCCGAAACTGAGATCCCAGCCGATTTCCCTGTTGATATCATTCGTGAGGAGCGCGGTCTTGATGGCGTCCGTTTCCATGAACAAAAGGTAATTCAGGTTGGCAAAAGCCCGCAGCCGCGGGGTCAGCTCCCATTCTTCGCCAAGTCCGGCGATGAAGATGCCGGGGTTGACGAAATTGGACTGCCCCATGTATTTGTTAGATCGCAGATCGGGAATCAGGCTCAGACGCTGCTTCAGGGCGACCGCCGTGCCGCCCAGATTCATTCCCTGCCTCTGCCAATAGCTGAATGGACCGCCGATGAAATTCGGATTGTCCACGATGGCGTCCCACCCAGTTGCTTTACCGTCGGTTGCATTGTCATCGCCCGATGCGCAGAACAGGGTGAATTTGTGGCGCATCCAGTCGGTATCCACTGAAACCTCCATGGCCGCCATCCACGCGCTGATGTCAACCGAGCGCCCCGCAAGACCATTCAATTCATCCCGACCGAACACATGATAGAGCGAATGACTGATGTTCGCACGACCGATGTGACCTTCGCCATTCCAGCCGAGATAATAGGCCTGGATATCGTGAGGGACCACGGTGCCGATGGGCGCCGGGCGGACGATATTGCCCGCGCTGTCGTAGATCAGACCGCTGCGGCTTCCATTGTCCCGGTTGGCCAGAAAACTGAGTTCGGCGGTGTAGCCTTCGGTTAGAAAATCCTGGCAATAGACGTTGGCGATGAAAACGTTCTGGTTGCGGTCTTTGAAAGTGTTGAGTTCGGAAAACGACTCCTTCTCGAAGAGATCGAACAACGCCAGATTGAACTGGATGCGGTTCTTCTGTAGATTTCCGAAAAGCCGGTATCCCCAGTTCGAATCCATAAACACATGGCCGCGGAAATCCGCGTTGAATGTCTGGGTGCCGACCCGCAACGCCGCGAAGTCGTAATTCTCGGAGAGATCCAGCAGGTGCGTCTCCAAGAAAAACTGCTGCAATCCGACATGACTCTCCAAGCGCTCGGTTGCGTTCGTATCATGCAGGTTTGATTTGGCGGGATCCACCAGGGGATCGATGAAGCCATCGACATCTCCGGGGTTAGAGATTCCGGAGTTGCCAGGTGGATTGGACGTCGATTGGCCAAGCCCGCGCGGGTCCGGTGAGACGACGTTGGCTTCATATCCGGAGAGATAGTTGATGTTGAAAACAGGCTGGATACGGAACAGCCACTCAACGGGTTTGAACGACGTCTCGCCCTTGAAGAGATCAAATTTGAGGCTGGTGTTTGAATTGATGAGGGTCTGATCGCCCCTGCCGTAAAATTCCGAACTGGACGGCCGCGCCGTGCCGACACCCGACGGGATGGGCAGATTGTGAACCTCAAAGTCGGTGATGTTTTGCAGGGTCAGCGAGGCAAAGATGTCCTGTCCGATAATTGGTACATCCCCTTTGAGAACACTCTGATAGTAGGGGTGCCAGAGGTAGGGCGTCTTTCGCTCATAGGGGGTTTCGGCGACACTGTCCTCCAGGTAACGATTCCAGACTCCCGTCGGAATGCGGTAGCGGTCCTCCACGGCAGTGGTGTTGGGCGGATTGTCCGCAGGTTGGTAATGACCCGCGTGCCAATTCTCGGAAATTCGCTGCTCGTATCGAACCCCTTTTCTCGGCAGTACCAATGGCGCTCCGATGTCCGGTTCGTAACGATCCGCCGGCTCCGGTCCTTGCACCTGCTCGATTTCGAGTTGGCGCCGCTCTACCCCCATCCGTGGCAATTGCAAATCATTGGGGATGGTCGGAGTGAACTTGGGAAATTTTTTCGGGCCGCCCAAGTCCCGCCTGAAAAACCGGTCGTCGTGGAAACCGGGATCGTCTTGGAAAAACCGGCCGATCCCCGGAGCTTTCCCCCCAGGGCCGGCGGGAGTCCCGGTCTCTTCCTTTCCCGCCTTGTTCCCGCCTTCATCCATGCCCATTCCAGGATCGGGATTGAATTGCGCCGGCGGCAGCACGGATTCGTCCGAGGTGGTGGTTTCTTCCTTGATCTCAAACGCAGGCAGGCGGGGTTGCAGCGCGGGATTCACGCCCGGATCAGGCGAGAAAGTGGCGGGGCTTTCCGGCACGCCATCGACCAACGTCTGCTGTGCGGTTAGACGATCCGGACGTTTCTCGTCTTTCGCCATATCCCATTCCGGAGTCCGCTCATGCGGCGGTTCATAACAGGTCGTCAACAGGACGCTTGAGGAGATGGCCAAAAGACGAGTGCCTGTTTTGAGAAATCCACGGCTCATTGGTTCAACACTTCCTTGGATAGATAATCAATGGTCCTGCTCCGCGTCGAGTTGTGATTTTGCCACCCGCTCCAGTTTTTCAACGAACTCGCCGACAGTGGCACCGTCGAAACTCTCCGGGGGCTTCGCCGCATCGAACAACTCGTCCAGAAGATCCTTCGCAATCGCGCTTTTCCCGCCGGATGCAACAAGGGATTGGTTCAGACGATCAATCGCCAATGCCAGACGCTCCGCATAATAGCCCATGGACCACGGGCGATATTCCCGGGCGACCCTGCTGAACGCATCGGGTTGAAATGAAGCACGGTCGCCAAGCAGCTTGGACAATATCGCGCGACTTTGTTCATGACTCATCGGCGCGCCGGAAATCCGCTTTGCATATTCATCAGCCGAGCGGACCAGATCCTTCCCCGGGTCATCCCAGCCGGTGCCTGTCGCTTTCAGCAATGCTTGAATGGCCTCGATTTCAGCGGTCCTGCGTGCACCCGGCTCACGCTTGGCTTGCGCCGCAGTCTCGCGCAAAGCCACAGCCTGTCCCACAAGCCATGTTTTGGCGTTGGAAAACCCCTTTGCCTCGCGCCAGTGCCTGGGCTCGGCGACCAGCATGCCATCCAGCTCGAAGACCAACGCCGGATGTCTTGCCTCCACCAGCGCGTCGCTTAAATTCTGGTGACAGGCGACACAATGGCTCGCCCGTTGGTAGGCGCTGCCCAATGGCCGCATGCCGAGCCGCGCAAGCGCGTCCTTCGGGTAATCCCGGCGGGTATGTGAAAGCAGCCATTTTTCCGCCGAGCCGTGGCAATTGGCACAGGAGACACCGCTGTCAATCTTGTCCCGATCCGGAACTGCCGGGAGGCCGGACGGAATCATCTGGCGCATCGGGGAGTGGCAGATCGTGCAGCTTTTCGATTCCGCGGCGTTGTCGATTCCAAGCTCTCTGGCCATCGCTTTGGAGCGACCGTTGGTCAGTGTGGCGGCGGCGGCGAAATGCGGATCATAACGTTTCCAAATGGTGTAGGCTCCACGCTCAAGCCCCGCCCCGCCATGGCAGCCGCTGGTCATGCAAGTCCCGGAGCCGGGCACCTTTGCGGCGACCAAGGGCTCCGCGGCACCAGCCTGCCAGAGGCAGGCCGGGATGATCGCGATTGAGAATAGCAGGTCCTTCCGCACTTGAAACAATCCTTAAGATCCCAAGGGGGGGGTGACAAGCAAATAGAAGTGGCAAAACCGTCGAAAATCTTGCTCGCCAATCCCTGATTAATTATTTTATATGCCTTCTCCGTGCCTTTCTTGAATAAGTTTGGATCCGTTCGACACAAAACGCCCCCTGACGTACTGTTCCCAAAGCTCATCCACAGCGCTAAAAATGTGAATTACGATATCTTGTTACGTTCGGCACTTTCAAGCCCTCTCTTTACGATCGGGCTGACCGGTGGCGCCCTCATGTTAGGCTACGTCGCCACCCAATGGTGGACGGTTGCCGCCAGGCATCGTTTCGAAGCGAAACGCAACCGGCTCGAGATTGACGTGCTGAATAAAAAAGTCGAGATCCTGAACCTCAAGGCGCAGGCGGCACCCGAATCCGCATGGAATGGATACCGCAAGTTCACCGTTTCCAAGAAAGTGGCCGAGTGTGACGACACCTGTTCATTCCACCTCACTCCACACAACGGCATGTCGCTGCCACCGTTCAAACCCGGTCAGTATCTAACATTCGAACTGTATCCCCCGAACGCGGGCAAGCCGCTGGTCCGCTGTTATTCGCTCTCGGACGGCGCCCTGAGTGACGACCATTACAGGGTCACGATCAAGCGCGCCTTGCCGCCGTCCGACGATCCCGCAATTCCGCCGGGCATTGCTTCAAGCTATTTCATCGACCATGTGAAGGAAGGCGACATCCTTAACGTGAAAGCCCCCGGCGGCCGATTCTTCCTTGATGTCGAGACCGATCGTCCCGTGGTTCTCATATCCGGAGGCATTGGCATCACCCCCATGCTGGCGATGGCCCGCCATCTGACCCATACCAAAGACCCCAGGGAAATCTATTTTTTCTTCGGCTGCCGCAACAGTGTCGACCACATGTTCCGCGACGAGGTCATCGAATTGCAAAAAGCCAATCCAAACATGCGGCTCCATATCTGTTACAGCCGCCCGCTTGCCAAGGACCTGCGGGGCGAGGCCTACAACCACGATGGCCGCGTCACGATTGAGTTGATGAAGGAGACCCTGCCATCCAGCAATTACGAATACTATCTGTGCGGTCCCGGCCCATTCATGGATACCCTCGTCCACGGCCTGTATGACTGGGGCGTGCCGAAGAAAGATGTGAAATTCGAAGCCTTCGGCCCGGCCACCGTCAAGAGCGGGCCGCAAGAACCCAAGACCCAATCCGGGACAGTCGGCCAAGCGGTGATACCGATCGAGTTCGCGCGTTCCGGCAAAACCGTGCCGTGGGATTCCGGAATGGCAAACCTCCTTGAATTCGCCGAGAAAAACGGCATCACCACCATCGAAGGCGGGTGTCGCGCGGGGAGTTGCGGATCCTGCCTGGTGGCGATCAAGGAAGGCGGTGTCGAATACGTTCTGGAACCGGGAGACGCCCCGGAAGAAGGCACCTGCCTTTGCTGCATCTGCCGGCCCACAGGAAAAATGGTGATCGATGCCTAGCGAGGCTTCGCCTCAGACCCAAGACACAAGACTGCAAGAAGCAAGACAAAGAACTTGAACTAACGACAACACATTCATGTTTCAAGGACTCTAGAGCGCTGCATATGGCCATATCCGAAAACAATCTGGCAAGCATCACCCGTCAAGCGGCCCGCCCGAAGCGCTGGGATGATCCGCTGGATCCGACGATGACCGATGCCACGCTGGACATGCTGATGGCGACGGAGCCGTTCGCCAGCATGAATGCGAGCGCATTTCCCGCCGCCACTCCGCTGCGCGAGATCTTGCGGGCGGACACCGCCGTGCGCGAGTATGCTGCGGGAGAAATCGTCCTGCGGAAGGACGATTACGGAACTTCTGCGTTCCTTGTTCTCGAGGGCGAAGTCGAAGTGATCTTGCGGCCGGACATCGACCCCCAGCTACTTGGCCGCGCGCCAAGTGTCAAAAAGAACTTCATCGCGCGCCTCGCCCAATTGTGGAACAACCATCCGGAGCCGGAGGGATGGAGCAGAAAATCCCCGCGAGCGAGCGACAACATCAAAGGCTCCATCGACAAGCAACGCGGTGGGGTTTACCTGCAGGATTATCCGCAGATCGTTTCCGGCGCGCAGACCGCCGCCCTGAAAAAAGGTCAGATGTTCGGGGAGATTTCGGCCCTCAGCCGCATGCCGCGGACCGCGACCGTGGTGGCATCCACGCAACAGGCCCGCTTGCTGGAATTCAGCTGGGAAGGACTGCGCGACCTCATGCGCCATGATTCCGCGCTGAAGCAGCAGATCGATAGAATATACAGGGAAAACTCCCTGAAAGTTTTCCTGAGGAATCATCCGCTTTTCAGCCACTTGGACGAGTCCGGCTATGTGCAATTGTGCGAAGAAGCCCAGTTGGAGAGTTTCGGCGAATACAACTGGTCCGGCACCTACCTCAGAATGGCGAAGGACGGCGACGCGGGGACATCCGCAAACGAGCCAATCATCGTTAGAGAAGGAGAATATAGCAATGGAATCTATATGATCCGGGCCGGATTCTGCCGGGTAAGCCGGAAATACGGCAGTGGCGAACGCACCTTGAATTACATCGGAGCGGGCAGTGTGATCGGTTATGAAGAAATGGCGGACCACTGGAAAAATCCACAACACGAGATGCGCTCTCTGTATTCACTCCGCTCGTTGGGATACTCCCATCTGATCTTCATCCCAACGGCAGCGCTGGAAAAACATGCGAACCGGAATTTGTCAGAAAAGGACTTTCCGACCCGCCCGGTTCCGGAAAAGTTTTCAAAACCCGGGGCCACCCATTCGTTTGAAAATGGCAACGTGCCATCAGCCAGCCTGATGGAGTTCATGGCGGAGCATCGTTTTTTCAATGGCACGGAGTCGATGGTCATTGATATGAACCGCTGCACCCGCTGCGACGATTGTGTACGCGCGTGCGCATCGACACACGATGGCAACCCGCGCTTCCTGCGGCACGGACCGAGGATCGACCATCTGATGATCGCGAACGCCTGCATGCACTGCGTTGACCCGGTGTGCATGATCGGATGCCCGACCGGAGCCATTCACCGGACAAGTTTTGGCGGAGAAGTCGTCATCAATCCGGCCACTTGCATTGGCTGCGGCACGTGTGCCGCGAATTGCCCTTATGATTCGATCCGCATGGTCGAGGTAAGATCTAGCAAAGGCGAGTTTCTGGTGGATGAGGAGTATCAACCCATTCTGAAGGCGACCAAATGTGATTTGTGCGTCGAACAAACCAGCGGCCCCGCCTGTCAGAACGCCTGCCCGCATGATGCTCTCAGTCGGACGGATTTAACCCGCGCAACATCTCTCACAAAGTGGCTGAAAAGGAAATAGGACTCACCCGCAGAAGGTTCGGCAGCGCGTTGATGACGGTTCTGTCAATCGCCGGGTTGCTGGCAGCGTATGTCAGATACGCTCCTTTGTATCCGCGCCACGCCTACCTGAGTGGCTGGATGCTCTTCGCCGTGATGCTCTTTCTGACATTCTTCAACCTCCGCAAGCGGGTTCCCTTCCTGCGCCTCGGCAGTGCCGCCTGCTGGATGCAACTGCATCTTTATGTGGGAGGATTCTCGGGCGCGTTGTTTTTCGTGCATATCGGGTGGTCATGGCCTGCGGGGGTCTTTCATCAGCTGCTCGCTTCGTGCTTCGGGGTTGTGTTCCTGACGGGAGTGCTCGGGTTATGGATCAGCCGCGCGTTGCCACGGATGCTTACGGTCGCCGGCTACGAAATCCCTTTCGAGAGCATTCCCCACGCCCGCAGCAACCTGCGCCAACAAGCCGAAGCACTGGTGCTGGCGGGAGTGGATGGCCGGACGTCACCCGTCATCGCGGAATTTTATGCGAAAATGCTAGGGATGTTTTTTACCAAGCCCTGCAACGGGTGGGCGCACCTGCGGCAATCACGCGCTCCGCAGGTCGCGCACATCTTCCAGTTTGATGAGGTGCAAAGGTATGCCAGGAAAGGTGAGCGAGAGATGCTTGACCAACTGCGGGACATCGTCGCCCAGAAGCACATGCTCGATTACCAGTATGCGCTGCAGTCTGCTCTGCGTCTGTGGCTGTTCGCACATATTCCTCTCAGTTATTCACTGCTGATTTTCAGCGTGCTGCATATCATCCTCGTCCACGCGTTTTCCGGATCCGTCTCATGAAAGACAGCCAACAATCACCGGCTTTCCCTTCCAAGGAGTATGTTCGCCCCAATCTGAATTGGGAGTGCGGGCACCTCAGTGAGGGTTGCCCTTGCCGAATCGGGCCTTCACCCGATGGAAAGTGCAGGGCAACCTACGAGTGCACGCCAAGGTTGGAAGTGAAACCCGGAGAGGTGAAGGGGCACTGGACCTGCACGCGCCCGCGGGCCGGTGGTGGCAAGTGCGAGAACGGCCCTCATCCAGACGGGACCTGCTGCAATGCGATTCCCAAATGCCAGCCGCGCCGAACCCTTCGATCAATCCGGAAGCGCGTGGTCGCTTTCACTATCATCGCAAGTTTTCTCATTCTGTTCATCGGCATGAGCCGCAATCTGCGGGATCAATTCATAAATCCGGGGCCCATTTCCAGCGTTCACGCAAGCGCGACTTTCGCGGACATCCACACGAAGGGGTCGGGCGGCGTTGGCAGCACCTGCGCCGCTTGTCACGACGGGGCCAGACAGGGTGTGGATGCGTGGCATGCCAAAACCCTAGATGCGCTCAAACACGGACTGGCTCCTGCCGAATGGATCCGGAAGGGACCGCTCAAAACCTCCGCAATGGATGCGAATTGCTTATCCTGCCACAAGGGCAAGAATTTCCACCAGCCGAATAGGGTCGACGATTTCGCGTGCCACGCATGCCACAAGGAACATCAGGGCGGCGGATTCATGCCGCAAGTGGACAGTGGTTATTGCACGTCATGCCACGGCACCGCTGAACTCATGGCCGCATCGCGGGAAATGGGACTGAAGAAGGATCCGCACGCCTTTCCATCCTTCCAATCCGGCGGCAAGCCAAAGGTTCAACCGCGCGCCCGCCCGGAAAACGGCTATACCGAAGTGATCACCGCGTTTCATGCCGATCACCCGGAGTTCAGGCAGATTCGGGATGGCGTCCGCGATGAAAACCCGCTCAAATTCAATCACGAGGTCCACCTGCGGACGGGCAAGATCACGCGAACTTTGAAATGTGATGACTGCCACGAGCGCGACGGCAGGGGCGAATACCAACGGCCGATCACCTACCAAAAGCATTGTGCCGAATGCCATGCCCTCCAGTTCGATCCGGACACAGCCGCTGAAAAAAACCAGCCCGGGATGTATTTGCCGCATGGCGATCCGTCCTACGTGCGTGCGTTCCTGCGCAGCCTCAATATCCAATACGAAGAGTATGGCCGAAGCCATGAGGGAATCACGCGGCGGGATGAGCTCAATGAATACGTCCGTGGAAAAAGGCTGGGCATCGAAAAGCTTTATGAAACCGGTGAGAACCTCGAACGCGCCGTATTCTTCGCGGACATGAAGGGAAGAGTTCCCGGCGGCCTCCGGGCGCCATTCGCCGGTTGCGCGACATGCCATGACGTGTCGGAACCCGCGACTGACAATGCGACTCCCGTGATCAAGAAGGTCTCGACCGCCGACCGGTGGATGACACTTGGCAGATTCAATCATGACTCGCACCAGAAAGATCTGACCTGCCTTGATTGCCACAAAGTGATGACCAGCAAACTCACGAGCGATCTCAACCTGCCATCTATCAAGACTTGCGTAGCGTGCCACAGCCCCAAGGGAGGAATTGATCACCGCTGCATACGATGCCATACCTATCACAACAGCCTACCGGGCACGGCTTCCCCAAAATCACCGGCAACCCCGGTCGCTCCCGTCGAGGCCAAACACGGGGATTGATTGCTTCCTGAGCGGAAACCGATAACCCGCCACGCTCCACTGCCCTGCTGCTATTCCTGGGGCATCTGCCAGAACCCGTTACCTAACATTCCGTGGTCACCGCCGAACCCAACCGCCTGGCTCAGCGCTTAAAGGCTACGAACTGTGGGACGAGCAGGATGGATTTTTTTACGACGTGCTGGAATTCCCTGATGGAAGTAGCGGTGATAATCCTGTTTGCGGGCACACCGCGCCAATTGGAACGCTGATTCCGGATTGTCTATGGTTCAGTTGGATTACTGAAGAAGGTGAAAATCCGCTCGGTCCATCTGCGTTGTTGGGAAGGGAGTGAGTCGGTTTTGGTTTTGCCTGCGTTTCCATGAAGGGCTTCCATTCTTTCAGTTTGGCGGCGCTCCAGCAGTTCTCCGAGGCGCCCGGCAAGCATCGGATTGGCTTCAATGAGCGGGAAAATGTCTTTCTTGCGGATTTCAAGAACCAGAGTGTCCGTCGCTGCGTGCACAGTGGCGTTCCGAGGTTCGCCGGTGAGCAGGGAGATCTCCCCGAAGTATTCGCCGGGACCTAACTTCGCGAGGACAACCTGCTCGCCGGTAGTGGATTTCCCGGCGACTTGCACTTCGCCATCGAGAATGACAAACATGGAGTCGCCGGTTTCACCGCGGGTGACGAGGGCTTCACGCGGACCAAAGAGCACGATCCTGCCACTGCCGACCAAGGCGTGGGCCTCCCCGGGTGTTAGACAGTCCAGAGCCTTGCCAGCCACGATTTCAGCGGCCCGGGCTTTGGCATCGGCGAAATACCTCGGCTCGTTGGGCGTGCGGACTGCCAGGGAGCGGATGGGGAAGGGAATGCGGATGTCACGGCGCTTGAGCTCATACCAGAGTGCGGTGCGGATGTCATCGCAGGCCACGTTGTAAAGGCTGGCCTGGCGCATCCAGACCCGCAATTCATAGATGACGGAATGGTCGCCAAAGTCGCAGAGAAACACCGCGGGAGCCGGGGACTCGATGATGCCTTGTGCATTTGCTGCGGCAGCGAGCAGCGCCTGTTTGGCCAGGGCAGGTGGAACGTCATAATCGAGTCCGATCCGCATTCGGATGGCATGCTCCAGGGTGGGATAGTTGAGATTGACGATGGGGTTCTTAACGATGTCACTGTTAGGCAGTTCGAAGGAGACTTGGTCGTTGTTGACGAAGCGGGTGGAACGCCAGTTGATTTCGGTGACTTCCGCGCGGTCGCATTTCCCCCCCAGCAAGAGCCAGTCACCGACCCGGTAGGCGCGGGTCATGTGGATGCTGAATCCCGCGATCACATTGGCGAGTAGATCCTGCATCGCGAATCCCAGAATCACGGCGGCAATTCCCGACGTGGCTAACAGCCCGGTGAGATTCAGCCGGTACCCCCATTTGAGAATGCAGGAGCCCGCGACAAAAACCACGAGCACGCCACCGAGTTGGCGCAGGATGATGGGAATGTGGAGTTTCCGGCGCTGGGCAAGCCAGGCACCGCAGACCAAACGGTCGAACACGATCCAGAGAAACAGCGAGGTGGTGAAAATGAGCGCCGCACCGACATGATCGACCCAGGTTTCCCGCATAAAGAAGATGCGTCCCGCTGTCCAGGTGCCCAGCGTTAGCGCGAACAGGTGGAGGCTGAGCCGGGGCGCCCGTTCCATCCGGCGGAACAGCCGATGGAAAACGATCCACACGACGACATGCATCGCAATCGTGAGGCCGACCGTTTTGACCCAAAGCACCTGAATTTCGGGAATCATGCTCGCTTATGCGATATCCACCGCCTTTGTCATGCGTTCGGATGAAACCTGCTGCCTTCCTGAGCCGGCTTTGAATTCATGCATGGGACGGATCGATCAGGGGCCGTTTCCCGTGTTGGGGTTGCGCGGGAGCTTCTGATTGTAGGTTGCCGAGTCCAGGATGCCCTGCGAGTTCCAGGTGCCGGCCCCTGAGATGATGTGGTTGGTTGGGAGTAGATCGCCTTGGCGCTTGGCGCCTAATTGATCCTGGATCGTTTGTTGGATCAACTCTCTAGCCAGAGGCGGCAGCGGGCCGAAGGTGCCCTGTCCTGCCAGCGGCGAGGTGGCGACCAGCTTTGCGATATCGATGGTCACCGGTTCGGGAATCACCGTGGCATTCGGGTGCATGATGATCATCTTGCCGGCGGGCACGGCGACGCTGGTCTTGCTGCCATTGATTGAAAGCTTCTGGGTACCCTCCAGGGTGAGCAGCTTGATCCAATTCCCGGGGTTGTATTCGAACATCACCGTCGTCCCGGTGATAGCCGCGGTTACCGTGGCGGTGCGGATGGTGGCTCCTCCCGCATCTTTGGGAACCTGGAGCAATACCGATCCTTGCTTCAATTCCACGTTGCGGCCGCCTTCGCGAAAGCTGAAAACCGAGTTCTGCCCCAAACGGGTGATCGTGCTGTCGCTGAAGGTGAGTTCCGTGCGCGAGCGGCGGCCGGTCTGCACCGACGAAGGCGCGGCGACTTTCTCGCCGACAGTGGCGATGTGGGAAGCGTTTGAACCCGGATAGACCTGCACTTCATTGACGGCCGCGGTCACGTTCGCCGTCCGGAGCGGTTCGGCGGCGGCGGGGATGAGCAGGGCGATGAGTGGAATGAATGTTTTCATAAGAGTTAGAATGCGTAGTTGAAGCCGAATCCGATTCCGGATTGCCAAGCCTCGAAATCATTGACGCCGTTGGCGGTGTTGGAGTTGCAATCGGTGTAGAACACGTTGGCAAAAACGCGGGCGCTCCGGCAGGGTTTCCAGGTGAGCTCGAGTCCGACGATGTGGGTCCAGTCCTCCCTCCCGCCATGCCTGAAATCCCACATCGTTCCCGTCCAAGAAACGGTGGAACTCAGGCGGTCTGCGAACCAATAAGTATAACTCACATCAACGGAGTATTCGTTGTGTTCCAGTGAGTCCTTGTTAGCTCTGAGATCGAAGGCTGCGTCCACTCCTGCGGACAATTGATACCTGGATGTCAGGAAAAGATTTTTCTGGAGGCCGGTCCGGATCGTCTGGGCGCTGTAATCGCTATCAGAGATGTTGCCCGTGGTGATCCGCTGGTATTCATAACGGGTGTAGAAGGCCAGATCGTCGAGCTCGGGGATGGATTTGACGACTCCGAGATAGGGGTGGAGATTTTCAAAATCGACCGCGTGACTGCCTTCGAAGCGGTACAGCTCCTGTGTGAGTCCGATGTCTGCAAACCAGCCGTAGGCGATCCGCGGGAGCCATGACACGGCAAGCCGGCTGGCTGAATACCATGCCGGTTCCTGATTGGACGGGGTCGCGCCTGGCGCGTTGTTGGTATAGCTCAAGCTCGTGTCAAAGGCGACTGTCACGGGGGGGAGTCCGCGGTAGGATCCAAGGACTTGTTGCACACCCAGGTCCGAGTCAGCAGGAGAAAACGGGGCGTAACCGGGATGTTCCATTGCTGCATCCGCTTTGATGGATGCCGGATCGTAATCGGGTCGCGAGGAGCCTAGATACGGGCTCAATGACGATAAAACATCTGCATGGGCGCTGGCTGCGATGAAAATCGGGACAAAAAAGAAATGGGTGCTTTTCATAAAGACAAAAACTGGCCTATATGAATCACCGACCCATGACAAGCACTACTTTCACCCTCTGGAAGCGCTGGCGCAAAAGCGTGGCGTGTCTGGTGGGGATTGCGGTCGTGATGCTCGGATTCGGGGTGTCCCCCTATGGCCGGGTGTTGATTGAAAGGTCGGATCGCGCGTTCGGCGATTGGATTGTGCGCGTCAGCGGGGGGCCACCCGAGAGACGGGATCTTGTTTTGCTTGGGATCGACGAGGACAGTCAGAAGCTGGATGCGCCCGACCCCACCGAAATCGCCGCGAACCCGACGCTATCTCTGATGAAGCAACGGTTTCCTTGGGACCGGCGGGTCTGGGCCCGGGCGATTGACCGACTGGCGGACGCGGGTGCCAGATTGATCGTGCTCGACTTGATTTTTTCCGAGCCCAGCGAGCCCGAAGCGGACAAGGCGTTAGGCGAGGCGCTGCAACGACATGCCGACAAGGTGATCCTCGGATCCGTGTTCAGCCCGGCAGGAGCGGATAACAAAGGGGAGGGATTTCGCCTGCTGGAACCTGCCGAGGAGTTTGTTTTCGGGGCGCAGGAAATCCGTTCCGGGTATGTGAATTTCTACAAGGATCCGGTGGACGATCTCGTTAGAAGCGCGCGCTACACCACCACCCTGAGCATCGAGAACCGGGAACCGCGGAGAGTTGGCGAACCGGAATTCCGGTCGTTGGCGGCGGAGGTGATTCATGCGATGGGCGCGGAAGTTCCCTCAGGAATTCGTGAACTCCGCTTTTCCCGTCGTGTCGAGACCGGGCCTGCGGATATTTACTCACCGAAAAGCATCTATGGAATTTTCAGCGACAAGGAGTGGAAAAACAATTATGAGAACGGCGGGTTCTTCCGTGACAAGGTGGTCCTCATTGGCCCGGTGGCCGCGAGGTTCCAGGATATGCACAATACGCCGATGGGGCCGGTGGCCGGGCCGCAGTTGCATCTTCAGGCAATTGCCTGCGGCTTGAACGAGGTGTTCATCCGGCGCCTCACCGATCCGTGGCCCGGGATGATCCTGCTTGGCGTGGTGGCTTTGGCATGGACCCGCTGGGTGAGCCGTCCGTTGGTCTCGGTCTTCGGATTGATGGCGATTATCGCTAGTGTGGCAGGACTCGCGGTGTGGGCTGGAGTCGCGCATTCGGTGCTGCTGCCGGTGTCCGGCGGCTTGCTGGCGCTGGGTTCGGGCTGGGCGGTGGCGCAGTCCTACGAGATGGTGACCGAGCGCCTTGAAAAACTGCGTTTGCGGCGGGATTTCCGGCGCTTTGTCTCGCGGGATGTGGCGGATGCCATGATCGCGCAGCAGGATGAGTGGCGGGAAACGGCGGCCGGGGTGAAACGGCGTGTCGTCGTGTTGTTCTCCGATGTGCGGGGCTTCACCGAGCGGTCCGAGCAAACGGATCCCGGAGATCTCGTGAAGCAGTTGAATGAGTATCTAACGAGCATGGTGGAGGTGATTTTCCGTCACGGCGGGACTTTGGACAAGTTTATCGGGGATGCGGTGATGGCCCATTGGGGGGCGCTGGGTGGCGGGAGCGACGAGGATCATGCCCGCAAGGCGCTGCTCGCGGCCCGGGATATGATCGCTGTCCTCGCCCGGATGAACGCGTCCTGGCAGGCCGCGGGGAAAGCACCGTTTCAAATCGGCGTGGGCCTGCATTTGGGGGAGGCGGTCGCCGGCGAAATCGGATCGCCAGACCGGACGGAGTTCGGAGTCATCGGGGACACGGTGAATCTCGCCTCGCGGTTGGAGGGATTGACCAAGACGTTCCATTGCGAGGTGATCTATTCCGATGAGGTGCGGGAGGCTTCCAGGATGAATGACGGTGCCCTGGATCTCGGGTTGGTTAGGGTTAAGGGTCGCCGGAATCCCGTCAGGCTTTTCGGAACCGGCGATGAGGAGGTGGTCCGCGAGCATCTCAAATCCCTCGAACGCGATGCGGACGGAGTCATCCTGATGACCGTGAAATAAGGGCTGCTGAGGCGGGTGGTTGCAGGCAGGATCAGCCGGAATTTCCGGTTCCGGCATTTTCCGACTGGCCAATGGGCGCCGGGCCTGCTAGCATCACCGGAAGATACCGATGAATCCCTCTTCCCCTCTACCTGAATTGCCCGCCTTCGGCTTCCTCGCCGGGGTGGAATCCTCACATCGCGAATTTCTCGCTTCCTTCGGAGAATTCGTCCGCCCGAAGAACGGGGAGATCGTGATAGCGGAGGGAGCCGCCCAGAACCACCTGTATCTTATCCTCTCCGGGATGCTCCATGTGGTGACCACGGCAGGCGAGCGCTTGCTCTTGATCGCCACTCTGGGAGCAGGGGATTCCCTCGGCGAGGTCAATGTCTTCGATCCGGCCAGTGCCAGCGCTTCGGTCATGGCCCGGAGCGAATGCCTGATCTGGCGGATCACGAGTGACCAACTCGGGGTGTTTTTCTCCGCCGATCCAGAGGGCGGGGTCGAGCTCATGCAAGGGTTGCTGCGGCTTGCCGCCAAGCGGATTCGCGCGATGAACGCCAAGCTCGTCGATTCCGAGGAGAAATCGGCGTTTCATGATTTCTGGAAAGGCAGCGAATGAACATCCTCTCCCATTCCGGCCCCTTCGCCCTGTTTTTCGCTTTCGCAATCGCGCATGCGCTCGCGGATTTTCCGCTTCAGGGAGACTACCTGGCCCGCACGAAATGCCGGGGCCAGGCGGGTACGCTCTCGGAATGGATCATTTCCCTAACGGCCCATTCACTCGTTCAGGCTGGCGGAGTGTGGATTATCTCGGGCAGCGCTCTTCTCGGTGCCACGGAACTTTGTCTGCACTGGCTGATTGATCTCGGCAAAGGCGAAGGCAAATTCGGATACGCGACCGACCAATGCCTCCATCTCGTGTGCAAGCTGGTCTACGTGATCGTGCTGGTCAACGGCATGGTGCCGGCGTGACGCGAAAAGTCACCCTGACGGAGACCATCCTACAGATCCGGATTGCGCGGGAACTTGGCGTACGGCAGTCGTGCGCCCTTGTAGAGTTGCTGGTCGGCACGAATGCCAGGGGGTGCGACAAATCCGACGGTACCCGCCGCGGCAATGATATCGTCTTGATCGATGCCATCGCCGCTGACGCCGATCGCGCCGATCATCACACCGTTGCGATAGAGGGGAAATCCTCCGGGGAAAATCGTGATACCGTTGGGCAGATAAGGATTGGGCGCCGTCAGCGCACTGGTCAGCAGCACGCCATTCAAAGGATTTTTCACCCCGGCCGGCAGCAACGAAAATTGTTCCTGCAAGCTATAGAAGGGACCAGGTGCGGTATAGGCGATGCCCGGCGGGTAAAACTGCTGCGCGAGGAATCCCACCGTGCGCGACGAATACGCCCGTGTGGCATTGGAAAAGAAAACCGCCGTGCGCGCCTTCTGGGCCGCCACGTCCCAACTGAAGAGGGTCGCATCCGGCGTGCGAATGGTACCGAGGATGGCAGGTGCCGTGTTCAGCGACGCCGGATTGTTCACCACGGTGATGAAAGTTTGCGCCGCTCTCCCGCTTGGCAAACGAATGCCGGCACGGGTGATTTTCGCGCGGGCTGAAGCTTGGGAAAGAATCGTAGTCACTTCGGCCGCAGTCAGCCGGGGCTGGCCATTGATGGCCCCGCCCACAGGATCAGCGATGATGGGCGCACGGATCTCGCAGACTTGACCGCCGAAATTGTTAGTCGGATAGGCGACAACCGGCGACGCCACAACGGCGTAGGGCGGAACACTGCTGCCGATCGAACCGAGCGGCAGCACATTGCCAAGCCGGGAACCACCCACCCCATAGGGGACTCGGAAGCCGTCAATGAGCACATTTGAACCCAGAATCTGGGAGTTGGGTTGAAAACCGATCTGGCCGGCCAGCGCCACGTCTTCATCCGGGTCGGAGCGTTGTAGGCTCTGAGTCTGAATGTCGGCCAGTGCGGAGAAGGGGCTGACTGCGGGTGCTTGGGTCTGGCCAGCCACACCCACGCCACCGAGCAATTTCCCGACACGGAAAAGCGGCACTCCGCCAGGGGATCCGGCGAGTCCGCTCAAGGGTGCTGGCCCGGCAATGGCCGCGCCATTGGTCCCGCTGGTGAAGTCGGCCACATAACCGGACTGCGGATTCTTGAAGCGATTCACGTCGGTGAACGAAAGGTTGGAGAAATTCACGCCCACGAGCGGGCCGTTCGGACGATTAATAATTCCGGGTGGAAAATGCTGCTGCACGATGAAGCCGGCCGTGCGCGAGGTGAAGGCATTCTGTTCACTGCTCAGAAAGGCCGCCGTGCCAGCCTTGGTGATCGCGTCCTGCACAGCGTTGGCAGAGGGTGCCCCGTCCACGCTCCAGACACCGAGCACGAAGCCCTCGCCGTCCACCACCGCAATGACGGCTTTGGGTTCAATCTGTTGCGCACGGGAAATGGCCTGGGCAAGCACGCGGGCCACCTCGCCCGACGTCATGTCGGATGCAAAACCCGCCTGAGCCAACAGGAGGAGCAACAGTTGGATGATATTACGTGCCATGTTTCAACAATAGAGGTAACATGCCCGGCGGCAAGCTAAAACTCCCGACAGCTAAAACTCCCCGGTTGCTGAAATCCGCCGGCCTCCTCCACCATTCCTTCGCCCATCACCCGGCCATTCGTGATGGCTGTCACTGAAAGCAAGGCTTGTCATCGTCGGTGAACGAAGCCAACCTCTCTGGGCGGGCATTGCCGCGAGTCGCTCAGAGGTGGGCGCAATGAACGACAATGAATCCAGCCCTATCCCAAAAACCATGAAATTTTCAGACCTCTCCCTTGGCCAGACGGCCAGCCAAACCATTCGCATCACCCCGGAAATGATCGCCGGCTTCGCTGAGGTCACCGGGGACCATAACCCGTTGCACACCGATCCTGCCTATGCCGAACCGCGCTTTGGCGGCGTCATCGCCCACGGGGTGCTGCTGGTGGGGTTTTTCTCGGCATTGCTGGCGACCCATCTGCCAGGGCCGGGCTCTGTGGCACGCTCACTGAACGTGCGCTTCAAGGCTCCGGCCCATCCGGGAGATGATGTCCGCGTCGAGGTCAAGATCATCGAGTTGGTGCCACGCATCCGCAAGGCGGTGCTGGAAGGCAAAGCTTTTATTGGCGAGCGGGTCTTGCTGCATATCACAGCGGAAGCGCTCTTGGAGGAGTAGTCGGCACTGCCTGCCCTGCCGGCATGTGCGTGCTTGCTTCGACGACCTGTCGGTCGCATGCTACGTCCGCCTTGGTGTGTCAGGGTATCACATTATGCTCGCCTTTTCATCATGTTGGAACAACAGCCACCACACGGATGGCGAGAGGATGATTGAGGAAATTGTTGACCTCGGGTTTTCCCACATCGAATTGTCCCACGGCATGAGCGTGGCGAAGGTGCCGGGCATCCGCAAGGCATTCCAGCGCGGGCTCTTCACCTGTGCCGGCGTCCACAATTTCTTTCCCTCCCCCGTCGAGGTCATGATCGATGCGCCGGATGCCTACGAATTCACCTCGCACCGGCCCGCCGACCGCCAACGCGCGCTCGACTTGACGTTCCGCACGCTGGATCTGGCCGCGGAGTTCAAGGCGCATTACCTGGTCCTCCACATGGGGTCCGTGCCCATGGATCCGAGGAATTGGAGCGATCGCCTCACCACCATGGTGGAGGCCGGTCGCCAGAGCGATCCAGACTATGTGAAGGCAAAAATCAATTTTTTGAGGAAGCGGGAAAAAATCGCACCGCTATATTTTCACCGGGCGTTGGACGCCCTGACCGCGATAGCCGGTCGGGCGGCCGCGGTCGGTGTCAAGCTTGCGATCGAATCGCGCTCGCGCTTTGAGGATATGCCCAACGAGCGCGAGATGGAGGAATTGCAGCGCCACTTCGCCGATAACCCGTGGGTCGGCTACTGGCACGACTTCGGCCACGTTCAGCTCAAGCACCATCTCGGCCTGCTGGATCACACGGAGTGGCTGTCGCGGATTGCCCCGTATCTGATGGGCGGGCATGTGCATGATGTGCAATGGCCGGCCCGTGATCACCGGACGCCGTTTTCTGGGGTGCTCGATTACGCAGCCATTCTCGGGTATTTTCCTGCGGGATGCCCGCTCACCTGGGAATTGAGCCCCTCCCGTGACGCGGCTGAAATCCGTGACGCGCTGGCCCTCTGGAAGGCGCTGTTTCCTGATAGAGCGGCCTGAAAAAGACCCCCGCGGCATCGCGGCTCATGCGGGGGGGGGGCGAATTGGCGCACGGCCCGTACCGAGAGGGCGCCCAAACAAGAGAAAAAATTCCATATTTCACTTTTTTACTTGCTCGCCGGTGATTGTTGGTTAGAAACGCTGTCATGTTGCGTTACGGAAAGCTCGCGAGGCAGGCTGTGTCGGTCTTAAGTTATCTAGCCGAGCATTATCGCCCGGATGCGCCTCCGGTCTCCTCGCGGGAGATTGGACAGGCGCGGAAGATTCCGGCGGCACTGGCCGCCAAGCTGCTGAGCCAGGCTTCTTCCGCCGGTTTGGTGCTGGGGTCTACCGGGCCGGGCGGCGGTTATCGCCTGGCCAAAGCGCCGTGGAAGATCCAGTTGTCTGAGATTGTGGCGTTGTTTGGACGCTCGCAAGAGCAAAGTCTATGTCCCTACAGCTTGGATTGGTGCGGTAATGGCGAGCCGTGCCCGCTGCATGAGGGTTTTACGAAACTCAAGGAAGATGCCCGCGTTTTTCTGGAAGAGACCACGCTGGCGGTCTTCGTGCCTGCCCCTGCCGCCGCCGCCACCCGCCGCAAGCCCAAGCGCGGTTGACTCAGCGCCGCCGCGGACATTTGGAGCGCGGCGCAGGCTTATCCTCGCGCTGCCACAGCCGCCGGGTCAGGGCGCATAACCAAACCATCCCGGCCGCGATCCACGTCCACGCCGCGTAAATGTGATGGGAAACCCGCACTTTCGGGAGGAAATCCGCACTCATGCGGGTGACGGCGGTCAGCACCAACAAGACCGCCAGCCAGCGCAGCCAGCGCATCCGGCCCACTAGCAAGACATGTTGCCCGGCGTGGCCGAGCACCACCCGCGTGCCCACCGCCAGCGCGATCAAGCCGAATCCGGAAATAAAACACAAGTGCAGCAAGCCGGGCCGCGCCCCAGGCCAGAAGGCAGCGGCACCCCAACCGGTGATCATGCCGCCGAGGGCCAAGCGCACCACGTTGCCGGAAGTGGACGAGAGCTTGGCGCGGCGGAACACCGGCGTCTCCAGGGCAAACCAGACGCCGAGCACTCCGGCCCGCAACAATTGGCCAATCTGGGGGTAGCCGCCGACCTCGAGCGCAAAACTGGCGACAATGTGCAATCCCCAAAACAGGGCCGAACCCACACGCGGCCACCATCCGGCCGGCGGGCGCGGCGCATCTTCAAAGGTATGGCTGCTGGGCTGGCCGAAAAAACGCGGCAACACATATGGCCCGATCCCCATCACAGGCAGCAGCAAAAAACCCTGAAACAGCCACAGCTTTGCCCATGCCAAGCCGCTTGCCCCGAGCCACAGCCCGTGCTGCCATGCCAAACAAGCCGCAGCGACCGCGCCACCGAGCAAGCCGCCCAAGGCCAGCACCAAGCCCGGCGGCGGCGTGTCCCGGTTGCCGCAGGCCCAGCGCCACCCCAAGCCGCAAACCAACACTCCCAACAGTCCGGCAAAAACCCCGTCCGCAGCCGCCACCCGTCCCGTCGCGGCGCATGCCACCCCGCTCGCCCACAACCCGAGCAACAGCAGGAACTCCCCAGCCAGCCACGGGCGGTTTCCCGCCAGACGCGGAAAGGCCGTGCCAAGAAATCCCAGCACAAACGCCGCCATGAAGCCCTCAATCATCATCCGCGGGTGCGCGTCGATGGGATTGAAGCCCAGCCAATGCCCGTAATAGAGCGGCCACAGCAACGCACCGCCCATCCCCACCAGCACTCCCAGCGGAAAAAACCCCCGATACGGCTCAATTAAGATCATTCGCCATAAGCGCGTCATTGCCTCAAGAGCTTGCCCGCCACCCAAGCCCATATCAAGAACATAAGCTCGCGAATTCACCACCGCTGATCCAGTTGCCGCAGATCCAGCAAATTTTTTGAAAATTGCTTGACCTTGTGAAACAAATAGTCACCTTCGGCGGCACCCTGTTGCCCGATGCGTCTGACTTCTACCCAACATCCTCGTCCGCGCCAAGCGGCGGTCGAAAATATGTGAGCACGCGCGGCCCTGGCAATTTTGTCTTTTTCACCCATCCCTCAATCTAACAACCATATGAAACTGAAAAACACCAACAAGATCGCCCTCCGGGCACTGGCAATCACGGCAGCTCTCGCTACGGCGCAGGCGGCCATCATCACCGTAACCAGCAATTACACCCAAGACACCGTGAGCAACAATGTTGCCAACAACGGTCCCAACACGTTGGTGGTGAACGCCGGGGGCTCCACGCTGACCTTCGGCACGGGCGCCACCCTGACCGCCAATGGCGCACCCGCCGCACTCAACATTGCCGCCGCAGGCTACACTCTCAACAACTCCGGCACCTTGGATGGCGCCACTGCCGGTGCCACCGCCGGCGTGACCGTGGGTGCTCCGGCCATCCTGCACAACCTGGCCACCGGCACGATTCGTTCCGCCAATGGGCAGGGGATCAACATCACTGCGGGATCCGGCTCCACCATCACCAATGCCCACATCATTGAAGGCAGCGACGATGCCATCCGCACGGCAACTCCCACCCTGTCGGTCACCAATGCGGCAACCGGCACCATCCGCGGCATCACCGGCGCGAATTCCGACGGGATCCAAGCCTTGGGCGGACTCACCGTGGATAACTCCGGCAGCATCACCGGCAACGCCACGGGAATCTTTGCCACAACCTCGGCCAATATCACCAACCGCGCCGGTGCCACCCTCACCGGCACGAGCGCTGGCATCAATGTGACCACCGGCCTCCTCCTCTCCAATGACGGCAGTATCTCCGCCACGGCCGCTTCAGGCAATGGCGTGATGGCCACCACCGGTGCCCAGATTGCCAACAATGCCGGTGCCACCATCACCGGCGGCAATGACGGGGTGCAGGTCGGCGGCGGTGCCGCCATCATCAATGCGGGCAGTATCGCTGGCAGCCTCGTCACCGGCAACGGTGTGAAGCTGGCCGACGGCAGCGTGACCAACGCCAACACCGGCTCGATCAGCGGCAACGCCGGGGTGCTGGTCACCACCGGTTCGGGAAGCGTCACCAACACCGGAACCATCACGGGCACCACCATTGGCATTAACTTTGCCGGCGCCAACACGGCGGATACGCTCAACATGAATGGCGGCACGCTCACTGGCGGCACGCTTGCGGCACCTGCGACCGCAGTGGACGGCGGCACGGGCAATGACATCCTCAACTTCAACGGGGCCGCCGCCACCGTTGTCGGCAGCGTTCTCCGCGTCGAAAACATCAACCGCAACGGCACGGGTGTGGCAAGCATCACCGGCACCACCATCTCCGCCGACACCATCACCTTGGCGGCGGGAAATCTGGGTTCCCTTTATCTTTACGGTGCGGTCACCCCATCCACGCTTGGGATCTCCTCCATCACGGTCAATTCCGGTGTGCTGGGTGGGTCGGGCACTTGGACGTCCAATCTGACCTTCAATGGCGGCAGTTTGCTCGTTCACGTCAATCCGAGCACGCAGGTCAGCGATCTGATCAGCGTGAGTGGCAATGCCAGCGTCGCCGCTGCCAGCGTCGTGATGGCACCCAGCTCGAAGGATGCCCCGCTGCAAAACACCGCCGGGGTCACCAACATCCGCGTGCTCGATGTGGTCGGCTCCCGCATCGGCGCTCAATTCATCAGCCCGGCCACCTTCTACTTCGAACCGACCTATACCGATGCAGGCCCGCTGGTGGCCCTTACCGGCGGCGGCGCTGTCACCAGTTCCACCGTGTCGATGGCCGTGGTCAGCGGCGATGCCACGCTCACCCAGGATGCGGATGATTCCTACGTGCAAGTCGTCCATCACTATGAAACGGTCGCCGGCTTGACCTCGTTTGGTCAGCAGTTTGGCACCTTCCTTAACGGCCGGGTGGCCGCCTCGTTGACCAACCCGGTTCTGGCGGATTTCCTCGGCTACCTCGACTACAGCAGTGCCGCCACCGTGGCCAGCGTGATGAACTCTTATGAGCCAACGGTTTTGCAGGCGTCCATGGCCTCTGCGGTCGTGGGTGCGCGTGAAATCCACCGCATTGTGGAACAGCAAAATGCAGGGGACCGCCTCTACCCAACCAATGCCCACGTGTGGGGCAATTTCAACTACGACAACTTCACCAGCAAAGGCAATTCCAGCCGTGAAACCTTGGGCGCAGGGTTTGCCATCGACACCTTGCACATGGGGGCCCTCGTTTCCTATGCGGATTCGGACATCGGCTCTGGTGCGACCGACAATGTCTGGTCCTATGGTGCTTATTTTGCCTTGGGCCAAGCGACCGGCTGGCAGTGGAATGCCTACGTCGGCGGCTTCAATGGCAATGCCAGCAGCACGCGTAGTCTGCTCCCTTCGGCGGAAGTCGCGCCCTCCGTTCACTTTGATCCCAAGGGCGACGGCTTCCAAGCCCTGCTCTCCGGCGGTTACATGATGGAACAAGGAAGCTGCAACTGGGGTCCCACCTTCGGTATGGAATACATCAGCAGCAATATGAATGGCGGCATCAAGCCCGGCACCAACCTGCCAGCCATGGACTTCACCACGGACAATCTCGAAAGCGTGCGCTCCTTGCTCGGCTTGCGTGCCGACTTCACCCTCAGCTCCAACTTCCGCCCTTACGTCAGTGCCCAATGGGCGCATGAGTTCCAAGGCAAGAGCAATGGTTACACCGCCACCTTCCAAGGAACTTCCTTCAAGGTGCATGCGCCCTA
>JBAXPF010000015.1:0-28198 GCA_037132955.1 Verrucomicrobiota bacterium | reverse complement strand
CACCACCGCATCATCCGCAAGGTGGCATGGCGCAACGCGTCCGAGAAGCGGTTGAAGCGGGCGTGTTCATTGGCTTCTGCGGCGTAGGCCTTGATTTGACGCACCCCGGAGATATTGTCGTGGAGCAACGCGTTGAGGTCGGACGAGGCTTCGCGCTGGTTGCGATAGCGGTCGCGACCGCGGGTGGAGTAGATCCATGCCGACAGGGTCAAAAAGGCCACGGGCAGCGTGGCCCACGCCGCAACCTCCGGATTCAAATAGAGCAGAAAGGCCCCGACGCTGACCACCTGAAGCGCGGCCACCAAGCCCAGTTCGATGCCGTCAATGAGCACGCGCTCCATGCTGGTCACGTCTTCGACCACGCGGGTCATGATGTCGCCGGTGCGGCGGGTGTCGAACCACTGCAGCGGCAGGCGCTGGATTCTTTCATACAGGTCCGAGCGAATATCGAAGATGACCTTTTGCTCAAAGGTGTTGTTGATGAGGATCCGCAAGGAATTCAGGCCGTCTTTGATTAAAAACCCGAGCGACGCCGCCACAATCCAATAGGTAAATTCGCCGTGCCGCCGCGGATTGGGGATAATCTCGTTGATGACGTAGCGGGTCGCGTTGGGAAATACGAAAACGGCAAGCGTCATCCCGACCGCGCATAAAAGCTGGGCCGTGGCCAGCCCTGGATAGCGGCGGATATAGCCGAGAACGCGAAAAGTGGCCTGCATGGATGAGGGCTTAGTGATGTGCGCTGGTGGTGGCTTTGTAAAGGCAAGCCAAAAGAAAATTGAAAAGTTCACGAAAATTGGGATTGCGGTGGTGGGAGGGAAGCCCCTATGCTCCGTCTCACACGAAGAACCCTCTCGCCCAACCTACCAATCTTATGGCCAATGTTTTCGGAATTCTAACTGCTATTGTGCTCGCACTCGCCGCCTTTGTCTCTTATAAAAACAAAGACGCCTACGCCTACGAACTTACCCACCGCAAGATCGAGGAGAAAAAACTTGCCGACAGCCAGGTTCGGCTAAAAAAAGCCCAAGACACCCTTGCCTCGACCCATAAGGAGCGCACCGCCACCGAAGTGGTGGTCGCCAATCTGAAAGCCGACGAGGCCGCGCAGAAAAAGGTCAACGCCGACCTCAAGCAGGAAATCGACAGCAAGACCCAGGTGTGCGACAACAACCAGAAGAAGCTTGATGACATCCGCGAGCAGACCAAAGGCATTGGCGAAATCAGGGAACTCGCCCAAAAGGTCAAAACCATCCGCAACCAAATGGATGATCTGAGGCAATCGATCGCCGCCAACGAGACCAAGTTTGCCAACCTCACCGCCGACAATAACCAGACGATCGGCAGAAACGACGTCTTGAAGGGGGAAACGGAAATGATCGCCAAGCGCGAATCGTTTTTCACCAAGACCCGGATCGTCTCGATTTATCCGAATTGGGGGTTTGTGACGCTGGGTGCTGGCCACATCTCCGGTGTGGTCACCGGATCGACACTCACCATCAGTCGTAACGGCGAGGCGGTCGGCAAGTTACTGGTCACCGCCGTTGAGAGCAACACGGCCTCGGCCAGCATCGTCCCCGGCTCCGTGGGCGAAGGCACGGTGTTGATGGTCGGCGACGAAGTGCTGCCAACGCATAAGTCGGGAAAACCCAAGAAAGACGCCACACCCAAGGCCGCTGCCGACCCGAAAGCCGCAGCTAAAGCCGCAGCAAAAGCCGCAGCGGAACCGTCGCTGGAACCCGCCGCAGAACCCGCCGCAGAGCCCGCCGCCGCAGTGGAGCCGGCAGCCGCACCCGCAGCCGCACCCGAGTCCAACTGATTTGCCCCCCGCTTCGTTCACTCCTGAAACCTTCTGACCATGGAAACCAACCTCGCCATTCTCCACTTCATCGCGGCTGTCACCCCTTATGAGATCATAAAAAATCCAACCTACGTCAGCTCCGCCGTGGTCCTGCTGTTAGGGATTGTGGCCCTGCTTGGCTGGAAGCTCAAACTTGACAAGAAGATCACCTTCTACATCTTTTTCCTGCTGGCCGTGGGGTGCGCCGGTTATTATTCATACGATCACTCGGAGCGATTCAAGACGGATCAGGCGGTGCGTCTGGCCGCCATTGCGGAGAACAAAATCGTGACCGCCAACGCGGAGGTGACAGAAAAGCAACTCAAGGATGAGCAAGGGGTTCTCAAGACCGTGCAGATCCAGCGCGAAGAGACCAAACAAAGCATTGCAGCCCTCAAGTCCAAGGAAGTTAAGTCCCGCGGTGAGATCGCCGAACTCGACCGGAAGATCGGTTTGCAGAATGAGGAATTGGCGGAACTGGACAAGACGCTCGCGGAGATCAAGCTCATCCTCACGGGATTGGGCGATGGCGTCACCGTCGAAAACATTGCCGAGTATTACAACAAAATCACCGAAAATAAGAAAGCCTTGGAAAGAACCCTCGAAGAGAAGGAAACCTTGGTGGCCGGAGCCGAGAAAAGACTCGCCGATAGCAGGGCCGAAGAGGCGCGCCTCACTAACAAAAAGCTGGCGCGCAATGTCCGTATCGGTCGCAATGCGATGGAGTCCGTGATCACCGGCGTCAATCAGGACTGGGGCTTTGTGGTTATCGGCGCAGGCTCCAACACGGGTTTCACGCCACAGACTTCCCTGCTGGTCAAGCGGGATGGCAGGCTGATCGGGCGCGTCCGTCCCACTGCCATTGAGTCCACCCAGACCATCGCCGATATCGATCTGGAAAGTCTGGCCGCTGGCGTGCGCCTGCAAACCGGCGACTGCGTGATTCTTGCCAAACCCGAGAGCAACTGAGCCGTCCCCGGGATTTTTTCACAACACAGCTCCGCAGGCTTGCATCCTGCGGAGCTTTGTTTTAGGTTCCATCCATGCGTGGAACCCAAATGCTGCTGATTGTCGCTGCCCTTGCCGGCATGAGCCTCACCTCCTGCAACCCCACCGAACCGGAACGCCAGGCCGTGCCGCCGGTTTCTAATAACAGCAAGATCCCGTGGAATTCCCAAGGCCCAACCGGCGGCCAGGGACAGTTTGGGATGCTCCAGCAGAACCAATATCGCCGTTGATTCCAGCGTTCAATCGCGGTGATAGGGATGCCCTGCCCGCAACGCCGCCACCCGGTAGAGTTGCTCTAACAAAACCACCAGCGCCAATTCGTGCTGTAAGGTAAGGGCCGAGAGCGCGAGCGTCCAATCGCAGGCATCACGCAGCTGCGCGCTGTGCCCGTCGGCTGCGCCGATGAGGAATGCCAGGGTCTTGACCTCGCCCCGGCATTCGATGGCCGCAATCTTTTCCGCCAGACGGCGCGTGCCAAGCACCTCGCCCCGCTCGTCGAGGGCCACCCGGAAACAGCCCTGGGATCGCTCTAACAAACGCGCGGAAACTTCCTCGCTCGCGCCCGCCTTGATGAACGCCAGTTCATAACTGCCCATGCGGGACAAGCGCTGCAGATACTCTTCCACCCCGGCCTTGGCGTAGGCGAGAGCGGGTTTGCCGGCAACGATGATACGCACTTGCATAGGCTGGCTCGTAGCATGCCCGGCCGGCACCCATTGGCCAACCCCAATTTCCCACTGCAGCCTGTCAACAATATAATGCCTGGCATTATATTGTGCGGTTGGCATGGCTGCCGCGGACGATCTGCGCCCAGAATTCGGGATTTTTTTAGACAAACTGCGATCTTTCCGACGTTGGAAGCGCATGAAACGACTTGCCGCGGTGTTTGGGATCGGGATGTTCCTTGCGGGTCGAGCGCTTGCTGCGCCACTCATCATTGATGACGAGAAATTGCTCAACACCCTGACCCATGAACTCGGGGCCATGGCCGATGCCGACAAGGCCACCGATGGCAAGACTCTGGCAAAGGCGTCCAAAGCCGCACCGCTGAGGGTTGCGGTGAAGCTCCCGCGTGATTTACCGAAGCCCGACGGCTATGCAGCCCTCACCAAGAGTGTTTTCATCATTGGCACGGTCATCAAATGCGAGAATTGCAACCACTGGCACCCAGCTGCTACCGCGACCGCATGGTGCCTCACCGCGGACGGGCTGATGGTCACCAACCATCATGTGTTCGAGAATGCCGAGGGAGCGTCGTGGGGTGTTTGCAGTGTGGATGGCAACGTGTTTCGGGTGTTGGAGATTCTGGCAACGAACAAGACGGAGGATGTGGCGGTGTTCCGGGTGGATGCCAAGGATCTAACCCCGCTGGCCATTGGCGCGGCCGCGGATGTGGGTGACAAGGTCTCCATCATCAGCCATCCGGATCATCAATGCTATTTCCGCTCCTCCGGGGAAGTGGCCCGTTACGTCAAAGCACCGCAAGGCGACCCCCAGCCCGGGTCCATCTGGATGTCGGTGACCGCCGATTTTGCCAAGGGTTCCTCCGGGGGACCCATCCTGAATGCGGATGGAACTGTGGTCGGCATGGTGTCCAATACCCAATTCATCTTTGTCGACCCGGCCAATAGAGACGCCAAGGAGCAGGGACCGCTGCAGATGGTCATCAAAAACTGCGTGCCTCTATCCGCAATCTGCGAAATCACAACGGGACCAACCACGGCCGCTTCCCGGGAGTGATGTGCGGCGGCTTCAAATAGATCGGCTGCGGCGGGGCTGCGGCCCATGTCCGCCGGGTCGCCTCATCCGCCGAGCACCACGCGTGCCACAGGCGGGTGGCCGACGGAAATTCCTGCCGTATGGCAACGAACAACCTCTCCGGCAGCGGAAAGCGCGCGGGATCTTCAAACGAAACGACCGGGACTCCCTGCGCTGCGGCTGCGGCAACCGTAGTGATGAGCCCTGTGGCATCGGTGAGGGTGGGGGCCTCTAACATCTGGCAGACAGCGACACGGGCCGTCCAATAGCTGCCGCGCCGGGCATCCCCGATGACAAGGCAGGGCGTGTCCCCGCAGGCGGCAGGCACCGCCAGGATGGAGGGCACCGCCACCGCCTGACAACCATTGACCATAGCCACCCCTTGGGCTGCCGCGATTCCAACGCGCGTGCCGCTGTAGCTGCCCGGTCCGCTGCCCACCAGGACCGTGCCGATCCTGCCGGGTGGCAGCGGATCTAGCAACTCGGCCAACGGCCCGAACAGCAATGCGTTGTGGCTGCGATCACTGGAAAACGCCCGCTCAGTCAAACCGCCATCCGCGCCTGCAATGGCCAGCGAGGCATGAGGGGTTGAGGTTTCCACGATGAGGACTGACGTTCCGGGCATGACCAATACCTAAGCCACCCGCATCCGCCGCCGCAAGGACAATGACCCATCAACCCATGATCCATGCAGATTCCCCCTTGCAAGTGCCGCTTCAAAACGTTTTGTTTCGCGGTGTCCGAGCGTCCTTGCCGGATTCAACCCGCTTCGTCCTTCGCTCCAATGGCGTTTCATCCCTCATCCTTTGCCGTCATAGTCTGGAGCTGCGTGCTCGTCGGCTGCGCCGCGCCCAGGGCCGTTGGGGTGCTGGAACCCAAAGCCAGCGCCCCGGAAAAACCGGAAATTGTTACCCTCGCTGCGGCCCCAAAGCCGGTGCCTGACGACGGTTTTAGAACCGGCAATTTGCTCGAACTGCCCAAGGAAACCGAATACCGCCCCACCAACCCCTCGCTGCCCAAATCCAACTCCAGTGCCGGCACGGTGATCGTCAACCCGCCCAACCCGCCCAAGACCAAACTCCAAGCCGAAGGGGCGACAGGGAATTGAGCCCGACCTCCGAGGTTTGATTTCAACTTCCGTTTTCGGGTGAGGCATGGAGATTCATTTTGCGGCGGCTCCGAAGCGACATTGGCCGGCGGCGAGTTCACGAAATCACGGCATCCATGGAGATATCGTGGGGTTCCGGAAAGGTCTCGGCTACCCGTTGCACGGGGTGGCAAACCCCCACCTTGAGGGCATCGGGCCGCGCGCCGGCCAGCGTCCGGTCGTAGAACCCGCCCCCGCGACCCAAGCGCCCGCCTTTGTCATCAAAGGCCAAGCCGGGGCACAGGAACACATCCACCGCACACACCTGAACCACCGGCAGCGTGGCTGTGGGTTCCGAAATTCCCAACGTCCCGGAGACGAGGTCATCTTCCACATCCCGCACCTCATGCCACACCAAGTCTTGCCCGCATACCCGCGGGAAAACCCAGCGCCTATGAGGATCCCCCGCCATCAGCGGCAACAAATCCACCTCCCGCGCCAGAGCCGCAAACAAGGCAACGGTCCGCAATTCGGGCCGCGCCGCCAGCCAGCACCGCACCGCCTCGCGCACCGCGCCCGAATCTAACGAGCTGGCGCGCAATTGGCGACGGATTTCGGCGCGGAGTTGCTGCTTGTTGTTGGATGCTGCGGAAATTGTCACTTGCCAAGCACGGGGCTCGGTTCATACTTAGTCCGATGATTCGCATTTGGCAAGCCGTGGTGATTTCCTGTTTTGCAGTGTCGGTTCTTGATGCGGAGGAAGCCACCCTCAAGCCGTTCCCATGGACGCCCTTGAAAATCCAAGTCAGCGCATTTTCGCGCGATCTGGGAATGTTGGATGCGGAACGCCAGGAATATGCCACAAATCTGGCCAACTGCGCGGCCACTGGCATTGTCCAAGCCAAGGCCTCGACCGCCTCGCTGGAGATCTCGCGCCGCCTGCTGACGATGGCGCTCAACCTTTCGCCGCGCAACAAACGCTCGATCATCCTCAACTTCCAACTCGCCAAAGGCATGCTGCCGGAGGTGGCCAAGGGCGATTATAGCCCCCAGGTGTTAGCCCGCCTGCTGCTCACCCGCGGCCAACTCCTCGCCAAACAGG
This sequence comes from Verrucomicrobiota bacterium, assembly GCA_037132955.1. GTDB lineage: Bacteria > Verrucomicrobiota > Verrucomicrobiia > Verrucomicrobiales > Akkermansiaceae > Luteolibacter. Next base: position 21,403 of record JBAXPF010000015.1, on the reverse strand, counting down.
AAAATCCGGAAAACCTCCTGCTCGCCCGCCTGTTCTTCCAACTCGCTGCGGAGCTCGACCCCAAGAACGAGGACGCGGTCTATGCCAGTGAGGTCGATCGCCTCGATCACGGTAACGTCGATTGGACGTTCCTCACCCGCCCGCGGCCGGAACCAGAGGCCACAGGCAGCAGCGCAGGGACGAATCCCACCGCCCCTGCCACTGCTGGCACGGCCACCGCTCCTGCGACCCCAGCCACGGCGCCTGCCCCCCCCCCCGCCACGGGCTCGGCCGATGCCGTCCAACCCCGCAGAAGGGAACTGCCAAGCGGTCCGCCGCACCGGCCATAGGCACAACATCAATACCGGTAATGGTCGGCCTTGTAGGGGCCTTCCACCGGCACGCCGATGTAGTCGGCTTGCTCGGGCGTGAGCGTGGTGAGCTTGGCTCCGATCTTGGCCAGATGCAGGCGGGCGACTTCCTCATCGAGGATCTTTGACAACACCATCACCTGCCCCGCCTGATAGACATCCTTGTTTTTCCACAGATCAATCTGGGCAAGGGTCTGGTTGGTAAAACTGTTAGACATGACAAAACTCGGATGGCCGGTGGCGCAACCGAGGTTGACCAACCGACCTTCTGCCAGCATGTAGAGGCTGTTGCCGGCGGGGAACGTGTATTTATCCACCTGCGGCTTGATGTTTTTCCTAACCACGCCGGGGGCGTTGTTGAGCTTGTCGATCTGGATTTCGTTATCGAAGTGGCCGATGTTGCACACAATCGCCTGGTCCTTCATTTTCGCCATGTGCTCAAGGCGGATGATGTCCTTGTTGCCGGTGGTGGTGACGTAGATATCGCCCCAGCCAAGAGTGTCCTCCACCGGCAGCACGCGGTAGCCTTCCATGGCGGCTTGCAGCGCGCAGATCGGATCGACTTCGGTGACCACCACTTGGGCCCCTTGGCCGCGCAGCGCTTGCGCGCAGCCCTTGCCCACATCGCCGTAACCGCAGACGACACCGACCTTGCCGGAGATCATCACATCGGTGGCACGCTTGATGCCATCCACCAGCGACTCGCGGCAACCGTAGAGGTTGTCGAACTTCGACTTGGTGACCGAGTCGTTGACGTTGATGGCGGGGACCAGCAGGGTGCCGGCCTTGGCCATCTGATAGAGACGGTGCACACCCGTGGTGGTTTCCTCGGACACCCCCTTCCAAGCGGCGACGATCTGATGGAAAATGCCGGGTTGTTCGGCTTGGATTTTCTTGAGCAAATCCTTGATGACTTGTTCCTCATGGCTGCCGGAGGCGGTGTCTATCCAAGTCGAACCGTTCTCCATTTCGTAACCCTTGTGAATGAGCAGGGTGGCGTCGCCACCGTCATCGACGATGAGCTGCGGGCCAAGACCAGACGGATTGATCAACGCTTTCCAGGTGCACCACCAATACTCTTCAAGAGTTTCGCCTTTCCAGGCAAACACCGGAATGCCCGCGGCGGCCACCGCGGCGGCCGCGTGATCCTGGGTCGAGAAAATGTTGCAGGAAACCCAGCGCACTTCCGCCCCGAGCTCGACGAGTGTTTCCATGAGCACGGCGGTTTGAATCGTCATGTGCAGCGAGCCCATGATGCGCACGCCTTGCAGCGGTTTCTCGGGGCCATACTTGGCACGGGTGGACATCAGACCGGGCATCTCGTGCTCGGCAATTTCAATTTCCTTGCGACCGAAATCGGCCAAAGATATATCACAGACTTTATAATCGGGTAGACTCATGGTGGTAGTAGATGTGATGTTGGGGTGTTATAGAATTGAGACAGAAGACTTGGAGACAGAAGACAGAAGACTGGAAGTTAGAAGAACCAGCCGAAGAGCGTGTTGAATAATTTGGGGCGGAGGTGCTTGCGGAGACCTTCGATCATCGAGGAGATTTCCTTGGCTTCTGCAATGAGTGGACGCGCTTGATTCTCATCGAAGACAGCAGCACGAATGCCGATGTGGAGTTGAGTCCGGAGTTCACCAGCGGAGCCTTTGGCAAAGGAGAGGAATCGGCGGAACTCACGGTCACTGTCACGATCCGCGCCTTCCGCTATGTTCGATGGAATCGAGATGCATGAGCGAATCATTTGATCTTTCAAGCCAAAGAGCCGAATGGGTTCAACCAAGTGAATGATAGATACCGCAAGCTGCGAAGAACGCTTCCACACCTCAAGTTCTTCAAAGTTGTGCATCTCTTTCTTCTCTTTTCTTCTGTCTTCTGTCTTGCCGTCTTCTGTCTATCGGCGTTAGCCGACGGCTTTCTTCAATGCTGCGGCCTTGTCGGTACTTTCCCAGGTGAGATCGGCATCGCTCTTGCCGAAGTGACCGTAGTTGGTGGTCTTGGAATAGATCGGGCGCAGCAGCTTGAGTTGTTTGACGATGTCGGCGGGCTTGAAGGAAAACACCTTGAGGATGCCGGCCAGAATCTTGGCATCACTGGTGGTGCCGGTGCCGAACGTGTCCACATGGACGCTGAGCGGGTTGGGGTGGCCGATGGCGTAGGCAAACTGCACTTCGCACCGGCTGGCCAGACCGGCAGCCACCACGTTTTTGGCCACCCAGCGGCCCATGTAAGCGGCGGAGCGGTCCACCTTGGAGGGGTCCTTGCCGGAGAAGGCGCCACCGCCGTGACGCCCGGTGCCACCGTAGGTGTCCACGATGATTTTGCGACCGGTTAGACCACTATCACCTTGGGGACCGCCGACCACAAACTTGCCGGTGGGGTTGATCAGATAGACGGTGTCCTTGGTGAGCATGTTCTTCGGCAGGACTTTCTTGATCACCTGCTCGATGCAGAATTTTTCAATTTCGGCGTGGGACACGTCCGCCGCATGTTGGGTGGAGATGACGACGTTGACGATGCGGGTGGGCTTGTCATTGACGTATTCAACAGCCACCTGCGACTTAGCGTCAGGGCGCAGCCATTTGGCGAGTTTGCCGGCCTTGCGGATGCGGGTCAGTTCGCGGCCGAGGCGGTGGGCATACATGATCGGGGCGGGCATCAATTCCGGCGTCTCATCGCAGGCATAGCCAAACATGATGCCTTGGTCGCCGGCCCCTTGTTCGCTGGTTTTCTTGCCCACAGCGGCGGCGGCGTTCACCCCTTGGGCGATGTCCGGCGACTGGGTCGTTAGGTAGTTGTTGATGAAAAGTCTGTCGGCGTGAAAAATATCATCATCGTTGGTGTAACCGATGCCACGCACTGCGTCGCGGATGACCTTTTCAATGTTGATGACTGAACCGATGGGCTTTTGGCCGATTTTCGGGATGGTGATTTCACCGCCCACCACCACGATGTTGCTTTTCACGAAGGTCTCGCAGGCAACCCGGCTTTTCGGATCCAGCGCAAGGCAGGCATCCAGAATGGCGTCTGAAATGGTGTCCGCCACCTTGTCAGGGTGGCCTTCTCCAACGGATTCAGAGGAAAAAATGTAAGTGCTCATGTTTTTTAATTTTCGTATCGTCAAATCGCGATGCGTTGATATATCCTCCCGCCCATGGCGTCAACCCTAAAATCGTTAAAACTTTTATCCGACCCCACGCGGCTGCGGATATTGATGTTGCTCGGGCAGGAGGCGTTGTCGGTGGCCGAACTGCAAGAGGTGCTCGGCATGGGTCAGAGCCGGATCTCCACCCAGCTCTCGCAGTTGAAAGCCGCGGGCCTGGTGGCCGTCGTTCGGAGCGGCAAAAACAATATCTACAAAGGCGTGGCCAGTGCCGACCTGCTGGAAGTGGCGCGCTTGGCAGCCTCGGAATTGAATGAGGTAGCGGCCGATCAGGCGGCATTGCGCCACCTGCTGCGCAAACGCAAGGACACGGCGCGGGCGTATTTCGATGAATTGGCGGGGCGCTTTGGCAAGGACTATGTGCCGGGGCGCTCGTGGAAGGCCCTGGCCGAAGCGCTCATCAAGGTGCTTAATTACCGGATCGTGGCGGATTTAGGCGCAGGCGAAGGGACTTTGGCCCAACTCCTCGCCCAACGCGCGGAACAAGTCATCGCCGTGGATATTTCCCCAAAAATGGTCGCCTTCGGCCAGGATCTGGCCCGGAAGAACGGCTTGAACAATCTGGAATTCCGCATCGGCGATATTGAAGCCCCGCCGATTGAGGCCGGCTCGCTCGACCTCGCCGTGCTCAGCCAGGCGCTCCACCATGCGGCTGACCCACAGCGTGCCATCGACGCCGCCTTCCGGATTCTCCAACCGGGCGGCCGTTTGATTGTGCTCGACCTGCTGCAACACAGCTTCGAGGAAGCTCGCGAACTGTATGCCGACCGCTGGCTCGGGTTCTCCGAATGCGATCTGGCAACGATGCTCGAGCGGGCCGGATTTTCCTCCATCGAAACCGTGGTGGCCGACAGGGAAACGACTGCGCCTGGATTTCAAACGTTGTTAGGCATCGGCGTCCGACCGGTTTGACCAGCTTAATTGCATTTGTCTTGCATTTGCCGGCTGGCTGCATAGAGTGACTTGCGTGATTCGACCCCTCATCGCCGGAGTCCTCGTCTTGCAGGCGGCGGCACAGACCAGCGCCGCGCCGTTGCAGGTCTGCGCCTTGCATCCCCTGATGGCTGATCTGGCGCGGCAAGTGGGCGGCGAGCGGGTGAGTGTGGTGAATTTGATGGGCGAAGGCGGCAATCCGCATCGCTTCGAGCCGCGTCCGGCCGATCTTCAGAAAATGCAAGCCGCGGATCTGGTGCTGGCCGCTGGCAAGGACTTGGAGCCCTACCTCGGACGGGTCAGGGATACACTGAAAGGTGTGACCGTCGTTGAGGTCGGCCGCACGCTCCCGTCACTGAGAGCCGACCCTCAGGACGAATCCGGATCCTGCCCGGAGCATGCGGCGGGGACCGTCGATCCGCATTGGTGGCAGGGAGTGGATCCGATGCGGCGTGCCGCGCGCGTGGTGGCACAGGCCCTGGCGCAATTGGATCCCGCCGGCAAAACGATCTATCTGGACAACGCCACCGCTTACAGCCAGCGCCTCGACCAATTGAAACGCTGGGCCCGCGGCGAACTGGGCAAGGTGCCAAGTGCCCAGCGCAAATTGGTCACCCCGCACAATGCCTTCGCCTATTTTGCCAGGGAATTCGGTTTTGAAGTCATCACCGTGGGCGGTTTGAATCATGAGCAAAACACCACCCCCCAAGACTTGGCACAGACCATCGAGGCGGTGAAAAAAACCGGCGTCAAGGCGATTTTCCCGGAGACCAACGCCAACACCAAAATCCTCCAATCCATCGCCACCGCCACCGCCACCCGCCTCGGCGACCCCCTGATCGCCGATGGCAATGGCAGCGGTAAGGACGCCGGCTTCGAGGCGATGATCCGCCATAACGTGGAATCCATTACCCGGGCTTTGGCCCCGCCCTGATGTTTTTCAAGTCCCTCCATTCACCGCTCGTGGGAACCGCCGGCGTGCTCGCCGCCCTCGGTTTATTGGCAATCCCTCTGCGCCACCTCACATCCCCCACTCCCGCCCGGTCCACCCCCGCGACCGTCCCCCACCCCACCGCGACCACTCCCGCCGTCTTGCGCCTCAAGTTGCTCACGCCCGCCCGCTCCATCCGCGTCCATGCCGGGAATGGCGCAATTTTGCTCGATCTAACAAACGTGCCGGCCGGCGAATCCGAGCACGATGCCAGCCTGCCGCGGCACGGGAGGATTCTTGATTTATTGTTAGAATCCGACTTTGGCGACAGTCCGTCGGACACCGCAATTTTTCTAACCGTCATGCCGGATGCCTGCGAGGAACAAACCCGCTATGTTATCGGGCGCGGCAAGCTGGCTGAGCCGCTGCGTTATGATTGGCACCCCCATTGATTTTTCATGCCCACCACGTCCCATGATTCCTGCGCCCACTGCGGCCACCACCACGAACTGCGGGTGGAGAACCTCCGCGTGCGCTACCGCGAACTGCGGGCGCTGGATGGCATTTCCTTCACCACCTGCTGTGGCGCATCCCTTGCCTTGATCGGCCCTAACGGTGCCGGCAAGAGCACCCTGCTCAAAGCCATCGCCGGCTTGTTGCCCATCGCAAGCGGAAAAATCTTCTGGCGCGGCACCCAAGTCGCCAAGTGGAGCCGCGAAATCGCCTATCTCCCGCAACGCGAAGACGTCGACTGGCAGTTCCCCATCACCGTGCGCGGCGTGGTCCGCATGGGCCGCTACCCGCAGGCCGGATGGTGGCGGGCATTTTCACCCACCGATGACACTGCGATCGAGCGCGCTCTGGGCGCGATGGATTTATTAGACCTGCAGCACCGCCAGATCAGCGCCTTGAGCGGCGGCCAGCAGCAGCGGGTGTTCCTTGCCCGCGCCCTCGCCCAAGAGGCTCATGTGTTGTTGCTCGATGAGCCATTCAGCGGCCTCGACCGCAACTCCAAGGCCAGCCTCGCCAAAACCTTGCGCGATCTAACAAAAGAAGGCCGCTTGGTGGTCGCCTCACATCACGATCTGGATAGTGTGCGCGATATTTTCGATGAGGCCTTGCTGTTGCGTCAGCACAGCATTGCCTTCGGCCCGGTGGCTGAGGTGTTCACCGAAGCCCACCTGGCACAGACCTTCGATCAACCCACCCCCATTGGGAAGGAGGTCGCATGATCGACTGGCTCATCGAACCGTTCCAACAGCCCTTCAACCAACGCGCGATGCTGGCAGCCCTGTTGATCGGCTTCACCAACGGTTATGTCAGCGGCTTCGTGGTGTTGAAAAAATCCGCGCTCAAAGTCGGCTCGCTGTCCCATGCCCTGCTGCCCGGCATCGCCGTGGCGATTTTGCTGGCGGGTTTGCACGATTGGAGTGTTTTTCTGGGGGCCTTGTTCGCCGCGTTGTTGATCGGCCTCGGCTCGCTGGCCGTGTCCCGCGGCTCGCGCCTCGACCAGGATTCCTCCCTGGCCATCCTGTATACGGCGGCCTTCAGCGGCGGCATCATCCTGTTGCGCCGACTCGGCGTGACCCAGCAAATGGATGAATGGCTCTTCGGCAACATCATGGGCCTGCGCGATGCCGACCTGTGGACCAACTTCTGGATCTCCTTTGGCTCGCTCGGTCTTCTAACATCCATGCACCGTCCGCTGCTGATGACCTTGTTCGACAGCGAGGTGGCGGCCACCCTCGGGGTGCCGGTGCGCGCGCTCAACTACCTGTTGTTCGCCGTGCTCATCGTCGTGCTGATTTCCTCGCTGCAAGCCGTCGGTTGCATGCTCGCCCTCGGCCTTTTGGTCACCCCGGCGGCGACGGTTTATCTGCTCACCGATTCCACCAGCGCCCTGTTCTGGGGCGGATCATTGTTAGGCGGGACCGCCTCGGCTGCCGCCGTCCTGATCGGCTGGCACCTCAACATCGAACAAGGCCCCGCCATCGTGCTGGTGCTTGGTGCCGTTTTCCTGTGCGCCTTCATTTTCTCCCCGAAATACGGCCTGCTCAAACGCGCCACCACCCGCAGCCGCTCCTAACGCATGCCCGCGGCGATGTCAGTGGCGAGGCGGGCTAACAAACGCGACTGGGCGGCAACCAACGGTTGGAAGCCATCGGCAGCGAGCGGCTCACGGGCGACAAAGGTGCGGGATGCCTTGAGCCGGCGCTCGGGCAACGCATAGACCCGCCAACCAGCCTCGATCACGGCGAAACCATCGGCACCGCCATGCAGTTGGCGGATATCGAGCGTGACTTGGTCGCTGATTTCCTCGTCGCGCTGCCATGGATAGGTGCGGACATTGCCGGTATGCAAGCGGCGGCCAAGGTTGGCGGCAGTGACGCGGGCGATGGAAGCGGCCAAATCCCCGGCCCAGCGGTGGTCTTCGGCCACGGCGAGGCGGTTGGGCGCGTCCTGCACCACGAGGTTGACGCGGTCGATGTATTCCGCCAACACGATCGGCCCGACGCCAATGGCGCGTCCGCCACCCGAGGGTGCCGGGCCGTCGGCGGTGAGCACGTAGAACGAACGCGAACCGGCACAACCGGCGAACAGCAACGCGAGCAAGGCAAGAGCGGTGGCTTTGAACATGGCTGGAATCAGGGTTTGCTGCGCGGCGCGCGCGGCACTGGATTGCCGGAGGAGTCACGGCCAAACAACAGGGAACTCGGCTTCTCATCAATCGTGGTCGAAAGCGCCTTGATAGAGCGCAGCGAGGCACGCAATTCATCCAGGGTGCGCAGCAGGTCTCCTTGCATCGTGCCATCCGGGCCAATGCTCGAAACCGTCTTCTGGAGGGCCTCCAGTGCCGTGCGCAAGTCTGCGGGAATCTTGCGGAATGCCGGATCGTCCAGCGTCTTGCGGGCTGCCGCCGCCGTGGCATTAATCTCGGTTAGAGTGTCGCGTGCGGCGGCCACGGTGGTGGCGGTTTCCTCGGCGGCCTTGCCGATTTTGTCCATCGCCTCATTCAGCGGCAGTGCTTGGATCTTGTCGAGAATGGCCGTGATCTTCGTCTCCAACAGGGCCAAGCCGGACGACACGGTGGGCATCGCGGAATACTCGCCAAGCTGGGTTACTTCCGCCGCCGCAGCCTCCGGGTAGTAATCGAGGTCTACAAACAAGGTGCCGGTGATCAAGCTATCGGTCTTCAACGCCGCCCGCAGGCCTTTGGCCACCGCCTCCGCCAGCACGCTGGAATCCTGGCCCTTCACCGCTCCTTGCAAACTGTGACGCAACAACGAGGGATCCATCTCAACCAGCACCGGAATGCGCGAGTCCTTGCCGGGCGGCAGGTAATCGAATGAAATGTTAGTCACCCGCCCCAACGGGATGCCGCGGAATTCGACGGCAGCGCCCTTGGCCAAGCCGCGCACCGATTGATCGAACAACAACACGACTTTCAGGGTTGCGTTGAACAGCGAGCTTCTCGCGTCATCCTCGTCTGGATAGAGTTTGAAGACCATTTCATCCGGCGCCGGTTTGCCGGGTTCCAGTCCATCCGGAATACCAAAGGAGGCCCCCCCCGCTAACATCGCCTGGAACGAGGGTGTGCGCACCTTGATGCCGGCGGCACCGGCGCTGATATCGACTCCGCTGGTGTTCCAGAAGCGCGTGTTTTCCCTCACCAAGGGCGCGAATTTCTCCTGAATGAACGCCCGGTAAAGCACCTGGTGGCCTTCCGGATTGAGCTCGCGGCTCTCGATCCGACCGACTTCCACACCTAACGAAAAAATCGGCGAGCCCACCACCAGCGAACCCGCCTCATCCGCGGTCAGAATCAGGCGCCGCCCCGGCACCTTGCTGTTGGTCGGCGGAGGGGCCTCCAACCCGTGGAATTCCAAGGTCCCCTGCGGCCCGCTCCCCGGCTCCAACTCGATGTAGGCTCCGGTGAGCAAGGTCCCGAGCCCGGAAATGTCGGTGCCCGACACCCGCGGCCGCACCACCCAGAAGCGCGTCTCTTTGCACAACAGCGCGGCAGTGTGCGGGTCCATCTGAATCGACACCCGCACCGAGTTCAAGTCGTCTGACAATTCCAACTCCTTGACCCTGCCAACCCGCACCGAACGACAGCGCACCTCGGTCTTGCCGGCCGCAATGCCATCCGCCGTTTCAAAGCTGACTTGGGCGACGGGGCCCCGCGAGGCCAGGTTCTGATAGATAAGCCAGCCCCCGATAAGCACCGCCACAAACGGCACGACCCACACGATATTCCAGCGCTGGGCGGCACGGAAATCCGGGATGACGGGCTTGACTGGTGGCGAATCACTCACGATCTGCTGGCGGCTGAGGGGGGTCCGGGGCTTTCGAAATTTCAAGACGGTCCCAGAGCAAGCGGGGATCGAAGTTCATGGCCGCGAACATTGTTAGCACAACCACCCCGGCGAACGCAAGCGCTCCCGGACCTGGCGTGACCGTCATGTAGGCGCCAAACTGGACCAATGCAACCAAAATTGCCACCACGAAAATATCCACCATCGACCAGCGGCCCAGGAGTTCGGTGAAACCGTAAATGCGGCCGAGGATTCGCGGTGAGGAATACACCTTGCCATTGGCAGCCGCGCACAACCAGGTCAAGGCCACAATCTTGATGAGTGGAATCATGATGGAGGCCACGAAAATCACGATCGCTATCGGATAGGCCTGGCGCCGCCAAAACTCCGCCATGCCCTCCAGAATCGTGGAGGCCATGATGTCACCCAGCTCCGAGAGGGTCATTACCGGCAGCAAATTTGCCGGAAGATAGAGGGCACCGGCGGCGAGCAACAACGCCGCCGTCCGCTGCAAGCTGGCGGGTTTGCGCAAATGCAGCGCCGTTCCACACCGCGGGCAGTGGTGTTTTGCCACCGGCGTTAGCTTGCCGCAGACATGGCAATTGGCCAACCCCTGATCGATGGCTCGTGGTGGGTGTGGAATCATTCCGCGGCCACCTCCAGCCGGTCCCAAAGTTCATTTCTATCAATTCCAGCCACCGCCCCGGCCATGCACAACATGAGCGCGGCAAAGGCCCAGAACCCCACCCCAAAGTACAGATCGGCCATTTTTCCCAACTTCATCAGGCTCACCAGCACACCTAACAAAAAGACCTCGATCATGTTCCACGGTTCGGTGCGGCCCAGCCAGCGGGCGACGTGGCGCGCGCCGGGTGCCGCGCGTCCGATAAGCAAGGGAGCGCAGACATAGAGCATGCCGCCCGCCATGACCAACGGGGCGATGATGGTGAAGAGGGCCACGCCCCAGCCAATCACCGGGGTGCCCTCACGCATCAGCTCCCGCGCCGCATGTGCCAGGCTCAGTTCGGTCCTGATACCGTTCGCCTCCATGGTTAGAAAAGGAAAGGTGTTGACGATTGCCATCAGGACCAACGCCGTCAGCGAAAACGCCGTCACCCGCACCAACGAGGCCGGCCTGTTTTGATAGAGCACGACTCCGCAACGTTTGCAGCGAGCCGCCGTGCCCTCGGGCACGGGCACCGCCTCATGCAGCGTATCGCAGAAATGACACGCCACCTGATGCGGTCCGCCAGCAGGTTTCGGCCAAGTGGAAATGGCTGATATGCGTTTCAAAATCGATCGGATGTGAGTTCAGCGGAAGGCAGGCGCGGGATGACCGAGCCCCCCCGCACGGCGCAGGGTAACATGGATTCCGGCAGAAGGACATCCGAATAATTCAACCGCGTGTGCGGTGCCAAACCGTCACCAACGAGAGGGACCATTGGAACTTGCGTGCTGTTTCGCGAATGAGGAAGGGTTCCTCCACTTGCCGCTGCAAGTCGAAATCGGCCCCTAACAAATCCTTGAGCCAGTCGAGGGTGGCGCCCGGAGGCCACTTGGCCGGCGGCGTGAATTCCTCCAGCCAGGTGCAAGGCGTGGCCAGCACGAGTTCCCCGCCGGGTTTCACCAACGCCGGCAAGCGGTCGAGCAGGCGCCGTGGTTCGGGCAGGCGGCACAGCAGGTTGGCGGCATGGACGCGGTCAAACGCGCCGAGGTCCGCAGGCAGGTTCATCACGTCCCCCGGACAAAATCGCAACCGTTCGGCGCGGATGTCGGCGGGTTTGCGGGCCGTCAGAGGGGTGCGGACCGTTCCCTCTTCGCAGCGGTGATAGACCAGCGCTTCACCCGCCCACAACGCCTCGGCTGCGGCGATAAAGGCATGGGACAAGTCGATTCCCGTCACCTCGTCACACGTCCTGGCCATTTCAAAAGTCGCACGGCCGACGCCACAGCCAAGGTCCAGACCCCGGGCCACCCGCGCCGTTGAAAAATGCGCCGCCGTGCGACATGGAAAGCCCAGTGACTCCCGCATGCCTGCGGGCCATGCGCGGTCGGGCGGCAGAATCTCATCCGGCAGTCCGTAGTGGAACAGCAGGTATTCCGCGAGGAGTTTCTCGGATTCGTAAAAGGAATTCATATCGATTGACCGTTCCGGCACCGCGAGCGTGCCGCAATTACCCAAGAAAAAAGCGGCCCGACTGATCATCTCCAAGGAAAACCCATTAACCTTGGAAGCGTCTCAGTCGGACCGCCTATGTCTTGCGACACGCCAAAATTGTCATGCACCGGATTGATGTCAAATAAAAAATCGTAAATGTCCTGCATTTTTTTCAAGACCTGCCTTTTGCGCCTGCGGGTGACCATCAACTCTTGCCAAGCCACCTGCAACGGGCGCAATTTCTCGCCCGCATGCAACAACTGTGGCGATTCATTGGAGACAAGCGGGTGCGGTGGCTGGGCGCTGTCTTGGCGCTTACCCTCGGGCTGGCGCTCGGGGTCGCCTGGTGGCTGGGAGTGGATTTGGCAGGACTGCAAGGGGCATGGAAGCACCTTGAGCACACTTTGATGCGGCACCCATGGGTACTCTTCCTGGCACTGGTCGTGCTGCCGGGACTGCCGGTGCCCACCAGTGCGCTGCTGTTTGCCGCGGGCGTGGTGTGGCGGGATCGTCCGATCGTGGCCTGCCTGCTGTGTATCCTCGCCTTGATGCTGAACATGGTCTGGACCTACTGGCTTGCGGCCGGGCCAGGTCGGCGCCTGGTGGAAAAAATCCTAACCTTCACCAGCGTGCGGATTCCCGCACTGCCCCGTGGGGACCATCTGCGGGTGATCCTCATCCTGCGCCTGACGCCCGGCATGCCGTTGTTTTTTCAAAACTATGTGCTGGGTTTTCTACGGGCACCGTTCCGGCTTTATCTACCGGTATCGCTGGCTTGCACCGGAGTGATGGCCAGCGGGATTGTGCTCAGCGGCGCGGGGTTTGCCGAGGGCCGACTGGTGCCGCTGCTGGTGGGGATTTCCTTGATGGTGTTGGCCGGGGTGCTCACCCACATGCTGCGAGCCTGGCTGGCCAAACGCCGCATCGGCAAAGCCTGAAAAGCCCAGCGCCAAGAAACGGCACTTGCCAACCGCAGTCACCTTTTGGCAAGTCCCGCCGGTGATCTTCATTGGCCCACAGGCAAGCTGCCCGTGCCCCTCTTGTGGACAGAGCTTGACCAGTCCCGTTGCCGGTTTTTCCACTTTCGAGTTGACGGATCGGGCCGGGCCGGGAACAGCTGACGCGGTATGGATGGGCTAACGCATGCGGCCGTGGGTGCCGCGGTAGGTGAAATCATGTGCGGCAAACGCATGGGCAACCTGGCGTTGGCTTGGGGCGCGCTCTTCGGGATCGCACCGGATGTGCTGGATGGACTGGTTGCCGTCGCCTTGTCCACTTCCGGCAAGCTGGCGCAGCAGCATGGCGCGAGCCACTCGCTGCTGCTGGTCGCGCTGCTGACCATCGTGTTGCCCCCTTGGCTGGTCAAGCGGTGGAAGCGCGGCAAGGTGACCCGGCACCAGGCCACCGGGTTTGTCGGCCTGGTGTGGGGCACCCACCTGCTCGTCGATTGCCTCACCGTGCGCGGCGCGCAAGTGCTGTGGCCGTATCCTGCGGGAGCGGCCGCCCTCGGTTTGTTAGGTGACGACGATGGGTGGTTCACGACCCCGCTGGTGGTGTCGATGGTGTGTCTGCCGTTTCTTCGGACCAAGAAAGAGCAAGCCAAACGCCGCCGCCTGTGGAGGTGGGGCGTCGGCTTGAGCGGTGGCTATGTGGCGCTCGCCTTGGTAGCCAAGTGGGTGGCGGCAGCAGGCTTTGCCGTGGATTTGGCCCGCCGCGGGACCCCCTATGAGCGCCGGTTGGAATCCCCCACCCCATGGAACATCCTGCTGTGGCGAGGCGTGGTGGATGGTGGCGACGAAATCCGGGTCGGCTACCGGTCGGTTTTCGAGTGGCACTCCACGCCGGTGCGATGGACAGTCTATCCGCGGAATCGCGAGGCGTTTGCCACGGTGGCGGACACCCGCGAGGGCCAACGCTTGGCCGCATACACCGGCGGTTGGTGGATTGCCCGACCTAACAAAACTGGCGTGTGGCTGGCGGATCTGCACGGCGGCGAGCACCGGGTGTGGGGTGAGCGCAAAGGCATGGTGGACACCCGCCTCAAATGCGCATGGCAGTTGGAACCGGCGGCCACCGGGGATCCGCTCCGCCCTATCATTCCGGAGCGCAAGAATTCAGGCGAGCTGACCCGGCGCCTGCTGTGGCGCACCCTTGGCAAACGGGATGCCTGGGACGCCATCCCGCGCCTGGCGGGGGTTCCCGGTGCCTTGCCAGAGTTATTGCAGGTGGAAGAATAGGTCGCAGGCGCCCGTAAAAGGCAAAAGATATGGATTTGGTATTGCGGGTCGCTCGCCGCCATGTTCAAATTGAACCCCTAACAAATGTTTCCGATGCGCTTTTCAACCTCCCTTTGCCTTCGCTTGATCCACTGCGGGTGGCTCTCCCTCGCCTCGCTCATGTTGTCCAACGCGGCATTTTCGCAAGCCACCGCCCAGGTCGGCGGCGAGCCGTCGTTCTTCAGCAACGATAGCGGGATGGTGCGCGTGTTCCATTTGGCGCTCGATGAAATCTCAGTCAACCGGGGTGGCAAACAAGCCCCCGAAATGGTCAACGCCGCAAGCATGGCGGACTTGTTGTTAAAAGTCCAAGCCGCCCGCGAACGCGAAAATGCCACACCGACACCGGGCGAAATCGAGTTGGTCGCCTACGAGGAGAACGCCAAACACTCGCAGGAAACCCGCCGCATCATCACCCGCAAATTGCTCATTCAATACGAAGCGGGAACCGAAGCCGAGACTGTGGCGGCCGATCTTGGTCTGACGCTGGATGCGACGCCGGACTATGCGCCGGGCATGGCCATCCTCGCCGCAGACACTTCGGAAGCGGCGCTGGGTGCCATGTCGCAGCTGCGGGCGCATCCCCAGGTGACTGCAGCGGATCCCTTGCTGGCACGCCGGTGGTCGAAGAAGTCCATTCCTAACGATCCGTTGTTCAGTCAACAGTGGCATCTGCGCAACACCTCCCAACTCGGTGGAGCCTTGTGGATCGATGCCAACGTCAGTCCGGCCTGGGACACCGCCACCGGCAAGGGCGTCACCCTGTGCATCGTCGATGATGGCCTGCAATACGACCATCCGGACCTCGCGCCCAACTACAACGCCGCCGTCGCTTGGGATTTCAACGGCAATGACAAATTCCCCATGCCGTATATGGATCCCCTCCCGGACCCCGACACAGGCATTTACGCGAGCGACAACCACGGCACGGCCTGCGCCGGGGTGGCGGCAGCCCGTGGCAACAACGCCACCGGTGTCTGCGGGGTGGCTTATGAGGCATCCCTCACCGGCTTCCGCCTCATCGCCGCAGCAATCACCGATCAGCAAATAGCGGATGCCTTTGCCAAGAATAACGACAAAATCCAGATCAAAAGCAACAGTTGGGGCCCCGGTGACACCGGCGAGAACCTCGCCGGCCCGGGAATCTTGGCCCAGGCGGCTTTGAAAAGTGGCGTCACCACCGGGCGTGGCGGGCTCGGCACCATCTACTTGTTTGCCGGGGGCAACGGCAACGGCTTCAATGACAACTCGAACTATGACGGCTATGCCAATTCGATTTACACCATTGGCATCGGCGCGGTGAATGATTACGGGTTCCAGACCTATTACAGCGAGCCCGGAGCCAACTTGCACGTCTGCGCGCCCTCCAATGGCCGCAAATACAACCAGGCCATCGTCACCACCGATATCACGGGGAGTCTTTACGGCTACAACACCAGTTTCAGCACTGCGGATCTAGCCAACACCGACTACACCAAGACCTTCGGCGGCACCTCCTCCGCCTGTCCGCTGGTGGCAGGCGTCTGTGCCCTGATCTTGCAGGCCAATCCCAACCTCGGCTGGCGCGATGTGCAGGAGATCCTGATGCGCTCGGCCAGACAAGTCCATCATGCCGATGGCGACTGGATCACCAACGGCGCCGGCTTCCACTTCAATCACAAATACGGTGCCGGCATGGTCGACGCCCAAGCCGCCGTGGCCCTCGCACAAAATTGGGTCAATTTGGGGCCGCTGGTCGAGCTGCCAAAAATTCAGCCGGCCGTCCCGCAGGAGAACATCCCCGATTACACCCCCGGCACCTCCAACCCGGGTCTCACCCGCACCTTCACGGTGACCAACGACAATCTGCGGGTCGAACAAGTCACGGTGACCGTCAATATCGTGCATCCGAATCGCGGCGAACTGGAGATTTTTCTAACATCCCCGTCCGGCACCAAAAGCCGGCTTGCCGAACAACATCCGGACCCAAGTGCCGATTACTCTTACTGGACCTTCAGCAGCGTGCATCACTGGGGTGAATCCGCGAAAGGTGACTGGAAACTGGAAGTCCGCGACCGCGTCCAGGACAGCACCCCTCACCTCTGTTACATGACCACCTCCTGGCTCAATGTTTACGGTTCCACGGTGGCCACGGCTCGAGTGGTGCCCAGCACCACCGCACTGACGGCCGAGTCGAATATACCGCTGAACCAGGCCGCCGATCCCGGCGAGAAGGTGACCTACAACATCGCCTTGAAAAACATCGGTGGGGCCGATAGCGGCACCCTCACCGCCACTTTGTTGAATATCGGTGGAGTGACCGGTGCAAGCGCCGCCCAAAACTATGGCGCCCTCCCCAAGACCGGTGTCGCCGCAACCCGTCCTTTCACTTTCACCGCCGGCGGGGCCAGCGGCACCTCATCCAAGCTGGTGTTGCGGCTTGAATCCGGCGGCACCTTCATTGGCTATGCCACCACCCAGATTCCCCTCGGCGCAAAGACTGTCACCACTCCCAACGGGCCGTCTGTCAACCTCACTAAAACCGCGAGCAGCACCAACCCCGCCAGCCCCTATCCGGCAATCCTGCCGGTCACCGGCATTGCCGGCCGGGTGCATAATGTCCGGGCCAAGCTCAACGGGCTCACCTACGGATCCCAACAGAACATGCACGTGTATTTGGGAGGGCCGGCCAATGTCAATGTGGCGCTGTTCACGGATGCCGCCACCAGCGGAATGACCAACAAGAATTTCATCTTTGAGGATAACGCCCAGGTGTTTTTCTCACGGGCCGGCAGCACGATCGATGGCAACTACCGGTCATGGGATTACGACTATTTCACCACCGGTACCTACACCGCGTTCACCGGCCAACCCGCCTCGGATGAACACGGCTTCACCCTCGGCGAGTTCAACGGACTCGATCCCAACGGCAGTTGGCGACTCTACGTCAACAACACTTCCGCCACCGGCACCGGCACGCTGCCAAGCTGGAATGTGGAGTTGACCTCGGTTGCCTGCACCGATAACACCTATCTGACAAATCCGAACATCACCGTCAACGAAGACGTGGGCACCATCACGATCGGGGTCACGCGCACCGGCGGCGGGGCAGGCACTGCCACGGTTCACTACGCCACCGATGCTGACCCCATTAATGGGGACACTGCCACCTCCGGTCTGGATTTCACTGCGGTGTCCGGCACCCTGACTTTTGCGCCCGGGGAAACCACCAAGGAGTTCACCATTCCCATCACCAATGACTCAATCAACGAGCTCAGCGAGAGCTTCCACGTGATCCTCTCCTCCCCGACCGGCAACACGACGCTGGGCACCTACGCCACTGGCACGGTGACCATCCTCAACCGGTATGTTCCTGAATTTTCTCTGGCAAATCCGTACATCCAGGTCAATGAGGACGCGGGCAGCGTCACGATGACCGTGCTGCGCGACGGCGCCGCACTTGATGCCGCCACAGTCCACTACGCCACCTCGGCGGAGTCCGCCACCGCTGGCGTGGATTACATCGAGGTGTCTGGCACCCTGACGTTTGCGCCCGGCGAAACCACCAAGGATTTCGTCATTCCGATCCTAAATGACACAATCAACGAGATCGACGAGACCATCCGCGTCACCCTTGCATCCCCGACCGGCAACACGACGCTGGGCATTAATTCCACCGGCACGGTGACAATTCTCAACCCGGTCATTCTCCTAACACAACTGGAAACGTGGCGGCTAACTTACTTTGGCAGCAGTGACAACAGCGGCCCCGGTGCCGACCTCAATGACCCCGACCACGATGGCATCGTCAATCTGGTGGAATACGCCTTCGGCCTCAACCCGACCGTCAATAGCGCCGGACAACTCCCGAAGGGACAACAGAAGGGCGGAAATTTTGTGATAGAATTCACCGAGCCCGCCGGCGTAGACGGCTTCATCTACGGCGCGGAGTGCAGCAGCACCCTGCTTCCCGATAGCTGGACCCCCGTCCCGGATACCGGCAGCGGCACCCTGCACTCATTCGGCGTGCCTAACAGCACACAGCCAGGCTCGTTCATACGCCTGAAGGTGACGCAGCCATAGCTCGACCAGTCACGCTCTGACTGAATCACAAGGAGGGGCGATCTCCGAATCGCCCGCGACCATGAGGCAACAATGGGCAGCAGATTCTCTCCACGCATTGGCTCATCATGGACAACGGCGATTCGGAGATCGCCGCTCCTTGAAACGCCCGCCAGCGGTGCCCATTTGTGAGATTGCCAGACTGACCAGAATGCCTCAGGTTGCAGCGTGGCAAGGCGATCCCGCCGTGCCACGCCGTCCATCATGCAACAGATTGTCATCGACAAGCCCTACACGTTCATCGCGCCGCGCCTGAGCCGGTTTTGGCTGTGGCTGGCGCGGCGCTTGGCGAAGCGCCAGTTGCGCAAGGACTATGGCATCACGGCGGCGGAATGTGTCGGGGCGGAGCGCTTGCGGGCCTCGTTGGACGCCGGCCACGGCATCATGCTGGTGGTGAACCATAGCCGCCCTTGCGACCCATTGGTGTTAGATACGTTGGCGCGCGCCGTGGGACGACCACTCCACACCATCGCCAGTTGGCATCTGTTCATGGAAAGCCGGTGGAAGCGCTTCATTTTGCCGCGCATCGGCGCCTTCAGCGTGTATCGCGAGGGCATGGACCGCGAGTCACTCAAATGCTCGGTCTCGACCGTGGCGGATGGCAAGTATCCGCTGGTGATCTTTGCCGAGGGCATCATCACGCGCTGCAATGACCGCCTGCTCAATTTCATGGGAGGGCCCGCCTTCCTGGCCCGTGCCGCCGCCAAGCAACGGCGGGACGGCATGGTGGTGATTCATCCGGTGTTCATCCGCTATTTTTTCGAGGGCGATTTGGCCGCCACCGTCACTCCGGTGGTGGAGGAAATCGAAAGCCGGCTGGCATGGCAGACGCAGGCCCAGCTACCCATGTTAGAACGCATCACCAAGGTGGGCCTCGCGCTGCTGGCCCTCAAGGAAATCGAGCACTTGCATGCGCCGCAATCCGGCAGCATCAAGCGGCGCTTGCAACGCCTGGTGGACCACTTGCTCACCCCGCTCGAGGACCAATGGTGCGTCGGCCGCCACGACGGTGATGCCATGGCACGGGTCAAACGCCTTCGCACCGCCATCCTCCCGGAATTGGTCACCAGCGAATTGACCGAGACCGAGCGTGCCGCACGCTGGCGCCAATTGGCGGACCTCTATCTGGTGCAACAATTGCATTGTTATCCCGGCGACTACATCGAGCAACCGACCCCGGAACGAACCCTGGAAACCGTGGAACGCTACGAGGAGGATCTAACCGACGTGGCGCGCGCCCATCCGCCGCTGCGCGCCGTCATCACCGTGGGTGAGGCGCTCGAGGTCGGCACCACGCGCGACCGCTCACAGACGATCGACCCGGTCACCGCGGAGCTGCGCCAGCGCATGGATGTTATGTTAGAAGAATCCAAGGCATTGCGCCGCGTCAACCCCACTGGGGTAGCAGAGCGATGAACCTGATGGCATGGACTTGGGAAACGGCGGGGTTACGGGTGCTGGTGGTCGCGGTGGCGCTGGTCATCTGGTTTTGGACGCAAAAGCTCATCGGCCAAAAAGCCGGAGGGGGCGACGGGATCGGCGACGGGATCCACGATCTAACTGCGAAGTGGCACGCGTGGTTCGCCGGACACGCACACGCCACCGACCGCGCGCTCATCCTCAGTTCGTTGTGCATCGACGGATTCGGGATTTTTCTGATAGTGGCGGCGGTGTTCGGGCCGAGTTGCGCACCTTTTCTGGGGGTGTTGATTGTTTTCAGCCTGCGGCAGATCTGTCAGTTGAATTGCCCGCTGCCGCCGCCGCCGGGCATCCTCTGGCGCGATCCAGGCTTTCCCACCGCTCTGGTGACTTACGGGGTGGGCAATGACTTTTTCTTTTCCGGGCACACCGCGCTAGCCGTGCTGGGGGCCATTGAAATTTGCCGTCTGGCCCCCGCCTGGCTGGCTGCCATCGCCGTCTTGATTGCGCTGGGGGAAGCGCTGATCGTGTTGATCTTGCGCGCCCACTACACCATGGATGTGGTGACGGGCGCCTTTGCCGCATGGTTCGCGGCGGACCTTGCCACCCGCTTCGCCCCCATGGTGGATGGCTGGCTGGGGTCTCTGCTTCGGCTATCGTGAGGGGCCGCCTTTCCGATAGATTATGGAGCACGCCGCTTTCACGACTTATACCATCTCTGTCTTGCTCACCACGCCCAGCGGAAGCACGGTCTTGCCGGCCAGTTCATTGAGGACCTGGGCGAGGCCGGCGTAGATCGCGGACAGGCCACAGACGATGCCCTCGAAGCCGGTGAAGTGTTTGTAGGCGGAACCCGCGCCAGTCAAATCGCCATAGGCGAGCAGGAAGAACAGGATCGTGAGTGAGAGGAACACAAATTGCAAAGCGCGGCTGAGGCGCAGCGTGCCAATGAACATGACCGCAGTGAACCCCCCCCAAACCGCCAGATAGGCGCCCTTGGCGGTTTCATCGGTGGCGGTGGCCAGACCCATTTTAGGCAGCACAATCAGAGCCACCAAGGTGAGCCAGAACATGCCATAAGAAATGAAGGCAGTGGTGGCGAAGGTATTGCCTTTCTTCCATTCCATGAGACCGGCGATGACCTGGGCGCACCCGCCGTAAAATATCCCCATCGCCAGGATCATGCTATTGAGTTCGTAATAGCCGGCGTTGTGCAGGTTCAATAGCACTGTGGTCATGCCGAACCCGAGCAACCCGAGTGGGGCGGGATTGGCTGTGGTGTCTTTTATTTCGGTTAGCGCTGGTTCTGACATGGGAGTGGATTTTTGGGTCGGTGTTTGAGGTGTGCGTTGCACTAAAAAAGGCCGCCGGGTGAGCGGCGGCCTTGGTAAGGGATGGACAGCTTATTCGCCTTGTGGGCCGCCCTGTGGGCCGCCTTGTGGACCACCTTGTGGGCCGCCGGGCATCTGGAAGGGCATTTGCTGCTGCGGCGGGGCGTCTTGGATCTTGACGAGTTCCAGTTCGAAAATAAGGACGCTGTTAGGAGCCAGATCGGCGCTCTTGCGTTCTTCACCGTAGGCGAGAGCGCTGGGGATGAAAAGTTTCCATTTGGCACCGACTGGCATGGTGGTGAGCGCTTCCTTGAAGCCGGGGACGACCTGGAGGGTCATCGGCACGGGCTTGCCGGCAGGCGATGCGTCGAATTCCTTGCCATCGATGAGGGTGCCCTTGTAGTTGACAAGAAACTCCT
>JBAXPF010000014.1:0-28482 GCA_037132955.1 Verrucomicrobiota bacterium | reverse complement strand
GCAACCACCTGGTGCATGGCGAAAAACTCTGGGACACCCTGCGCCGTGAAATCCCGGGCTTCACCTGTGCCAAGTTGTTCTGGTGGTATAACATGTATTCCACCGCCGATTTTGCCATCACCCCGCGGCCGCTCTATCCGGCAGACGGACGCAAGGTGTTCGATGTCCACACCCAGCCGCTGCTTTTACGCGACGAAATCAAGCGCGACCTCGGCGAGTTCCCGTTTCCGGCGTTCTGGGGCCCCGCCGCAGGCATCGCCTCGTCCGCCTGGATCGCCGCCTCCGCCAAATGGATCGAGGCCAGGCACCAGCCCACCCTCAGCCTGGTCTATCTGCCGCACCTCGATTATCCGCTCCAGAAATTCGGCCCTCAGGCACCGGAAATCCCCGCCGAGCTCGCCAAGATCGACCGCGTCGCCAGCGACCTTATTCACTACTATGAATCTCGTAATATCCGCGTGCTGGTGCTTTCCGAATACGGCATTTCCCCGGTCAGCCGCCCGCTACACCTCAACCGCTTGTTCCGCCAACAAGGCTGGCTCCAGCTCAAGAACGAACTCGGTCGCGAAACCCTTGATTGCGGCGGCTCCCGCGCGTTCGCCATCGCCGACCATCAGATCGCCCATGTCTATGTCAATGATCCCGCATTGCGCCCCGCCGTGCGAAAATTGCTAGAAAAGACCCCCGGCATCGCCGAGGTCCGCAGCCCGGCCGCCACCTGGGGCCCCGGTATCGCCACGGAGCGTGCCGGCGATTTCATCGCGATAGCCGCGCCGGACGCGTGGTTTACCTATTACTTCTGGAACGATGATGCCTTGGCACCCGATTACGCCCGCACCATTGATATTCACCGCAAACCGGGCTACGATCCCTGCGAGTTGTTTCTCGATCCCAAGCTCGCCTGTCCCAAACTCAAGATCGCCAGGTTCCTCCTCCAAAAAAAACTCGGCCTGCGCGGCTTGCTCGATGTCATTCCGCTCGATGCAGCCTTGGTGCGCGGGTCCCACGGCCGTGACCAAGTGCCGGAAAACGAACGCCCGGTTTTGTTAGGATCGGCGTATCCGGTTCAATCCGCTGCCGACGTGCATCACGCCATCCTCGATGCCGCGCGCGGCTGAGGGCATGCACCAAAATCAGGTCTTGACACCTCCCGGCTAATCCATACCATCCGGTGCGCATAGCTTAATCTACATTAAATTTCCCCATGCATCTATCGAAGAAAGCCGAATACGCGTTGCGAGCTGCGATCAATCTGGGGATTGCGGCGCAGATGGGGCGTGCTTCCCTGCCCGGGTCTGAGCTGGCGGAAGCCAACCGCCTGCCCCTGAAATTTGTCGAGCGGATTTTGCAGGAGTTGCGCGAGGCCGGGTGGGTCGAGACCCATCGCGGGAAATTCGGCGGCTATGCCCTCACGCCCAAGGGCGTCAACGGCAAAATCGGCGACATCGTGCGCTTGATGGACGGACGCTTGGCTCCCATTTGCTGCGCCAGCGAGCATGCCTATCAAAAATGTTCCTGCCCGGACGAGGTGCATTGCGGCCTGCGCATGCTCATGATCGACGTGCGCAATGCCATAGCCAATATCCTCGACCGCTACACCCTGGCCCAAGTGGTGGAGGTGACGATGCGCAAAATGCGGCGTTCCGGCGTGGTCCCGCCCTTTGCCACCCCCGGAGACGATGCCCCGCTCGGGCGGCATGCCAGGGTCAAGGCGGACCCCGCTGATGGCTTCCTGGCCGGCTTTCTGCAACATGCGACTGCCACCTCTTCCACTGAAATCATCACGCCCCATCCGGATGCCCCGACTTACTGGATCTAACAAAAAACAATCCGCCGCGCGCCATGCACTCGCAGATCTTTGCAACTCGCTCCTTGTCCGCCATCATCCTCCTCGCCACCGCGCTGCTGGGGCTCAGTGGCTGCCACCGCAAAACCTCCGGCAAGCACCTTGAGCTGCTCAATGTTTCCTATGATCCGACGCGGGAATTCTATGCGGAGGTCAACCAGGCGTTCAGCGCGGAATGGGAGCACAAACACGGCCAGAAACTCGCATTCAAACAATCCCACGGCGGCTCCGGCAAACAGGCCCGCGCGGTGATCGACGGGCTGGAGGCCGATGTGGTCACGCTGGCGCTGGCCGGCGACATTGGATCCATCGCCAAGGCGGGCTTGCTGTCAGCCGATTGGGCCACAAAGCTGCCGCACAACAGCGCTCCCTACACCTCCACCATTGTGTTCGTGGTCCGCAAGGGCAACCCGAAAAACATCAGGGACTGGGGCGATCTAACGGGCGACGGGGTGCAGGTCATCACGCCCAATCCCAAAACCTCCGGCGGCGCACGCTGGAACTATCTGGCAGCCTGGGCCTGGGCCGATAAGAACTTTGCCGGCGACCCCGCCAAGGTCAGGGACTACATCACGCGGCTGCTCAAAAACGTGCCGGTGCTCGACGCCGGCGCGCGTGCCGCCACCACCACCTTCGCACAGCGCGAAATCGGCGATGTGCTTCTCTCCTGGGAAAACGAGGCCTATCTGATCGAGAAGGAATTTCCCGGGAAAACGACGATCATCTATCCGTCCCTCAGCATCCTGGCTGAACCTCCGGTGGCTGTGGTCGAGGCCAATGTCAAAAAGCACGGTACGACGGCGCTGGCCCAAGCCTATCTGGAGTTTCTCTACACTGATGCCGGGCAGCAGCTTGCCGCCAAACATTTCTACCGCCCGCGCAGTGCCGCAGGGGCCGGCACTCTGCCAGCCATTGAACTTGTCACCGTGGACCAACAATTCGGCGGCTGGCCCAACGCCCAAAAGGTGCATTTCGATGACGGCGGCACCTTCGACCAGCTCTACGGCAAACCATAAGTTCATCCCATGCCAAAACGTCGCGTCATCCCCGGCTTCGGGTTGTCCCTGGGCTTCACCCTCATCTATTTGAGCCTGCTCATTCTCATCCCGCTGGCCGCGCTGTTCCTCAAGGCGGCGGGACTGGGTTGGCACGAATGGTGGAGCCTGTTAGGATCGGAGCGGGTTTTGGCCGCAGCCAAGCTCACCTTCGGCGCGAGCGCTTGCGCGGCGGCTCTCAGCTCGGTGTTGGGCGTCATCGTCACCTGGGTGCTGGTTCGTTACAGGTTCCCCGGCAGGCGCCTGATGGATGCGATGATTGACCTGCCGTTTGCCCTGCCGACCGCGGTGGCCGGCATCACGCTCACGACCCTCTACGCACCTAACGGCTGGGTGGGCGCCTATCTGGCGCAATTCGGCATCAAGGGCGCGTATAGCCCGTTCGGCGTGTTCATCGCGCTTAACTTCGTCGGCTTTCCGTTTGTGGTTAGAACCTTGCAGCCGGTGCTGGAGGATTTCACCAAGGAGACCGAGGAGGCGGCCGCGACGCTGGGTGCCGGGCGCTGGGTCACGGTTTGGCGCGTGGTGTTTCCGATGATGGTGCCGGCGCTTATCACCGGGTTCACGCTGGCCTTCGCGCGGGCGCTGGGTGAGTATGGATCGGTGATATTCATTTCGGGCAATCTGCCGATGAAGACGGAAATCCTGCCCTTGCTCATTGTCGCGCAGTTGGAGCAGTTCAACGTGCCGGCCGCGGCCGTGATTGCCTCGGGCATGCTGATCGTTTCCTTCATGCTGTTGTTATCTATCAATCTTCTGCAACGCTGGCTTGACTGGCACAAACGCTGATTCAGCGCCACCCTTTGTATATGTCCCACCTTGATGTCACCACCGAATCCAAACCCGTGCGCGTGCTCTTGATTGCCACCGCGGGACTGATCGTGGCCATGTTGTTGTTACTGCCACTGCTGGCGGTTTTCATCGAGGCACTGCGCAAAGGCTGGGAGGTTTTCTTCGCGGCACTGCGCGATGAGGCCGCGCTGTCCGCCGTCACCCTTACGCTCACCGCGGCGGCTATCTCCGTGCCGCTCAACACGCTCTTTGGCGTGGCCGCCGCTTGGTCGGTGACCAAGTACCGCTTCAAGGGCCGGGCTCTGTTGATTTCGCTCATCGACCTGCCGTTTGCGGTGTCGCCGGTGATCGCGGGTTTGGTCTGGGTGCTGTTGTTCAGCAGCCATGGCTGGTTTGGCAAGTGGCTGGAGGAATATGACATCAAGATCATCTTCGCGCTGCCGGGCATCATCATTGCCACCATGTTCGTGACGTTTCCGTTCGTGGCGCGCGAGTTGATTCCGCTCATGGAGTCCCAGGGCTCCGATCAGGAAGAAGCCGCCGTCACGCTGGGCGCCGGCGGCTGGCAAATTTTCCACCGCGTGACCTTGCCTAACATCAAGTGGGGCCTGCTCTACGGGGTGTTATTGTGCAATGCCCGCGCCATGGGCGAATTCGGCGCCGTCTCAGTGGTCTCCGGCCACATCCGCGGCCAAACCAACACGCTGCCGCTGCATGTGGAAGTTCTCTACAACGAATACCAGTTCAGCGCGGCCTTCGCCTGCGCAACCCTGTTGGCCTTGCTGGCTCTCGTCACCCTGGGCGTTAAATCCGCCATCGAACATTTCACCGACCACTCCCGCAGCGTCCTCTAAGTCATCCTCAGCCCATGTCCATATCTATCCAATCCATCCACAAGACATTCGGCAGCTACAAGGCGCTTGATGACGTCTCGCTGGAGGTGCCCGACGGTTCGCTCACAGCTTTGTTAGGTCCCTCCGGTTCAGGCAAAACGACGCTCTTGCGCATTGTCGCCGGGTTGGAATTCGCCGACCCCGGATCGGGGAAAATCCTCTTCCACGGTGAGAACGTGGTCAACGTCCCGGCGGGCCGGCGCCAGGTCGGATTTGTGTTCCAGAACTATGCCCTGTTCCGGCACATGACCGTCGCACAAAACATCGCCTTTGGTCTTACCGTGTTGCCGTGCAAACTCAAACCCCCGGCCAGGACCATCCGCGAACGCGTCCAAGAGTTACTCCATCTGGTCAGACTCGACGGCCTCGACCAACGGCGGCCGGATGAACTCTCCGGCGGCCAGCGCCAGCGCGTGGCGTTGGCGCGAGCCCTCGCCATCCGGCCCAAGGTGTTATTGCTTGATGAACCCTTTGGCGCGCTGGATGCCCAGGTGCGCAAGGATTTGCGGCGTTGGTTGCGCGTCTTTCATGATGAGATCGGCCTCACCACCTTGTTCGTCACCCACGACCAGGAGGAGGCGCTGGAATTGGCCGATCAGGTGGTGGTCATGCGCAACGCCCGCATCGAGCAAGTCGGCCCGCCCCAGCAGATTTACGACAAACCCCGCACGCCCTTTGTTTATGAGTTCCTCGGCAACGTCAACAAACTTGCCACGCCTAACGGATCTCACCAATATATCAGGCCGCATGAGATTGAGGTGAAGTTCGCCGCTGAATACGACCCCTCACAGGACCGCCTGGCTGTCGTGCAGCATTTGTTTTCGGCCGGCCCTGTCGCCGCCATGTCCGTGCGCCTGGACGACGGCCAATTCCTCGAAGTTGAAATCACCCGCAAACAACTCGATGAGCTCGCCCTCAGCGAGGGTGACACCGTGGCGCTGGGACTGCCGCAAGAACCCAACGATTAGCGTTCCTATTCCCGCCTCCTCCCTGTAACATCCGTGGCGTCACATGTCTTTCCTTCTCGAAGAACGGCCCCTCAAGAGTTACCTAAGCGCCCGCGTTGCCGAGGTCGATGCGGCTTTGGATCGATTTCTGCCCGTGGCGAAGCAACGCCCGGCGACGCTGCACGAGGCGATGCGCTATTGTGTGTTTGCCGGTGGCAAGCGCATGCGTCCGGTGCTCTGCCTGGCGGCGGCGGAAGCCTGTGGCGGCCCGCCCGCCAACGCCCTCGCTCCCGCCTGTGCCGTCGAGTTGCTGCACACTTATTCGCTGGTGCACGATGACCTGCCATGCATGGATGACGATGACCTGCGCCGCGGCCGCCCCACCTGCCACAAGGCGTATGGCGAAGGCATGGCCGTGCTCTGCGGCGATGCCTTGCTCACCCACGCGTTCGCGGTGCTGGCCCAGACCCCGGTCACCAAGCGTTACGGCACCCGCGATTTCATCCATGACCTCACCACCGCCGGCGACAGCACCCACCTCATTGGTGGCCAGGTCATGGACCTCGAAGGCGAAGGCAAAAAACTGACCCGCCGCGACCTCGTCCGCATCCACGAAGCCAAGACCGCCGCTTTGCTTACAGCCAGCCTGCGTCTCGGCGCGATGAGCGCCAACGCCACGCCCGCCAAACTCGCCTCCCTCACCGATTTTGGCCACGCTCTCGGACTGGCTTTCCAAGTGATCGATGACATCCTGGACGTCACCCAAAGCACCGAGGTGTTGGGGAAAACCGCCGGCAAGGATCAGGCCGTCGAGAAAGCCACTTATCCCGCCCTCCTCGGCTTGCCCGCCGCCCGTCGCGAAGCCGCCCGCCTCACCCGCGCCGCCATGCTCGCCCTCAATCCGTTAGGTACCAAGGCCGAGCCCCTCCGGCAAATCGCCGACTACTTGCTCCAGCGGGAGTATTGAATAGACCCAAGACTAGCAGACGCAAGACATAAGAAAAGAGGCACCCATAATCAGTGCCGCATTGGGCTGGAAGCGGATGTTGAGGAATGATCAACAAAGCTGAAATTGTTAGCCAACAAGCTTCCTGCCAGATTCCATCGCTTCCCCTGAATGCGGCAAGGTTTTCCAAATGTGGTGTGATTTTCCCGTTGACGCCACCAGATGTGGATTTAAGTTTTCCGCGTTGCCCTTCTGATTGATTTCTCTTCCTGTCTCATGCGTTGCGTCCAATGTGGTTCCCTCAACGACAAAGTCCTCGATTCCAGATCATCGAAGGACGGGACGTCCATCCGTCGGCGGCGCGAATGCCTGAGTTGTGCCTACCGTTACACCACCTACGAACAAATCGAGCGCACCGAATTGCGCGTGGTCAAGCGCAATGGTGCCCGCGAAGCGTTGAATCGCGAAAAGATCATGAGCGGGCTGGTCAAAGCCTGCGAAAAACGCCCCGTCCCGATGGATCGGCTCGACCGCGCGGTGGAGGAAATTCTAACCGAATTGCACAAGGATCATCTGACCGAGGTGCCGTCATCGATCATTGGCACCAAGGTGATGGACAAGCTGCATCAGATCGATCCGGTGGCCTACGTCCGGTATGTTTCCGTATATCGCCAGTTCGAGGACGTCAACGAGTTCATCCAGGAAATCCAATCGTTGTCGCGCCGGGCCGCCCGTGACCACCACCAGCGGCGCCTGTTCAAAGACTGACTCCGTTCTGTCAAGCCACCGAGCACCCCATCCCTAACCCCCCCATCCCGTGATCTCGTTCATCGGCAACCGCCCCGCACTGCAAATCGGACGCTATCAAGTGATCGATTACGACACGGCCTGGCTGGATGATGCGTTGCGGCGCGCCGCCCTCGCGGCGGATCACGCGGATTTCCCGTTCATTGAGGAAATCCGCAGCGGGATTGTCCAATATCTGGAGACCAAATGCCCCTTGCAATTGCTGCAACTGGACGATCTCTACGCCCGCTTGCGCAAGATGCTGGTCAAGATCGGCTGCTCGCCGATCGCCGAGAACCTTGTGCCGCTGGCACCGCCGGTGACCCTTTCCCTGGTGCGTGCCGCGCTGGAGGCCGGCAATGGCTTCGAGCTCGCCTTCTATGAATCTTTGCGCGATGCCCTGGTCAACTTGCGCAACGCCGGGGCCGAGGAAATCCGCTTTGTCGGCTTGCGCGAGTGCGTCCTGATCCTGCGTGGCACCCGCCAATGGGACAAGGCATGTGATGCCCTGCAACAGGAAATCCAATCGTCGCTCGCCATCTGGAACCGGGATCAAGCCGCCGTCCCCCGTCCGCTGCGGCTCTGCCTTGAGGATTGGGCCTGAGGCTAGAGCCCGCCGTTGTCCCGGAACTCCGTGACGATCCATTCGTTGCGCATCGAGTTGAGCGGCAGACCGCAATACTGGCAATTGAGATCGAGGGTATCACCCACGGCACCGGCGCAATGCGGGCATTGGTGTTGATAGAGGGCACCTTTGTTAGGTACGGCGGCAGCATCCCGTTCGAGCACCATCACATAACCTATCCGGACTTCCTCCGGATCCAGCGGCGTGATGCCGCGGCCGGGCACCGGCCGCACGCGCTGCATGGTGCTGGTTAGACCGACGCTGAGCCGGTGGCGGCCGGCGACGCGCGAGGCATCCAACAAAACGGCTTCGTTGAGGTAGAGACGGTTGAAGACGATGTTCTCCTGCGGGATGATGGCGGAGATGGTGGCGAGCGCCTCATCGGACACGAAGCGGCGCACGACGGCCGGATCGCGGGTGGCCAGTGCGGTCATGATCTGCATGAAGGCGTTGCTGGCTTTGTCCTCGATGAGTTGCACAGCGAGGTCCGGCGCCTCTTTCGTCAGCTCGGCGAGCGCCTGCGGCAACAGCGCCGCGACCTCCGCCGCCCAATCGCTGCCGCGACCGAAGTCGCTTTCCTGGGTAATTTCGGCCAGCACCCAGTCAAACTCGCCGCTGTTGACCATCACCTGGCAATACGCGCAACGGCACAGTTCCCCCATGTCCGGCGGCAGCGCCGCGCCGCACGACGGGCAGCTTTGATTTTGATAGATGTCGCCGCTCGGGGACGTGGCCTGGCGCTTGCGGATGAATGACCAGAATTCGACGAACGACGCGTCGCCCTCGCTGTTGAACGAGGCATCGAGTTCGCACACAAACGCGTCGTTCATGGCGGCCGCGATGCGGACCTGAAGCACGTCGTATTCGCCGTCCTTGGCGGCGGCGACGGGCTCGATATCGAGGATGCGGACCTTGTCCAACTGGTTGGTTTGCTTGAGCAAGGACATCATGCGGAACTGGGTGGCAAAGCGCTGATAGATGCCGTCGGAGATGAAAGGCCGGACGCCGGCGAGGCTTTGGGCGGACCACGCGGCTTGGATCTTGAGGAAGGCATCGGCGACCTTTTGGCGGAAGGCGTCGGGCTGGAAATCGGGGTTGGCGGCGAGGAAGGCGGCGAGCGCGTCGCGGTCTTCCCCGGGCAACGGCAGCGGGGGCGGCGTGCCGGCCTTGCCAGACGACCAGGATTTTTTGGCGCGCAGACTCATGACGATGATGATGACGACGATCACCAAAAAAATCAGAAAGCAAGTGAAGCCCAGAAAGGAGCTGCCCGAGCCGCCGGACCCGGAGGAACTGTGGGAGGAATATCCGCCCCCGCTGCTACTGCTGCTGCTGCTCGAATGGCTGCTACTGCTGCTGCTATGCCCTCCAGCCCCGCCCGCGCGGGCCGCCAGCCGGGTCAAGGCTCCGGTCATGAACCAGAATCCGGCGATCATCAGGGCAGTGGGACGCAGGCGGGCGGGCAGTCGTTGCATGACGGACAAATCCATGAGCAACGCGCCGCCCGTTGGCAAGATCAAAGGGCGGCGGAACCAGATTCCAATCGATGCTTCAAAAAAGGCTCCTTTCGATTTGTCAGACGGGAGAGAGTGGAGTATCTGAAACAATTCCACCCATCATGCCATGATCCCCCACCTTTCGCCTGCTCATTCGTTCCACATCAGCCGCCGCCGGTTTCTGCAAGAGGCCTCCGCGGTGCTCGCCCTCTCCAGCCTCGGGGCCTATGGCCTTGATCTGGTCAACCGCAAACCCAAGCGGGTAGGTCTCATCGGCACCGGCTGGTATGGCAAGAGCGATCTCTTCCGGCTGATGCAGGTGGCACCCGTGGAGGTCGTGGCGTTGTGCGATGTGGACAAGCACATGCTGCAAGGCGCCGCGCAGCTCGTGAATCAACGCCAGCGGTCGGGCCAGTCGCCCCGCCTGTTCGCGGACTATCGCGAGATGCTCGGGCAAAAGGATCTCGACATCGTGCTCATCGGCACGCCCGATCATTGGCATGCGTTGCAGATGATCGCCGCCGTCGAGGCCGGGGCGGATGTGTATGTGCAAAAACCCATCAGCGCGGACATCGCCGAGGGCGAGGCCATGCTGGCCGCCGCGCGCAAGCACCAGCGTGTGGTGCAGGTCGGCACCCAACGCAAGAGCACGCCGCATTTGATCGATGCCAAGAAACGGGTGGTCGATGCAGGATTGTTAGGGAAAATCGGCCAGGTGGACCTGTGCTGCTATTTCAATATGCGCGTCAATGGCAACCCGCCGGTGGAACCCGTGCCGGACTTTTTGGATTACGAGATGTGGACCGGACCCGCGCCGCTGCGCCCCTACGACGGGCTGCCGCACCAGCGATGGTGGCGCACCTTCATGGAATACGGCAACGGGATTGTCGGCGACATGTGCGTGCACATGTTTGACACCGCGCGCTGGATGCTCGGTCTCGGCTGGCCATTGCGCGTCAGCTCCTCCGGCGGCATCTTTGTGCAGAAGGGAGGCAAGTCCAACATCACCGACACCCAGACAGCGACCTTTGAGTATCCGGATCTAACCGTCACCTGGCAGCACCGCACTTGGGGCGATCCTCCTGATGGGGATTATCCTTGGGCGCTGGTCATCCACGGCGACAAGGGCGTGCTCAAGGCCAGCACCCAGCGCGCGGATTTCATCCCGCATGACAAGGGCGTCCAACCCATCCACTTCGATTGCGTTTACGAAAAGGACAAGTTTCCGGCGGACCTGACCGAAAAAGACATTGAGCTCAATGCCGCGCCCGCCACCCGTCTGCACATGCTGGATTTCCTCGCGGCCATCGACCAGCGCAGCCGCCCTGTCGCCGATATCGAACAAGGCCATATCTCATCCGCAAGTTGCATCCTGGCCAATCTCGCCATGCAGGTCGGACGCACGCTCAGCTATGATCCCCGGACGCGGCTCATCACGGACGATGCGGCGGCCAGCAATTTGTTGCGCCGTCCCTACCGCCAGCCATGGCGGCATCCGGAGGCGTGAGCGGGTTTCGGCAATCCTTGGCTCAGTCATCCGAAGTTGAATTCCTGCAATGGGGGAAGAAAACCACGGATTTCCCGTGGTCAACGGGTGGCACCGCCGGATGATGATGGCAAGCTATGCCAACCGCCGCGAACAGGTTATCTAACTGTCTAACCTTCTACTGGGTGGCGCACGCTTCCAGTTGGGTGGCGCACGCTTCCAGCGTGCATCCTGCCGCATCCTGCAGCAGGTCTTCTTCTTCTCTACCGTTCATCATCCAGCGACCGAGGGCCATCCTTCGAAGTGGAGGTTGGGGGGTGATCTTTCACGGGACCCTTGTCTGCGGGCTTGGTAGCCGCTTGGGCAGGGCCAGCTGGTTCGGCTTTCGATGTTTTGGATGACTGGCCTTTCCCATTCGAACCGTCATTGACCTTCCGAAGAATCACTTTTGGGCGCTTGTCCTTGAAGAAGATCTGTCCGCTGTCCATGTCCTCGATGTGACTGGATTCAAGGCGGCCATCGTCAATCGGGCTCGGAAGATCAAAAACTCCACTCCACTCCGCATCCCACGCAGTCACTCACAATGGCGGCACGGCCTGCACCCGAACAAACAACTTGGTGGCCGGCAGGGGTTTGCTGCCACTGAGGGTGACCGGCACCGTTTCTACGCCGCCTACGGTCGTGATGGCGCCTTCTGTCGCACCCACATCCTGCGTCCAGCCGCCTGCGTCCAGCGTCGTCGAGGTCCACACCGTGTAGGTGATGCCGGTGGTGGCCGGCGCGGCGCGCCGGGTATAACTAAAAATGCCGGTGGTCTTGTTGAGCCGGACAGTGATCGGGTTGACTGATGCGCTGTTGTTAGGGTTGAGGCCGAAGGCGTATTCCTCCTGATTGGTTCTGCCGTCGCCATCCGGGTCCGCCGTGCGCGAGGCCCTGGGGTCGCCGGGAGTCGGGAAGTAAGTCTTGATCCACGCGGGGTAGGGGTCGGCAAAGATGACTGTTAGACTCGTGCTGGTATCGTCCGGAGCGACGCTGAGGCTGGTGATGTTGCCCGCGTAGCGATAGGTGATGGGGTAAGGCGTGGGGCGGCCCGGGATCGAGGCAGTGGGAAAGTCGAGGGTGAACCAGCCCACGCCGCCGTTGATGGTGGTGCCCTGGGTCGCGCCATTGATGGTGACGGTGAGGGGTTCGCCATGCGCCGGATATTGCACGCCGCCTTCACTGCTCAGCATGCCGGTCAAGGTTACATAGGCGGTGCCTGCGGCGATACTCTGGCTCGCGCTCAGGCCACTGAAAACGGCAGGCACCGTGGTGGGTGCAAGGCTGAGCACGCAGGTGCTTGTCACGAAGGTCCATCTCTTGCCGAGTTCGGTATAGGTCCAGGTGACGCCGTCACCGTTGGGGGTGAATCCGGCCACGCTGAAGGATGGGCCGAAAGATTCCGTTAGAGTATCAACATCCACGAGGGTCCAGGTGCCGGCGGTGAGGGCCGCGGTGGCTGTGGTGTCGATGGCAAAATTCCCATCGAGAATGACCGTGCCCATACCGGAGAGGCGGTTGTTAACCCCGCTGGAATCACCGATGACGAACTTGAGCTGCGCGCCAGCGGCGAGTTCGAGCGTGCCGGCATTGACGGTGGTGTTGCCGCTGTAGGTGTTAGAACTGGCAAGTATTTGGGTGGCACTGCCCGTCTTGACCAGACTGCCGCTGCCGCTGAGCACGCCGCTGTAGGACGCACTGACATTGTTGCCGCCGACGGTCAGGACGATGGCGGCGGGTGATCCGGCGTTGTTGAGCAAGCTGAGCGGCCCGGAGCCGGCCAGGCCACCCAGCGTGAAGGCATTGCCGATGACCGCACTATCAAACGCCACGCTGCCGCCGCTGAGCGTGAGCGTGGCGCTTTGGAGCGCGTTCCGATGCTTGAGGGTGAGGGTGCCGGCACTGAGCGTCGCGGCACCGGTGAGGGGGGTGGCGGTGCCGAGGACGAGGTTGCCGGCACCATCCTTGGTCAGGCCATTGCTGCCGCTGATAGGCGCATTGAGGGTGGCTGTCACCGCGGAATCGACGGTGACGGGATTGCTGCCAGGCGCCCCGGCCAAGGCAATGTTAGAGTTGGTCCCAGCCGCCAGAACATAACCGTTAGTTGAAAATTCCAGCCCATGGCTAACCGTGACTGTGCCGTTGACGGTGACCGCGCCAACGGCATTGCCGAAAATCAGGGCGGCGGTGGTGGATTGCGCGGCCATGCCCTGGGTCCCGGCCGCCGTCGTCCACACCAGCGACGCGGCATCCCAGATGCCGGAACCACCGCCACCGGCCGCGGGCGCCCAATACCGGTTGCCAGCGGGCAGGGTCGGATAGAGATCCACCAACTGGAAGCCGCTGAGCATGATTTTTGGATTGCGGCCGCCGCCGGTGGCGACGTTGGTGGTGAAAATGATCTCCCCGTTCGCGTCAGCCACGATGTTCTGGAAGAGCACATAGTTGTTGCCTTGGACAAAGCTGGACGAGTTTTTGGTGCCATTGTCGAGCGGCTGATTCGCGCCGTTGCTGGTTGGGTTGCTGGTATAAAAGACGCCCTTGCTGCCATTCTCATTCTGATAGTAGCTGGCGATATACAGGTTGTAAACCTTGCCGCTGGTCAGACCGGTGAGCTTCTCCACCATGTCGTAGTAATAGATCCCCCCGCCAAATCCCGGATTGTATCCGCCTGCCTGCAGCAGGGCAAGTGTGCCGCCCCAAGCACTCGGATCGCCGGCGCTGATGAGCGTAAGTCCCGTGGTCGTGGCAGCGCCGTTGGAATCTAACAAGTTTGACGCGGTGAGCTTGTCGGCAGTCCAAGGTGCGGATTTTTGCAGCTGATTCCATGTCTTGTTGATGTCGAGGATCCCCGCAGGGCCGGTGATGTCACTGCGCACGCCGGTGGCGGCCGAGGTATGGATGTTGATGTTGACGGCCACCGACGGCACGTCCCACACCGTCACCATCACCAGATAGTCCTTGGTGCCGTCCGCCGCAGTGACGAGGTAGTGGACCGGATTGGTGAAATCATAGCTTGAGCCCAAGGCATGATCGCAGGTGGCACCCGTGGCAAGGGTGAACGTGGGGGCCAGGTTGCTCCTGCTAGATCCATTCGGCACGGTCCAGTGGATCGTCCCATGGGTGGCGTCGGTCGAAGTGATGGTGGCACCGGGGCCAAAGCTGAGGATGTCCTTGGTGGCCGGCCCTGCCGCCGCATACAACGTGGAGACAGCCGCTGGCGGGAGTTCGCTGCCGAAAACCGCCACCTCATCGAGGCTGCCATTCCAACGGGTGGTTTGGAGCAGCATGAATGGGGGGTTGTTGATGGACAATCCCAGCGCGGTGCCATCGGACCCGAGGGTCACCGGGCTCGTGTCGGTGGCCAGGGTTATTGGGGTGCCATCATTCGCGGCATCGAGTACCCCGTCCACATACAACGCGGACCCGCTTGGTCCGGCCACCGCCACGACGTGGTGCCACTGACCGTCGGTCACACTCTTGGTGCCGGTCACACTGCCATCGGGATAGATCCATTTCAGGCGGTTGTTCTGGTCATCGACGCGCAATTGCCACAGGGATCCCTTGGCCACGATGGTCATGTTCTGGCGCATGGCGTCGGCCTTGACCCAGGCCGCCACGCTGAGGGCGGTGGTGAAGTCAAAGCCCATGTCATTGCCGCAATTGATGAGTGCTTTGCCATTGAAGCGGACTGCGGTGTTAGGCGAGAGCCCTGGCAGGCCAGCGGGACCGGCCGCATTGGTGAAAGTGCCCTCGACGTAGGGGCCGTTGGCCAAGGCCCCCAAGGAGCCGCTGTTGACGGCTATCGGATAGACAAGGGCGGCTTCGTTAAGGCGCCAATAGCCAACGGGATGGCTGGCCGCCACCAGCGCTTGATAGGTCTGGGCGCGGGCAGGGGAATTCATCCCGTTATTGGAGTGGGCCAACAGCGTGGCCCCGCTGAGAGCGGTTGGATAGAAGGCGAATTCGTCGGCTTGCCCGTCGTAAGAATTATAGAACGCCGAACTCTCGGTAAGCCACCGCCCGCCCACGGCGGTGTAACCGCTTTGGCCCGTGAGGTAGTTGCTTTTGGAAAGGGTGTTGGCGACCACCCCGTTGATATAAAGCGTGAAGGTGGTCGCTCCATCGTAAACCAACGCCAAATGCTGCCATGCGCCAGTGGTGGCGGGACCCGCTATGATATCGGGCGTGGAGCCTGTCCCGGTGTAGAGCCGAGCCTCCCACGAGTTGCCGATTTGATAGATAAGCCACCCGGAGCGGTTGTCGCCAAATGCACCACTGGAACAGATGCAGCGGTAGTTGGTATCTGCCACAGTCGGGTAGGCCCAGATCTCTGCGGTGAAGGCACCACTAGGATTCAATTGCGCGGAGTAGGGAATGGCCATTGCCTGGCTGGAGGCGGAGGCGAAGGCCACCGCTGTGGCGCCGTCCCCGACCAAGGCGCCTTCAACTCCTTTGGCAGGGTTGTTCAGGTAGGCCCCTTGAAGTCCAGCCCCGGAGCCGCTGTTGGCACAAGTTGGGTCGGATACCGTGGCTGCTGTCTCATTCAGGCGCCAATAGCCGGCGGGATGGAGAGCGTTCACCGCGGCGGGGTAATCCGCTGCCGCGGTGCCCATGCCAGCAATGGTTGTTAGACATGCGGCGCGCCGCCAGACCGCCTTGGCGGCGAGAGCAAGGGATGGAATGGGTTGCATCGCGAGGGTATGTTGGGTTGCGTCACCGCCCTACATGTTTCCGGAACACACGTCCCCGCTCTACTGAGAATGCGGGACATCTGGCAGGAACCGGCTCACGCAATACAGCACTGCCAAGAGCACCAGGCCGATGCCCAGGCTCCAAGCGATGAGCTTTTTCTCCACCGGCAGCAAGGGTTCATAGTCTTGCTGCATTTTGGTCATTTCCTCGCCGATTTGCGGTTTGTCAGCCATAAGTATTCTTTGTTAGGTTGTGGTGGTGTTGGAAGGGGGATTGCAACGCGCGTGTTAGGGATGGACCAGCGGCGGATGCACCCCGCCGAAAAACACCCAGGAAATAATCAGGCCAAACCAGATGATGAAACCGAAGAGCCCCACCGCATAGACGGCAGCCAGCCTGCCGATGCCTTCTTCCCACAGTTTGCGGAAGTTTGAAATCACCCCGATGGTGAAAAACGTCAGACAAAAGAACAGCACCCGGAAGATGTTGGCCTGATCGGTCGAACTTTTGGCCGCCCCGGGTTTGATTTCCTTCTTCATCACCGGCACTGACACCAGCGTGGCCATGCCGGTGGCAGGATCCACCTGTGAGACACGCTTTATGACCGGGACTTTGTCCAAGCGCAGCTTGCCGGTGAGCGGGTCGTTGACTTGCATCTCCTTGGTTAGAGGGACGAGGGTCTCGGTTTTGACGAAGGCGGGACAAGCCAGGCCGAGGGTCAGAAACAGGCCGAAGGTCAGGACATAACCGATGATGAATTTGGGAAAGCGTTGCCAGATTTCGACTGCGCGGACTTTGTCGCCCTCGCGCTTTTCGATATGGTTGGCCCAGATATAGGCCAGCACAAAGGCCCAGATGCCGATGAAGATATCGATGAACACCTTGATGCTGGTGGCCGTGTTGAGAATCCAATCTTTCTCATAGATGATGCCGTTGCCTGCCGCCTTGGCCAGGATCAGGGCGTCAGTTATCGCGCCGGCGGCTGTTGCCGCGCCATCGGTCTTGACCGCCAGGCCCATCCAGGCGCCGGCCACCAGCGGCTCCTTCCACAAAAACGTCTGCGCCACAAACGGCAGCAACAACAACTCGACCACCGCAAACACCACCACCAGCGACGAGACCATGATGGGCACCATCGGCCGCGCCCGGATCGCCCCGCCGGTGGCGATCGCCGCGGACACCCCGCAAATGGAAATGCCCGAGGCCAACGGCGCGGCCCATTCGCGGCTGAACTTGAAGTATTTGCGGGCGATGTAATAAATGACCGCCCAGTAAATCAGATAGGCCTCGACGATGGCGCAGAACCCGCGAAACAGGATTCCCCACGCCAGCGAGGAATTTTCCAACGCTTTGATGCCGACCCCGGCTCCCATGATCACGATGGCCGCTTTGACAAACAGCTCGGGCTTGACCGCTTCCTGCAACAAGGCCGCGAGCCGCGGGAAAAAATTGCCGATGAGCAAGCCCGCCAGCAACGCCAGCACCAACCCGGCCTCGCCGGTGAGCTTCAACGACCAAGTGATGCCGAATTTCTGCAACTCCGCCGGCGTGGTGGCGGCGATGTTGGCGTGATTGCCCAAAACCCAGCAGGCAAAGCTGATGGCAAAGGCCAGTGTGAAGGCGACGAAGAATTTGCGCGGGTTGCCGCCCAGCAACCAATTGCCGATGCCAAGCAGCAGCCCCATGCACAGATAGGTTGAAAGCACCGCCAGCCACCCGGACATCCATTTGAACGAGGCGCCCACCGGCGTGATGGCCTTTGACAAATCCGTCCAAGTGCCCACCTTCGCGCCAAAGCCCAACAGCTCAACACCAAAAAACACTCCTAGCGAGAGGACAAACACCGCCATGCCGGTCCATAACGACAGCCAGTCTTCGCTGATTCGCGCTTGGCGTGGTGTCACCGCGGCGTTGCCGTCAGGCACCGTTTTGTTTGTTAGATCCATTGTCGCTTGCTTCTTGTTACGGGTTCGTAGGGCTTGGCACAGGGGCTGGCGCCGCCAGCAGCTTAGCGCGACGTTTCCGGTTCATGCAAGAGCGCACGCTGGCAGATCTACACGCCCGCGAACAATCTAGCCAAACTCCACACGCCGACCACAGACCGCCGCTCATGCTGCCCATCGTCACCAACACGCGTGGCGCGACTTGCGAGCCGCTTATTTTTTGACACTGGCCAACGACTTCGTGTCGCTTGGCTTATCCTTCTTGGCTGTTGCCTCCGGGGTGCGGGCCACGATGCGGGTGGCCGTGTAAAGGCTTTTCTTTTTATCGGTCACCTCGTTGGTCACCAGCACGCGCATGCCGGGCTTGATGGCGGCCAAGGTTGCTTCCTTGCCGTCCACCGTCACGTCCACATAGGTGGAAGCCAAATACTTCTTGTCACCCACTGTGATGCTATCAGTGCTGACGGAGGTGACAACCGGTAGTCTGGAGGCGGCCGTCGGCTTGAAGTTCATGGTACCCATCGAGCCGATGCGTACGCAGCGGCCGTTGGGACAGGCTTGGCAAGGCATCCCGAGGGCGTAGGACAGCGCGAGGGTTACGCCGACAGCGAGGAATTTGGGGGAGGCTTTCATGGGGGAGTTTTTTGCTGTGATCGGTAGTAACGTGGCTTCAAAAGTTCTGCCGGATACTCCGAAGCCAAAGCGTCTGACCATGAAAATTGGCTCAGATGGCTCCAGGGTCAAGAAAAAAGATGAAAAAATTGGGTGCTGTGTCTGGTGATCCCGGCAGGAATCGAACCTGCACCTACGGCTTCGGAGGCCATCGTCCTATCCATTGGACCACGGGACCATTACGGCGTTTGCACGCGTCACGGACGAGTTAGCCTGCGGTGGGTGACTTGGCAAGCAGAAGCTCAAGATTCTTGAGCCCCATCACCCCCTGAAGCCCGGGCTGATGGATTTTTTCATTGGGCTGGGAGCGGGTTGCGGCACGACGGGCTTGGCCTTGGGAATGGCAGGCCCCTTGTCCGAAACTGGGGCGGGGTCGGGAGCGGGCAAGCCGCCGGGGCCATCGGCGAATTTGCGGGTTGGGTCCGTGGCTTTGTAGCGCCTGTCCATATCACCCTGGACGTTATCGAGGGAACTGCGGCTGGTGACGATGGAGGGCTGGATGAAGATGAGGAGCTCCTCGCGCGTGCTCGTCTTCACTGTGTTAGAAAAGAGTTTGCCGAGGAAGGGAATGCTGCTGAGGATGGGAATGCCATCTACTTTATCGGTCTTTGTGTCGGAGATGAGCCCGCCGAGGACGATGGTTTCGTTGTTAGGAACGGTGACAGTGGTTAGAATCTCACGGGTGAAGATATTGGGCACGGTGAGGGTGGCACCGTTGGCGCCAGCGCCTTCGATGGTCTGATTGCCATTGACCTCATCGTCGAGCAAGGCGATTTGGAGGGTGATCTCATCCTTGGAATTGATCAGGGGGATGACTTCGAGTTTGAGGACGACGTCCTGGTATTGGATGTTGGTGCTGGCCCCGCCGTTGTTGAAGCTGTTGCTATTGGTGGGGATGGCGACGCGGCGGCCACTGGAGATGACGCCTTTTTGGTTGTTGGCGGTGAAAATGCTGGGTCTGGAGAGGATGGTGAAATTGCCCGTCGATTGGAGGGCCTGCAAATAGACATTGAGGTTGTTGCCGATTTTGCCATAGAGCTTGAGACCGCCAACCGCTGTAAGCGAGCCGCGATTGAAGACAGTGGACGGGCCGCCGGGAGTGGTTGGTGGAATCGGATCAATAGGCAGGATGGGTCCCACACCGCCACCGCCACGGCCGGCAGCATTGCCATTATTGTCCAGATAGAGATAGTCCAAACCAAAAGTCTTGGAGTCATTGAGGGTGAGCTGGCCGATGACGGAGGAGATCATGACTTGATCGGCCTTGACATCGACCTGATCGAGGAGGCGCTGGACAATTTCAAGTCCGGAGGGAGGGCCTTGGACGATGATGGAATTGGTGATGTTGTCGGCGACGAGGAGCGTGCGGCCGACCAAGCGGGATTCGGGAGCGGTGCTGGCGTTGGGATTGCCCAGAGAGGAGCTGGCAGCGCCAGAACTGCTGCCACTGCCGCCACTGCTGCCGGAACCACCGAAGGAACTGCTGCCGCCGCCAAAGGAATTATTGCCGGTGGCAGCACCTGTCGTGGAGGCACCACCGCGATTGGCGGAGTTGGAACGGGAGGCGGAGCTGGTGCGGGAGTTGCTGCCGGAACGGGCACCGCCGGCGGCTCCCGCTGCCCCGGCGCCGCCTTCCGTGGCGCTGGTGAAGGCGCGGTTGAGGGCATCCGCAGCGATGGGGAGGAAGTCGGAAACGGTGAGGAACTTGAGCTTGCGGCGGAGGAAGGTTTTTTCGCTGGTTTCGATATCAAACTCGCGGATGAGGCCTTCGACAAAGAGCAGATCCACCGGGCGGCCCATGACGAAGACGCGGTTGGTGCGGGGTTCCGGGATGATTTGGACGGGCGTGTCGGTGCTGGTGGCTGCAGCTCCAGGCGTGACCACGGAATTTTGCGGCGCGGCCCCGGGGACGGGAGTCACCGGCGGGGTGACGGCGGCACGCTGGATGGCGGCGGTTTTCTGGGCTTGCTGTTGGGTGTTGAGCAATTCGTTGAGGGTTCCGGCCAGCTCCGTCACATCGGCGTATTTGACCAGAATGAAGCGGGTGCCGGTGACATCGGCCGGCTTGTCGATTTCCTCTTTGAGCTTGATGAGCCTGCGGATGAGGGAGGTGTTTTCGGTGATGACGACCGACCCATTGAGCGGGGCGATCGAACCGTAGGTGCCGAATTGGCCGATGATCTGGGTGAAGGCTTGGGCGGCGGTTTCGGGCTTGAGATGTTTGAAGGTCATGACGTAGGTGATGACGGCTTCCCCTTCGGGCAGGGGCGAGTTTTCATTGAAGACGTCATAGCCAATACCGGGCGGGCGGGTGGAAACGGTGAGGATGTCCAAGTTGGGGTCCTTTTCATCAGGAATGAAAACGAAGTTTTCGATGCCAGCGGCCTTTTTGAGGAGTTCGGCTGCCTGGGCATAAGTGAGCGGGTCTTGCGGGCTGGCATCTTGGACGAAAGAAAACTCCGTCGTCGCGGCGGCGGCCGCGACGATGACCCGGCGACCGGTGTATTTCCGGTAAAGGACGGCCAGCTCGGCCCCCTTGAGGGTGACTTCTTCGATGGGTTCGATGATCTTGGTTTCGCCTAACGGGACGTTGGGATCACGGACTGCGGCAGCGCGGACGGGCTTGCGCTCGGTCGCCGCCGCGGGAGCGGCAGCTGGAGCCGCTGCGGGAGCGGCAGCTGGTGCGGCAGCTGGTGCGGCCGGGACGGCCCCAGGAATGGTGCCACCGGGCGTCACGTTGGCGGGCGGGGCGGGCGGACTAATGACGGGGGCCCGAGAGGGACTGGGAGGTGCGGGGGCTTGAGCTGCAGCGAAGGAAAGGCTCAAGAGCAGGAGTGCGAGATGGCGGAGGAGGGGCATGGGCAAAGAGCGATTTATGATTTGAAATTTTAAATTCGTGATGAGAGATATTGAAGAGGAGTTAGCGATATGAGGGGCGCTGGCGGGGTGGATTGCCACCGGAGTTCGGCTTGGTGCCGGGTGCCGTGGGCGCGGCCGTCGGCGTGGGTGGGGGCACGACGCGAGGACGCGGTTGGCGCACGGCTCCGGGTGGATTGGGAGGCGTGGGTTGCTTGACTTGGGGGGGCTGGCCGGGAACGGGGGGCTGGCCGGGCGGGTGTTGGCCGGGTTTGACGGCGGCGGGTTTGATCGTGCTGAGTTTTTCGTCGTATCTGATGCTGCCTTTCTGGGTGCCTTTGGAAAGATAGACGACGGTGTCGAGAGGTTTGTCCGGATTGCGCTCGATGCGGTCGATGGTGAATTCGGAGGGGCGGTCGGTATCGATGGAAGGCACCGGTTCCGCCGGGTTTTTGCGGTTGATGAGGGTGATGAGATAGCCACTGCCAATCGGCGCAATGCCTTTGAGCGCCCAATCACCGAACACGTCCGGTAATGGCGCACCCACCTCTTGCTTGGGCGGGGTGGTGAACGGGGAATTTTGCCACAACGATTGATAGCGCGACAGCGGCGCTTTTTTTGGCAACTCCGCAGCATCCAGTCCGCTCATGGCAAGCAGCACGATCAAGCAGGAGCGGAAGAGGGAGGGGATCATGGCGGGAGGGGTGCGGAGAAAGCCCTAAATTTTAAGCATGAAATTCTAAACGAAGAGTCAGAGGAAGATGGGCAGATGGATCGCGCATGGCTTTGATTTGCTTAGAATTTAGGATTTGAGATTTAGTGACTCTCGCCTTCGGATTGAGCTGGGCGAGCGGTCAGGATGCGGAGGGCATCGGCACGAACCATTGTTCGATGACGGCCCGGCAATCGATTTTGGTGTCGTCTTCTTTGTTAGGAGCGAGCCGGATGTAGGTGACGCAGCGCAGGCTTTCAGGGGAGTTGAGATGGTCGAACCAGCGGTAGAGGGCTTCTTCGGTGCCGAGCACGGTGAGCTCGACCTTGACGCGGCCGTAATGGAGGCCCTGGGCTTGTTCCGGGGGGAAGAGTTTTTGGGATTTGAGGGTGAGTCCGACGACGGCGACCTCCTTTTCGGCGAGTTGTTGGAGAGCGGTCTGGACGGGTTGGTAATCGGTGGGCTGGGGTTCGTTGCTGGCGAGCCAAGCCATTTGGGATTCGACCGCTTCACGGCTGGCGCTGATGAGTTCAGCGGTTTTGAGTTGGGTCTTGGCCTGTTCGTGCTGGCGGCGGATGTCGAGGTTTTTGGTGGTGAAGGAATTGAATCCCAGCAGGTTGATCACAAGGAACCCCCCGAGGGCAAAGAAGATAAGAAGCTTTTTTTCACGTGGGGACACGGGCGATGAGGGGATGGGGATTGGAAAGCTAGCGTGCTAGACGGGTAAATGCCGCAGGTTGGGGGATTTGTCGGTGGGGGACGAAATGGGGGAACTCAGTTTTTCGGGGGCGTGGCGCTGAAGACAAATTCCCAGCCGCGGGTGCCTTGGGTGGGAGCTGGCGTTTGCCAGACGAGGCCGACGAGGTCATTGCTCTTGGTGAGGGCCAAGCTGAACTGGTTGATGGCGGCGGGTTGTCCGGCTTCGCCGGTGAGGGTGATCTCGGTGGCGGTGACCTCGGCG
The DNA here is from genome assembly GCA_037132955.1 of Verrucomicrobiota bacterium. Classification (GTDB taxonomy): domain Bacteria; phylum Verrucomicrobiota; class Verrucomicrobiia; order Verrucomicrobiales; family Akkermansiaceae; genus Luteolibacter. The sequence goes on along the minus strand of JBAXPF010000014.1, from coordinate 5,732 downwards.
GATTTGAGGCGCAGACCGCTGTTGGCGGGGATGCAGCGGGAGATGCGGTATAAGATATCGACGGGTGAGTGGTTGAGACTGACGGCGTGGCTGAGTTCCTCCCATTGTGCGAGATGGCGTTTGTAGGCTTCGGCGTCCGGGGCGGTGGCTTCAGCTTGTTGGATGAGGGATTTGGTGTCGGTCTGGATTTTCCAAAGCTTATAGCCGAAGCCACCGAGGACGCCGAGATAGGCGACAACGCCGGCGGCGATGGCGAGCGCAGTATTGCGGCGGCGGCGCGCGGCGCGGCGGGCGGCGCGGACGTCAGCCGGCAGCAGCTTGCTGCGGGGCTGCGGCAGCACGGGGGCGGGCCGCGGGGAAACCTCCACGGGAGCGTCAAAGGCACCCTCGAGGGCACCGGCCGAGGGTGCGTCGGCCTGAGTCCAGAGAACGACGTGAGTGGGACTCAGATCAATGCCCTGGAGTGCCAACTGAATGAGGGCGAGACGGATTTCCCGCACCAAGGAGTCGTCCGGCGCGCCCGAACCGACCGAGGTGGCTTGACAATAAACGGTTTTCCCCTGATGGGATAAGGAAAAGACCCAGCGGCCGAATTCCTTCCAAACCGCGAGGCAATCGCCTGCGACCGGGAAGGCGCGGGCGGAGAGGTCGAATTCCTTGGGCCCGCGCAGCGGCAGGTCGCCCTCGCCGGGTGGGCGGAGGTGGACGGAGAGGAGGGCCGTGGTTTCACCTTCGCGGGCGATGACAAAGGTGTCAGTGAGTTGGCCGGCCATGGAATCCGGACGCAAGCCGAGGCGCTCGGCATGCATCACGGCCAACTCAGGGAAGAGTGCGTCGTCCTCGCTGTTGACTTTCATCGGAATGGCGGTGATGGCCTTGACCGGAAACAACATCAGGATATCGCCAGTGGGAATGGCGCTGAGCTCACTGGCGCGGGAACTCAGGGAGGAGGCATGCAGGGTGAACCCCGTCTCGGCCTGGCCGGTCCAGATTTCCCAACCGGATTCGCCGGGAACGAGGAGAATTTTATCTGTGGGCTTGCTCACGGGATGATTTCTTCGAAGCGGTCGAGAATGGCGGGTTTGCCGGTGCGGTTGCGGACGATGACGGTAATGCGACGTTTGGCCGAGCCAGCAAAGCCCGTGCTTTCGATGCGGGTGGTGGTGTCGTTCACGGTGAAGCGTTGGACGAGGTCCGGACGGATGGTGGCATCCAATCCCAAAAGTGCAAGCGCCGTGTTCACGTCTTTGAACGGTTCATCATCGTCGGTGTCACGGACGCCGTCGGGGCCGCGCACGGTCTTGGGGATGAGTTCGGCCAAATCGACGGGGACATCGGCAGCGGCGGCGATGAGTTCGGCGGACGCCTCGTTGAGATCGAGGCCGCCGCTGCTCCAGAGGGTGAACCAGTTGCGCCAATCCGGGCGGACGGCTTCAACGAGGTCCATTCCGCGCACGAGTCGCATCTCATCCATATTATAGAAGGGCCGGTTGAAGGGTTGGTTGATGCGACCCTGCGATTCATACCAATCCTTTTCGGCGCCGTTGAGCGACACGTCGTCATCCGCGTCCACCCAGTCGCCAAGGGCGTCGGTGACCGCTTGCGCGGCATCCAGGTCCAGCCCCCAACTGACCAACAGGTCGCGCAACAGGGGCTTGTCATTGTGCAAGAGGACGGCGTTGATGTTGAACCGGCCGCCTTCCGAAGTGAGCTTCACATCGAAATTACCGCCGGCCCTGGTGTCGGCTTGGTGGAGGATGGGATCGGCGCGTTTGACGACGGGATTGGAGCCGACGGCGATGCCCATTTCTGCGAACTGGCGGGCCCGTGAGCCCTGGACTTTGGAAGTGGCAAGCTCCATGTCAAAGGAGATGACGCGGAGCGCGACCATGGTGGCCATGCCAAGAATGGCGATGAGCCACAGCACGGCCATCAATGCGAGGCCGCGAGGATGCAGGGGATGGCGCGGCGGGTGGATCATCGCTTGGGCGGTCCGGGAGGGGTTGAGGGAGGGGTGCCGGGGAGGGCCCCCACGGGAAGGGTGATGTTGCCGGGTTGGGTGCCAGCGGGCGGGGTGCCAGCGGGCGGGGTGCCAGCGGGCGGGGTGCCAGCGGGCGGGGTGCCAGCGGGTTGGGCGGTAGTGGGTTGCATCATTTGGCGCATGACCACTTCCGGGTTTTGTTTGGACGGGATCCAGAAGATCTGGCGCATTTCCTCGCCGCGGGCGCCAAAGGCGACGGTGAGTTCGAGTTGGAGCGGGAGGACTCCCTGGAGGTCCCAATCGTATTGCCATTCCATCGAGCGGCTATCCAGAACCCGCCATTCGAAGAAAGCGACATTGTCGAGCAATTCGATTTCCGCAAACGGCTTGGTGTCGAGTTTGCTCTTCTCGCCTTCAAGGGAGGTCGAGCCCTCAAGGATTTCGTTTTCGTAATAACGCAGGACGATGGAGAGGAAGCCGCTGCGGCGGCGCACCGTGGACAGTTGCACTGCCTTGGCGATGCGCGGTTGTCCGCCCCAGGTGAAGCTCAGGGGCACATTCTGGAGAGTGAGATCGGACAGGTATTGCCGGCCGGAATTTTGCACCTGGAGATTGAGGCGGGTATTGCCCGGCAACGAGGAGAAGTGGTGACCTAACAACTCAAAAAACGCCTGATGCTGCATTTCCTCATTTTGGGATTTGACGACGGTATTGCCCAACGCCAGCGACGAGCGGGCGATGCCAACGACCATGCCGATGAGCAGCGTCATCAACAACATGGCCATCACGAGTTCCAACAGCGTGAAGCCGGAGTGGCGGAGCTTGGCGGGGTGCAGGGTCATGGTTGATACATGGGGCCGTAACGCCAAGTCTCGGCGGAACGTTCTTTCGAGATCCCGGCTTCATTCCAGCGGACGGTTACGGTGATGAGGAACATTTGCTGCAACGTCTCACCATCCTTGTTTTCGAGGCCTTCGAGGATTTTGATGGCGGTGGTCAGGTGCATGTCCGTCTGGCCTACGGGGACGGTGGTGTTGCCCTCTTCGAGGACCGGCAGCGAGAGGGTTTCCGCCAGCGCGCTGTCCAGAATGCGGGTGAGGCGCAGCTCGCTCTGCGCCAGGGCGGCGGCTTTTGCCATCTGATGCAAGGCAATGGCAAAGCCGGTGGCGGTCGCACTAAAAATGGCCAGCGCCAAAATCACCTCCAAGAGGAGAAAGCCACGCTGGCCCATGCGACCGGGATGAAGTGGAGATGTCATTTGACTTCAAGAACGGTTTCGCTGTCGCGGATGGTGGCGGTGAGCGGGTGGTAGGTGTTTTCGATGAGGTTGGTGCCATGGGTGACGCGAACGCTGAGCGGTTCACACAGACCGTCCGGATCAAAGCGCCACACATGCACGATCCGCTCGCTCATCGGCAGCCATTCCTGCGTGTTCCAGCGCCGTACGAAGACCGGCTGCTGCGGATCGACGTTGTATCGGGCATGGACCGGACCGCTGGCTCCGGGAGCCTTCAGTTCCACGCGTTCACCTCCGATGGTGTGGCCGAGGGCGGTTTTTTTCTCGTCCTGGCCCGCCTCGGCGAGCGGCAGAAGACGCACACTGTCCGGGCGGAACTCCAGGGCGTAGGGCGTTTGCTGGAGGATGGCGATGGTGCGGGCCCGCTTGGCCAGCAACTCGATTTCGCCCGACGATGCCCGCAGGGCACGCTCATCCGACGAGAAAACCATGACGGCCACCGCCCCGCCCATCAGGATGGAGGCAATCGCGAGAACCATGATGATCTCAATGAGCGTGAAGCCTCTGCGGTGACTACATGTCCTGACTGCTGATGTCATCCCCTCCTCCTTCTTGTCCGTCTTTCCCCTTGCTGATGATTTCAAATTCACTGGAATTCTTCTTGCCGGGGAAGCGGTAGATATAGTCGTTGCCCCACGGGTCGGGTGGCACCTTGTCCATGATGCGGGCCCATACGCGCGGCACCGGGGCCGAGGCGGGTTTTTCCACCAACGCCTTAAGCCCTTGTTGGGTGGTGGGGTAGGTTCCCGCATTGAGTTTATAGACATCCAAGGCGCTGCGCAGGGAGGAGACGTCGCTGCGTACTTGGGTGGGTTTGACCCCTTCGCCGATGTTGCGCATGGCGAAGATAGCCCCGCCCATGATCATCGCGATGATGCCTAGCACGATGACCATTTCAAGGAGGGTGAAGCCGGCGTGGCGGCGAATGGGACGGGAGTTCGGGTGGAATTTCATGGAGGGGGGGAGCGGGGCGTGACAGCAGCCTTGCATTACAAGAAACGCCAAGCGACTCAAAAATTGTCGGCGGAATTGATTTGTCAAACGGGAATTCCACCGCCCGGGCGGGCGCGAGCTTGCCGGGCGGCTCTCTAACACGGGCAAAGTTTCTGCTTGACCTGCGGCATCTCGTGAGATATCCATCTCTCATGAGAACCGCCACCGTCGCCGATCTGCGCAATCACTTTCCCAAGGTTGTGGCATGGCTCGACCAAGGGGAAGATGTGGAAATTCTGCGCCGCGGCAAGCCGGTGGCGTGCCTCGTGCCGCCGCGCTCCACCCAGCCGGCCAAGGTTCTGAAGATCGACTTTGCCAAGCAGAACAAAGAAATTTGGGGCGATCGGGTGTTTTCAATGGCGGAGGTTGAGGCAATGCGTGTCTTCGAATTGGAGGGAGAAGAAGGATGAATTTCTTTCCAGACACCAGCTTCCTTTGCGCCCTCTACCGTGAGCAGGACAACTCGGCAACAGCCCGGAGCTTCTATCAGTCGTTGGATGGACCGCTGGGGATTTCCGCGGCTGTGGGATTTGAGTTCCGCCAATCGGTCAGGCTACAGGTGTTTCTAAATTCCAGGGATTCGACCAAAGGCTACCGTCTGGCGGAGGCGACGCGCGTGCTCGCCAAATTCGCGCAAAACCTAGCTGCCGGGGCGCTCGTCATCGTTCCCGTGGATTGGCCCGAAGTCCTACTCATCGCCGAGCGCATCTCGGTCGCCCACACCATTCAAGGCGGCCATCGTTCCTGGGATGTTCTCCACGTTGCCACGGCCCTGCAGCTTGGTTCCAAAACGCTCCTGTCGTTCGATCACCGCCAGCGCTCCCTCGCCGCTGCCAAGGGTCTCGCGATCTCGCCTTGAGCCCCCCTTGGCAAATGGCTTGCCACAGAAGCAAGATTGTCGCATTTCTAGCCCCTCCCTCCCCCCCATGAACCAAGTCCTATTGATCGGAGCCGGCGGCGTCGGCAGTGTTGTTGCCCATAAATGCGCCATGGTGCCGGAAGTTTTCGGCCATATCACCCTGGCGTCGCGCACGCTCGCCAAGTGCGAGGCGATCGCCGCGCAAGTCAAACAACGCACCGGGCGGACCATCGCCACGGCACAGGTGGATGCGGACGATCCGCTGCAGACGGCGGCGTTGATCCGGCGCACGGGCGCCAAGCTGGTCATCAATGTGGCCCTGCCCTATCAGGATCTGGCGATCATGGACGCGTGTTTGGACGCGGGCTGCGACTATCTGGACACCGCCAACTACGAGCCCAAGGAACTGGCGAAGTTCGAGTATTCCTGGCAGTGGGCCTATCAGGAACGCTTTGCCAAGGCCGGTCTCACAGCTCTGTTAGGCTCGGGATTCGACCCCGGGGTGACCAATGTCTTCACCGCGTGGGTGCTCAAGCATCACCTGGATGAAATCCACACCCTCGACATCATCGACGTCAACGGCGGCAACCACGGCAAGGCGT
>JBAXPF010000013.1:0-28757 GCA_037132955.1 Verrucomicrobiota bacterium | reverse complement strand
GTCCAAAAAGGAACTCGCCGCCCTCGGCCGCGAGCGCGACAAGCTCCTGCGCAACCTTTGCGGCGTGCGCGACATGGATAAGAAACCCGACGCCGTGGTCATCGTTGACTCCGCCCGCGAGACCATCGCCGTGGCGGAAGCCCGCCGCCTTGGAATCCCCATCATCGCCATCGTCGATACCAACGCCGATCCGTCCATCATCAACTATCCGATCCCCGGCAATGATGACGCCATCCGCTCCATCCGCATCATCCTCCAAAATTTGGTGGACGCCATGGTCGCCGGCCGCAAAGCCTGATCAACTCACTCACTCTAACCGACCGGGCGGCTCCTCATCCGGGAGCCGCCCGCCTTTTCTAACAACATACGCTATTTCGCCATGATTACCGCTGCCATTGTCAAAGAACTCCGTGATAAAACCAACGCCGGCATGATGGACTGCAAGAAAGTTCTCACCGAAACCAACGGCGACATTGAGGCCTCCATCAAATTGCTGCGCGAGCGTGGCATCGCCAAGGCGGGTGCCAAGGCCGATCGCGCCGCCAACGAAGGCATCATCACCGCCCGCGTCAATCCGGCCGCCACCACCGGCATCCTCATGGAGCTCAACTGCGAAACCGACTTCGTTTCCAAAAACGAAAACTTCCAGGCGTTCGTGCATGAAATCGCCGACGTGCTGGCCGCCGCCGATGCCGCCGACCACGCCGCCGCGCTGGCCGTGCAACACGGCGATTACAACCTCGGCGATACCGTCAAGGCCAAGGTCGTCGAAGTCGGCGAAAACCTCCAGTTCCGCAAATACGTCCGCTTCGATGCCGCCCCCGGTGGCGTCATCGGCTCCTACATCCACATGGGCGGTAAGGTTGGCGTGCTCATCGAGGTGGGTACCACCCAGGCGGCCACCGCCGGCACCGACACGTTCCGCGAGCTCGTCAAGGACCTCACCCTGCACATCGCCGCCAGCGCCCCCAAAGGCCTCTCCCGCGAGGATATCCCGGAAGCCGTCATCGAAAATGAGAAGGACATCTTCCGCGCCCGCCTCACCGCCGAGGGCAAGCCGGCCAATCTGATAGAAAACATCATCAAGGGCCAGCTCGCCAAGTTCTTCGCCGAAAGTTGCTTCCTTGAGCAAGGCTTCGTCAAGGATACCGACATCACCGTCGTCAAACTCCTCGCCGCCAAGGGCGCCGAACTCGGCGATACCCTCACCGTCAGCCGCTTCGTCCGCTTCGGCCTCGGCGAGTGATCCGGTCAACGCGCCGCTTTCCCCAAAGCAGTTGAAGAAAAAAGACCGCCCGCCGGAACGTCCTTGTCTAACATCTCAAGGATCTTTCTCCAGGAGTGGGCGCAGGCGTGTCAGGGACTCCCCTTAGCAGGTCGCCTGTGGCGGTGATGCGCCGCCAGACGCCGGGGGCGGCATGGTGGGTGGCGGCGCGGGCACAAGCGGTGGGGGCGTGATGGGTGGGGGTGCGGGCACAGGCGGCGGAGTCACTGCAGGCGGCGGAGTCGGCTTGGGCAGGGTGTCCTGCCACTCAAACAATGCGTAGCCTTGCCCCAGGCCGCCGATTTCGTTGATGAGCTCATGACAGCGTTGCCGCCACCTGGCATAATCCGGCGGCCCGTGCTCTGCCTCCCGGCTGCCCGGAAATATCACATAACTCACTTTCAAATCCGATACCGGTCGGTTGTTAGATAACGCGCGCGGATTGATTTTCTGCGCCATGCGCAATGACGCCTCGCCCACCTTGAAGGTCGGTCCGCCATCGCCGACAATCGACGGATAGAGCTTGTCCTCGTGGATCACCACGGCGAAATCGCCCACTTTAGGGGCGAACGGGTCATTTTGGGCGGCCATCACGGACACCGGGATCACGATGAACGGATCATGCTCCGCGATGAGAAAGCTGCGATTCTTCAAATCCGCCACGCCGCGTTTGAGATAGGCGATGCGCTCGCGCAGCCATTTCTTGCGCTCCGCGGTCGTCGCCTGGTCGGCCAGCTCTTTTTCCGCGCCCTTGATCCGGCGCTCCCAGCCGGCCACCATTGGATTGGGTACCGCTCCCCGCTTGGACCAGGCGTAGCTCGTGAATGGCTGATAGTTCGCCGAATCGACAATCGCATCCGGCATCAGCGCCAGGCGGTCGCCGTCGGATCCATCCGAGACCACATCCATGTCCGCCTGCATGAAAAACACCCGCCGGCCGTTCTCCGCATGCAGATTGAGCATGGTCTCGCAGTCGTAGAGGTTGTGTTTTGTTAGAATCTCGTTGAGCAAGGTCGCGTCGTGCCGGATGCGCGCCGTCTTGTTATCATATAACTTGTTATACCAGCCGGAGACCTCGCCGTTGGCGACCAGCGCGGGCAATCCCGGCAGCAGTTTGGAGAGATGGGGATTGGAGGATTCCAACTCGGCCATGGTCTTGGCCGGGGTGGGCACGCGCAGGTTGAGTTGATAGAACGCGGAGTAACTCGCCGCGTCCACACGTTCCTTGGAAGCGATGCCGCCTTTTTCGAACTTGATCTCGGTTTTGAATGGAATGCCCGCGCGCAGTTGCCGCACGTCGGTCACCGCGCCGGGCACGCTGGTCATCACGGGTGGCGGTGCTTCCTGGTTTTCTGCCTTGGCTTTATTCGCGGCCAGCTCCGCGGCATTGCGCAACGCGGCCAGCTCCGCGGCCAATTTCTCCTCCATTTCGGCACGCAGGCGCGACTCGATCTGGTGCCGGATGCCGGTTTCATCCACCGCCACGCCCACCGGTTTGGGTGCGAGGACATTCCGCAGCCCGCGTTTGACCTTGGACGGGAGCGCCGTGAAAAACAACCCGATCACTCCGCAGCCCAGCGCCACGAGGCCGACACGCCGCCGGGGAAATCCCTTCCGCAGTCGGTTTGACGACCATCGCAATTTTCCGCCCAGTCTTCCGCGTGCATCGCCCATGCGCCGAAGCGTAGCAGAATCCCGCCGGCTATCAACCTCCATCCAGCCAGGATTGCCCGCTCCGGGCCAAGAATTTTCTATTTCCCTCAAACTCAGTCATGACAAACCCGCCCACATCCCTACACTCGCCGCGTGAGCTATCAGGTCTTCGCCCGAAAATACCGCCCCAAAACTTTCGATGATGTCCTCGGCCAGGACCACGTCGTAAGGACGCTGCGCAACGCCATCGCCCAACAGCGGCTGGCCCACGCCTACTTGTTCGTCGGCCCCAGGGGCACCGGCAAAACCTCCACCGCACGCATCCTCGCCAAGGCCCTCAATTGCCCGGGCGGTCCGAAAATCGACTTCAATCCGGACGATCCGATCTGCGTTGAAATCGCCGAGGGCCGCTCGCTCGACGTGCTCGAAATCGACGGTGCATCTAACAACGGAGTCGAGCAAGTCCGCGACCTGCGCGAGTCGGTGCGCTTCGCCCCGGCCTGCGGCCAATTCAAGATCTATTACATCGACGAGGTGCACATGCTCAGCAACGCGGCTTTCAACGCGTTGCTCAAGACCCTCGAGGAGCCGCCACCGCATGTGAAATTCATCTTCGCCACCACCGAGGCTAACAAAATTCTGCCCACCATCCTGTCGCGCTGCCAGCGCTTCGATCTGCGGCCCATTCCCACCGAGACCATCGCCAAACATCTCCTTCACATTGCCACCGTCGAAGGCATCAGCCTGGATGAGGTCGCCGCCTGGGCCATCGCCAAGGGTGCCGATGGCGGCATGCGCGATGCCCAGTCGATGCTCGACCAGTTGGTCGCCTTCTGCGGCAACACCATCCAGGAAGCCGACGTGCTCGATGTTTTTGGTTTCACGTCGCGCGAAAAAGTCGCCGCCCTCACCGCTGCATTGCTCGACCGTGACAACCCCGCCGCGCTCTCGTTAGTCCAGAAGGAGGCCGAAACCGGCCGCGACCTCTCCCAACTCCTCGGCGAACTTATCGGCTGCCTGCGCGCGTTGCTCGTTGCCAAACTCGACCCGTCGGCCGATGGCGAAGGGATCCCCGGCCCGCTGTGGACCCATCTGATGGAGGCCGCCGGCAAATACCAACCCGACCGCATCCTGGCCGCCATCGACGGCTTTGCCGATACCGAAGGCCGGATGAAATGGGCGACTAACAAGCGCCTCCACTTCGAGCTCGGCATCATCAAGGCGATCCAAACCTTGGGTGAAATGCGCCTCAGCGATGTCATCAAAATTCTAACCCAAGGGGCTGACTGCCTCCAGAGCGAGCCACAAGCCGGTCTCGCGGCCACGGCCGTGAGTGCGCCGCCCGCAGCGGCACCGCCGGTGGTGGAAGAGCCGCCAGCTCTAACGCCAGAGCCGGAACTCACCAGCATCGTCGAGGAAACCCCGGTACCCATCCCGCCCCCGGTGGCGCAAAAGCTCAAGCCCACCGCTTCCGGCATTCTCAGCCTGGATTCGCTCATTGCCGCCGCCCCGGAAGCCAGCGAACCCCCCGCCCCCCCCGCGGCCCCCCCGTGGCAGGAAGCCGCCCCGGCACCCATCCCCACGCCTCCACCGCCCGCCGAAGACACGTTCCACAACGACCCTCTCATCCAGGCCGCACTCCAAAAATTCGAGGGGAAAATCCTCAACTAACAACTCCGATGAATATCGCCAAACTCATGAAACAAGCCCAGCAAATGCAAGCCGGGCTCGCCGCCAAGCAGGAAGAACTCGCCACCCAAACCGTGGATGCCGCGGTTGGCGGCGGCAAGGTCAAGGTCACCGCCACCTGTGATGGCAACGTGCTTTCTATCAAGATCGACCCGTCGGTCATCGACCCCGCCGACGCCGAGTTCCTTGAGGAACTCGTCCTCAAGGGCGTCCAGGAAGCCATCGCCAAAGGCAAGGACAAGGCGGCCGCCGAAATGAAAAAACTCACCGGTGGGCTCGGCCTGCCGGGGATGTGAGGGAGAAAAAGCTGAAACACTGAAATGCTGAAATCTGGAAATCCAAGTGAGCGAAGCGCCTGTCCGTTTTCTCTAATTTCAGCTTTTCAGCTTTTCAGAATTTTAGCATTTTCTCAGCCATGACCCGCGAAACGCTCGCCGACGTGCTTGAGGAAATCGCTCTGTTGTTAGAACTCAAGAACGACAACCCGTTCAAAATCCGCGCCTACCGCCAGGGCGCGCAAACTGTCCGCAGCTTCGATGGCGACATCGTCCAACTCGCCGTCACCAACCAACTCACCGGCATCAAGGGCATCGGCGAAGCCCTGCGCGACAAGCTCCACGCCCTCGCCTGCACCGGCATCCTGCCATTCCATCAGCACCTCCGCGCGGAATTCCCGCCCGGCTTGTTCGACCTCTTCAACCTCCAGGGCTTGGGACCGAAAAAGGTCAAAGCCCTTTACTCCACGCTGGGAATCAGCTCCATCACCGGACTCAAGGCCGCTTGCGATGCCGGCAAAGTCGCCAACATCCCGGGCTTCGGCACCCTTACCCAGGCCAAAATCCTTGGGGCCATCGCCATGCGCCATGCGTTTGCCGACACCTTCACCCTCGGTGCCGTCACCCCGCTGGTCACTGAAATGTTAGACATGCTGCGCCTGCACCCGGAAGTCTCGCGCTGCGCCGTCGCCGGCTCCTTCCGCCGTGCCAAGGAAACCGTGCATGACCTCGATTTCCTCGTCGCCACCCAATCCCCGGCGCTCGTCTGCGAGGACTTCACCACCTTGCCGCAGGTGGCCGCAGTTCTCGCTTGCGGCGATACCAAGGCGTCGGTCCGTCTCCACAACGGCCTGCAGTGCGACCTGCGCGCCGTTTCTAACAGGCAATTCCCGTTCGCCCTGCAATACTTCACCGGCTCCAAGGAACACAACGTCGCGCTCCGCGCCCGCGCCCTCAAACACGGACTCTCCCTCAACGAATACGGCTTTACCCCCACCGCGGATGGCGCGCTTGCGCCGCCCAATACCATCAGTTCTGTCGCTGCAGGGGGCGGCGGGCGTTCGGCGAGCTCAGCCGAGCTGCAGAATGCCCGCGCCACAGTGGACCGGGCATATTGCCCGGATCTTGGTGAAGTCCACGAGGAAGCCGATATCTATCACATCCTCGGGCTTGACTTCATCGACCCCGAATTGCGCGAAGACCGCGGCGAGATCGAAGCCGCCGCGGACCACTCCCTGCCAAAACTCGTCGAGATTTCCAACCTGCGCGGCACCTTCCACAACCACACCACCGCCTCCGATGGTCTGGATACCCTTGAAGCCATGGTTGCGGAGGCCATCGACATGGGCCTCCAATACCTCGGCATCGCCGATCACTCGAAGTCCACCTTCATCGCCAACGGCCTGGATGAGGCGAGGTTGTCAGATCAAATCGCGGCCATCGCCAACCTCAACGCCGCCCATCCTCACTTTCACATTTTCGCCGGCACCGAGGTGGACATCCTCCGCGACGGCAGCCTCGACTTCGATGATGACATGCTTTCCAAACTCGATTACTGCGTCGCCTCGGTGCACAACTTTTTCGATCTAACTGAAGATGAGATGACCCGCCGGATCTGCCGTGCCATGGAAAACGAACACGTCACCATGCTTGGTCATCTGAGCGGACGCCTGTTGCTCCGGCGCGACGCCTATGCCGTCAATCACGCGATGATCATCGATTGCGCGGCGGAGACCCGCACCCTCATCGAGCTCAATTGCAGCCCGCTGCGGCTCGATATGGACTGGCGCTGGTGGAAGCTCGCCCGCGACAAGGGCGTGCTGTGTTCGATCAACCCGGACGCCCACTCCACCGCCCGCCTTCACCACATCAGCCTCGGCGTGCGCCTCGCCCGCAAAGGCTGGCTCCGCCGCCAGGACATCCTCAACACCCGCACCCTGGCGGAAGTCTCCGCCTTTCTCAAAACCCCCAAGGCAGCCAGATAGTCCGCTGAGATAGTCAACTGGGTTGACATGGGCGGTGTTGCCGCGTAGGGTGCCGTCCCCTTGAAGAGGAAATTTCGGCGCTGGATGAGACTTGGATGGTGGCTTGCCGCAGGTTGGCTTGGCACGTTTGCGGCATCTGGCCATGGCGATGTGCATGCACGCATCGAGGGCATGTCCCAGCGGATTGCGACCAGCCCGGCAGATGCCAGGCTCTATCTGCAACGCGCAGAGTTGTTCCGCCAACATGAGCAATGGCAAGCCGCATTCGCGGATTGCGACAAGGCGGAGCAACTGGATCCGGCCATCGATGCGGCCTTGCTGCGCGGCCGTTGCTTGCTAGAAGCCGCCCGACCGGCCGACGCGTTGCCGGTGCTCGATGGATACCTTGGCCGGCACCCGCAACACACGCAGGCCTGGGTCTGCCGCGCGCGGGTTTTGACGCGGCTCAAGCGCCACGCCGCAGCCATCGCCGATTACCGTGAGGCACTGCAACGCAGCCCGCGGCCGGAGCCGGATCTGGTCCAGGAATGCGCCGACGCGCTGGCCGCACTGGGCAAGATCAGTGAAGCAGTGCAAGTGCTCGACGATGGACTGGCAAAGTTGGGTGCCGTTCCATCGCTCGCCCTGCATGCAATGGACATCGAGGCGGCGGCCGGCAATTTTGTGGCGGCACTGGCGCGGGTCGAGACCCTGCGGAAAGCCGCGCCACGCCCGGAGCCGTGGATGGCCAAACGCGCCTCGCTGCTGGCACAGGCCGGGCGCATGCAGGAATCACAGGCGGCGTGGCAGGCGCTGGTCGGGCATTTGTCGGCGTTGCCCGCCTTGGAGCGCCGCTCACATGCCATGAGCCAATTGTTAGAGCAAGCGCGCCAGGCGCTGGCAGCGCTCGACAGCGTGCGCCCCGCCAATGAACCCCCGCCCATTGCCCCACCGGCTTCCAAATCATGAAACTTGAATTATCTAACGGAAATATGCCAGAGGATAGATGGGGGCGCCGCCGGGTGGGCTTGCCGCAGGTCCTTGCCGGGCTGTGCGCTCTCATCGGATGCGCGATGATGCACGCGTCAGCCGCCATCGCCGTCGGTCCCTCCGGCAGCGGCACGCTCACCTTCGACGCGCTGCCGGCGGCGAGCGAATGGGCCACCTTGTCCATGGCTGGGGACGGCAGCACTGCCGAAGATGATGCGGGGATGGACGACGCCATGAGCAGCATCAGCGCCAGCGGCATCACCGCCACTCTCGGGACGCAAGCCGGGAGCGGAACGAGCGGCACAGCCTATTGGCGTTCCGGCGACAGGAAACTCGGAACCCAGCCGACCGGCAATGCGATGACGCTCTTGATGGCCAAACTTCAGAACACTTCGGGCGGCAACGTGGATGGGTTGCTCATCTCCTACCAACTGGGGCTACCGACGATTGCTCCAGGTGAACTGCTCATTGGACACCGGGTTTATTGGAGCAAATCCGGTGCCGCCGGGACTTGGAATGCGTTGGGAGACTTTCTGCTATCCGTCACGGGCGACACGCAGACAGTCAACATTGCCTTGACCTCGCTGGCATGGGCAAACGGGGAGATGCTCTATGTCGTCTGGGCGGATGACAATGGTCTCACCAATCCCGATGGCGACTACACCCTTGACGACGTCAGCTTCACACCGTTCAACGGACCGATGGCCGCCATCAGCGCTCCGGCTCACCATGCGACTGTGGGCACCGACTTCATGATTGAAGCCACCGCCGCGAGCAGCAATGGGACCATTGACCACGTGTCGTTCTATGATGGGACAACATTGTTAGGAATTGACGCCACCCCTCCCTATGGTTTTGCGTGGCTGGGCGCCTCGTTAAATGGCCACGCGCTCACGGCCGTGGCCACCGACACTCGCAATGTGTCAGTTGCCTCAACCGTGGTCACCGTCACGGCGGTGGCCGGGTCGGGGGCTTTGCAGCGCGGGCCGTATCTGCAAAAGGCGGCGCCCTGCCAGATGACGATTTGCTGGCGCAGCACGCTGAGCACGCTGGGGCGGGTCCTCTATGGCACCAGCGCCGCGGATCTCAACCAAGGGGTGAATGAGCCCGCACTGTCGGCCTCACCTCTCAACCATGTCGTGACCCTGACTGGGCTCACACCTAACACGACCTATTATTACAGCATCGGCACGGCCGTGGACACCCTGGCGAGTGGCACGGACTGCACCTTCACCACGCCGCCCGTGCCCGGCACCGTGATGAACACGCGCATCTGGGCGCTGGGCGACGAGGGCACGGGCAACGCCAACCAGAAAGCGGTGCGCGACGCCTTCTACGCGTGGACCGGCACACGCGTGCCCAACCTGGTGCTGCAACTCGGCGACAATGCCTATGAATATGGCAGCGATGTGAATTTCCAGTCCGGGATGTTCAATATCTATCCGACGATGCTGAGCAAGATACCCTTCTGGTCCTGCCTTGGCAATCACGAGACCAACCAGGGCACGGCCTTTGTCGACACCTTCCCCTACTTTGATATTTACACCCTGCCCACCGCCGGCGAGTGCGGCGGCGTCGCCTCCGGCACCGAACATTACTATGCGTTCGACTACGCCAACATTCACTTCATCTCCCTCGACTCGATGACCGCGAACCGCTCGCCCACCGGGGCCATGGCGACCTGGTTGCAAGCCGACCTGGCCAGCACCACCGCCACCTGGATCATCGCCTTCTTTCATCATCCGCCTTACACCAAAGGCTCGCATGACTCCGATACCGAAATCGAACTTATCGAAATGCGGGAAAACATCCTCCCCATCCTCGAAGCCGGCGGCGTCGATCTCGTGCTCTGCGGCCACAGCCATTCCTATGAGCGGTCCTATCTGCTGGATAGCCACTATGGCGACTCCACCACGCTCACCGACGCAATGAAAAAAAATGCCGGTGACGGACGGCCCACCGGCGACGGTGCCTACATCAAGCCGCTGACCGGTCCGCGCGATCACTTCGGGACGGTCTATGCCGTGTCCGGGTCGGCCGGCAAGATCTCGAGCGGGCCTCTCAACCACCCGGCGCATTTCATTTCCATGAAAAACCTCGGCTCCTTTGTGCTCGACATCAACGGCCCGCGCCTCGATGCCACCTTCATCCGCGAAAACACCACCACACCCGACACCTTCACCATCATCAAACAGGGCGCCGCCGATAGCGATCACGACGGCATCCCGGATGCTTACGAAATGGCCCACGGCCTCGACCGCTTCAACGCCGCCGACGCCGCACTCGACCGCGATGGCGACGGCGTCTCCAACCTTGACGAGTTCATCCTCGCCACCGCTGCGGATGTCCCCGATCACTACACTCTCAGCACCACCTACACCCCCCTCGCCGGCACCGCCACCGTGAGTTTCCCCACCGTCACCGGCCGCACCTATCGCGTGATGTTCAGCCCTAACTTGCTCGGTTGGCAGCCCGCTTCCGCAGCTCTGCCGGGCACCGGGGCCACGCTGGTCTGGACCGACGACGGCAGTTCCACCGGCACCCCGCCCGCCGGTGCCGGGCTACGGTTCTATCGGATCGAGGTGACGGTGACTCCATAGGGCGAACAACCGCAAGAGGCGGGACGGTGCATGCCGGGGGGAAGTGTCCCCCCAGGCATCCTTTCCCGGTTTTGTCCACACCGGGTTTGCAACACCAACCGGGTGCAAGATTCGCGCCGCGCCGTCCGTTACGGGTCATGTCACACCGCCCGTTCTCATGCCAGTCCCCCTCCGCGCCGCCAGCTTGGCCGCCCTATTGATTTGCAGCCTCCCGACCCTGGCTGCGGATGCGCCAACCGATGCCCAGGCATGGGAACAGACGCTGCGCGGGTTTTGGGAGCAGGAATACGCGCGGACCGTGCAGGGGTTGCGCAGTGGACCGCGCTGTGAACCGGGAAAAAACCGCCATGTTTTCGATGAGCAATCATTGCTGTTTGCCACCGACCGTGATCCCATCGATGTCCAATTGCGCCGGTCCAAGGCGCTGTTGGAAAACCTCACAAAGGCGGATGCGTCCAGCCTCAAGGACCCGGACACGTTTGCCAGAAAATTGGCTGAAATCGCCGCCCAGGCCGACGCGATCAGAAAGGCTCCCGATGAGACACGGCTCCGGGCGCTCTATCTTGACCTCCGGCTGGCCTCCCGGCGGCTGGCATTTTCCAATAGGTTGTTAGACTTCGACAGCATTCTCTGCATGGGCTACAGCAAGCCCGGCGGCGACTACCACATGGTTGACCCGTATGCCGGGTGGAACGCCAGGGCGGGGGGAGGTCTCTATCTGATCCGCAATTTCAAGGGGCTGCCTCAGGTGGCCGATGTGCTGCAAAACTCCGTGGTGGGCAACGGGCGGCTCAAAGGGGCCCGGTTGCAGGGCGGGGCGTTTTTGCGGCAGGACCTGTCATTTGACGGCAAGCGGATCGCCTTTGCCTGGAATAATCTAACTGACAAGGCCTATCACCTGTTCACGGTGGATGCCGACGGCGCGAATCTGACCCAACTGACGGACGGACCTATCAACTTCGGCGGTCCCGCCCTCATGAACAGCAGTTGCAATGACTTCGACCCCTGCTGGTTGCCGGGCGGACGCATCGCCTTTGTGTCGGAGCGCCGCGGCGGCTATCTGCGCTGCAGCGGTGCCCGCCCGCTGATGACCTTCACCTTGTATTCGATGAACGCCGATGGCTCCGATGCCATCCCTATCAGCTATCACGAAACCAACGAATGGAACCCCAGCGTCGATAACGACGGCAAGCTCGTCTATACCCGCTGGGACTATGTGGACCGCGACGACTGCATCGCCCATCACCTGTGGACATGTTATCCGGATGGCCGCGACCCGCGCTCCCCGCATGGCAACTACCCGTCGCCATGGTCATTTGAAGACAAGGACAAGCGGGACGGCAGAAAGGCCAGACCTAACGGCGAGTGGAACATCCGGGCCATCCCCGGCTCCAGCAAGTATCTGGCGACCGCCGCCGGCCATCACACCCACGCGTTTGGTGAACTGGTCATGATCGATACCAATGTCGCGGATGACGGCGCGATGAGCCAGGTCAAGGGGATCACCGTCAACCGCAGCGAGTGGGCTGACGCGGCGGGCGACTACGGCACCGCCTGGCCGCTGAGCGAGGACTATTATCTGGCCAACTACCGCGAGGACTTGGTATTGTTAGATAGGTTTGGCAATCGCGAATTGGTCTGCCCCAAGTCCCGGGTTCCCGGCCCGGCGGACAAGTTGCTGCACCCGGTTCCGTTCCGGCCGCGCCCACAACCGCCGGTGATTCCGCCGGGCACCTATCAGGGTGAGCGGGCGGTGGCAGGCGTGCCCGCCGCCACCATCAGCGTGATGAATGTTTACGAAGGCGACATGAAGCTGCCGCAGGGCACCACCATCAAGTGGTTGCGGGTGATCCAGGTCATCCCCCAACTCCAACCCGTGATGAACCAGCCGAAGATCGGCTATGCCAGCGAAAGTCTGGTGCGGATGCCGTTAGGGATTGTGCCGGTGGAGACCGACGGCAGCGTCCACTTCAAGGCCCCGGTTGCCAAGGAACTCTACTTCCAACTGCTCGACGAGCGCGGCTTGGCTGTTAGATCGATGCGCTCCGGCACCTATGTCCACCCCGGCGAGAAACTCAGTTGCGTCGGCTGCCACGAATCCCGCTTTGCCAGTCCGCAGGCCGCCTCGGTTGTGCCCATCGCCTTGCGCAGGGCCCCGTCGGAGATCACGGTCGAGGTGGTCGACGGGGCGGTGCCCTTCAACTGGCACCGGCTCGCCAAGCCCGTCTTGCAGCAGCAATGCGCCGCCTGCCACAGCAAGGAAGGCAAGGGGCCGGACATGAGTTACGACAGTCTTGAGAAATATGTGTTTCACTATCCGTTCTGGACGGCCGGCTATGCCAACGGCGATTTGGTCGCCAGTGGCTCGCGCAGCGTGCCCGGCAAGTTCGGTGCCATGGCGTCCCCCTTGCTCAAGTATCTGGACAAGTCGCATTATGGCGTAGCCCTCACCCCGGACCAGTTCCGGCGCATCACCCTGTGGATGGATTGCAATGGCAACCAACTCGGGGCCTATACCCGCGTCGCCGAACAGCTGCGCGGCGAGGCCGTGTGGCCGGAGATCGATGTGACCCCGGGGGGGTGATCCATGGGACACGAAGGCCATCGCCGCGTTCAACCCGAACCCCGAAGTTGAAATCCGTGCAAGTAAGCCGCCCTTACATCGGGGTTTTGATCCGGAAGGCACGCAACACGCACCACCCGGCAACGGATTCTAACAACAAAAAAACCCCCGTCCCCGTCAGTGTCCCGCTCCACCACACCGGCTGGCACACATAGGCACCACCCAGCAGCACCAGTCCGCCCAGTCCGCGCATGATCCGGCCGCGTTTGCCAATGTTGCGGGAGAAGAAGGGGTTCACGGGATTTGGCTAGTTAGGTTGATTTTGGATTGGGGGCGCGTGACGGGTCCGACCTTCCGGAGGGTCACCTGCTGTGGGTTGGCGCGGCGCGGCGGGCTGTCGCAGACACCCCCAAGGGGTTAGCAAACCGTTTGTCCACCGTCGAGGCCGGATTTCCACCCCCCCCGATTTGTCGGGCGCTTCACCCCAGGGCGACGATCCGCGCTTGCCAGCGGGCGGGAATCCGCTTCAATTCTGCCGATGCAAAAAGACGACCGTGAGTTTTTGTTCCGGCTGCTAGAGACGCCCAGTCCCACCGGTTTTGAAATGCCCGGCCAGCGGGTGTGGGCGGCTTGGCTCCGTCCCCATGCTGCGGAGCTTGCCTGCGATGCCTATGGCTCGACGTGGGCGACGCTCCCCGGCACCTCCGCGCGTTCGATCATGCTCGCGGCTCATGCTGATGAGATCGGCTACATGATCAAACACATCGACGACAAGGGCTTTTTGCGCATCGACCGCGTGGGCGGCTCGGACGCCGCCACCGCAAGGGGCCGCCGCCTCACCCTGCTCGGCGATAAGGGACCGGTCTCCGGCATCATCGGCAACACCGCCATCCACTTGCGCCGCGACGACCACGGCAGCGAAAAAGCCCCGGCGGTGCATGATTTGTGGGTCGATGTCGGTGCCTCCAACCCCGCCGAGGTCGCGGACCTCGGCCTGCGCGTCGGCCATCCTGCGGTCTATCAGGACGGTCCGCTCGAACTCGCCCACAAGCGCCTCGTTGGCCGTGCCCTCGACAACCGGATCGGCAGCTACATCATCGCCCAGGTGCTCAAGCGCCTCGCCGGCTCAAAGAAAAAACCGGTCTTCACGCTGGTGTGCCTCAACGCCATTCAAGAGGAAATCGGCGGTCACGGCGCGATGATGGCCGCCTTCCGCATCAGGCCGGATCTGTGCATTTGCCTCGACGTCACCCATGCCACGGACACTCCCGGCCTCGAACCGGCCAAGACCGGCAGCGTCAAACTCGGCGGCGGTCCCACCGTCACCCATGGCACCGCCAATCACCCCAAGGTGGTCAAACGCCTCATCGAGGTGGCCACCGCCGGAAAAATCCCGATCCAACATGAGGCCAGCAGTCGCTTCACCGGCACCGACACCGACAAAATTTTCACCAGTCGCGAGGGCATTCCCAGCGCCTTGGTCTCGTTGCCGCTGCGCTGCATGCACTCGGTGGTGGAGACCGCCCACCTCGATGACATCGCCCACACCATCGATCTTCTTTGCGCTTTTGTGCTTTCCCTCACGGACAAGGACCCGTTTCACCAGTCTCTAACATAACCTACAGCCAGCCCTTGCGCCGGCAGAACCAAAACGGGACGAGCACCGAGATGATCATCAGGCAGATGGAAAACGGATAGCCATAGTGCCAGTCTTTTTCCGGCAGATAGGCGAAGTTCATGCCGTAAATGCTCGCCACCAAGGTGGGCGGCAGGAAAATCACCGCCGCTACCGAGAAGATTTTCACGATCGCATTTTGTTCGATGTTGATCAACCCAAGGGTCGCATCCAACATGAAATTCACCTTGCTGGAGAGGAATCCGGCAAACTCCGAGAGCGATTGCAAGTCCCGTGACACCGGTTTGAGCCGCGGATAAATCGGGGACACCGGACCCTCGCCGCCATCGTCAAAATCCTCGTGGCCCGCATATTGAACCAGCCGCGAGAGCGAGACAATGCAGTCCCGTTCGCGTGCGATGAGGTTGCCGCTGCGCCCGAGTTGGAAGATGGCTTCCCGCAAGTGGCTTTCCGACTCCTTGGCCTGCGGCAGTCTGCGGAATATCCGCTGCGAGAGTTCCTCGGTCTCCTTGGAGAGCCGCTCCAAGAAGTCCGCCTGCCGGTCAATAATGGTTTCGATCAAGGTGATGAACACCTGGTCGCGCGTCACACTCGTCCGCCGCGCAAACAATGCCGCAGTCTGGCGGAAACTCTGCGGCTCCACATCCCGGATCGTGAGCAAAAACCGCCGCACCAACACAAAACTCACTTCCGTGGATTCTGGCGCATCCGATTCCGTGCTGTAGAGCAGCGAGGTGGTCATGAACCGCGCCCCGTCCTCACAATACAAGCGACTGGTGCTCTCGATCTCGCGCATTTCCTCCCGCGTGGGCAGCGCGATGCCAAGGGCTTTCTCCACCGCCGCCACTTCCTCGGGCGTCCCTTTTAACAGATCGATCCACACGACGTTGTCCGTCAGCGCCACGCCAAATTCCTCCACAGGAACTGCCTGCAGTGAATTGACTGAGGGATACACGAAAATCGCCATGCGCGAAGAATGGGTGGGCCGCGGTTTTCTGTCCAGCTCAAGAAGGACCGCCGCAGGGGTTTCCGCCCGGATCCTCTGCCCATCCCTTGACAGGCGCAGCGATGCCGTCCATAACCGCCCCCGAAAGAATTCCTTCTCCCCAACCAGTGTAGCGGATGACTGGCGTTTCCGTGCGCGGCCACCCGAAAATGGCAATTCCCAGCAAACCGATGCTCAATGTCTCGCAGATGTATTACGGCTTCCGGCGCTTCTGGAAGGCGCTCAAGCTGTTCTTCCTGCTCTCCGGCCCGGGGATTGTGGTGATGGTGGCCGACAACGATGCCGGCGGCATCACCACCTATGCCGCCACCGGTGCCAAATACGGCTATCACCTCATCTGGTTCCTGGTTTTCCTCATCCCGGTCGCTTACTACGTCCAGGAAATGACCGTCCGGCTGGGGGCCGTCACCAAGCGCGGCCACGGCGAGGCCATCTTCGCCGGCTTCGGCGCCTTTTGGGGGTGGTTTTCCCTGCTCGACCTGATGCTTGTCAACTGGTTGACCCTGGTCACCGAGTTCATCGGCATGACCTCGGCGCTCCGCATCTTCGGCGTCCCGCCATGGCTCACCGTGCTCGGCGTCTGCGTCCTGATGGGCATCATGGTGGTCAACGGCCGCTATTGGACGTGGGAAAAAATCGCGCTGGTTTTTTGTGCGGTCAACCTGATCTACATTCCCGCCGCTTTCATGGTCCAACCGTCGGTGCATGACATCGTTCACACCGGACTCATCCCCCACATGCCGCCGGGCGGCTTCACGAACACCCTGTTCTTTTTCCTGATGGCCAACATCGGCACCACCATCGCCCCTTGGATGCTTTTTTTCCAACAGAGCGCGGTGGTCGACAAGGGGATGAAGGAAAAGGACATTCCCTGGGGGAAGCTCGACACCCTGCTCGGTTCGGTCCTGACCGTGGGCGTGGCGATCTTCATCGTCGTTGTCACCGGCACCATTCTGCCTGGCGTCGCCATCGACGATGCGGCCCAGGCGTCGCAAATCTTGATGAAAACCCAGAAATATGCCGGCACCTTCATGGCGATCGGGTTGTTCGACGCCGGTTTGTTAGGAGCGATCTGCATCTCGCTGGCCAGTTCCTGGGCCTTTGGCGAGGTTTTCGGTTGGGCGCACTCGCTCAACAACAAGATCCGCGAGGCCCCATGGTTCTATGCCAACTACTTTATAACGCTCATCACCGCCGGGTTGGTGGTGTTGATACCCAAGGCGCCCCTGGTGTTGATCACACTCTTTGTGCAAGTGGTGGCGGTCACCCTGTTGCCCGCGGCGCTGGTGTTTCTGATCTTGTTGCTCAACAACAAGAAGACCATGGGCGAATACACCAACAGCCTGTGGCAGAACATCGTCACCTCCTCCATCGTGGTGCTCATCGTCATTCTCTCCACCCTTTACGGAATCAGCACCCTCTTCCCCAACCTTTTCACCTAGGAGGCCTCCACCATGATCCGGGATTTCTTTTCACATAACTTCGCCAAGGTGCGCGAGATCAACAAAAAATACGCCAAGCCCAACGTTGAGATGTCCCGCTGGGTGAAAGCTTCCCTGTTGTTCCTGCGCCTTTACCTGATCCTGCTGGTCGGGCTTTTGCTCTATAAGTTCATCACTCTCCTGTGAAGCAAGGTGCGCCATGAAAACATCGATCGCTAACATATCTGAAACCAGTTATTTCCTCAGTGACCTCATCGGTGCCAAGGTCATCGTGCAGGGCCGCAAAGTCGGCAAACTCGATGACCTGCTCATCAGGGAGCAGGAAAAAATCCCCGAGGTGACCCACATCATTGTGAGCCGTCCGTTCGGCCACAAGGCGTTGCTGGTGCCGTTCGAGCGCGTGGCCGAGCTGCGCAACAACAAGGTCATTCTCGATATCCCGGCCATCGCACCCTTCGAGGGCGAACCTGAAGAATCACAGGTCCTGCTCAAGGACCATATTCTTGACAAGAAAGTCATCGACCTGGACGACAATGTGATCGACGTCGTCTACGACGTCAAACTGGTGCTGCGCAACGGCAAGCTCTACGCCTCCGACGTGGACTTCAGCAAGTATGGCCTGCTCAAACGGCTGGGTCTGCGCTATGTGGCGAGTTTTGTCTATCATCTGGCCGAAATGTTCAAGAAGGAGACCATCTCGTGGGCCTATGTCCAACCGTTGCCGGAAAAAATCGGCAGCTTCAAGGGCAACGTGAAACTCAATATCCTCAAGGAGGCGTTGCCGGAAATCCACCCCGTGGACCTGGCCGACATTCTGGAAGAACTCTCCGAGGAACAACGCCTGGCCATCTTCAACGAACTCAATACCGAGCATGCCTCCGATACCCTCGAGGAAATGGAGCCGCGGGTGCAGCGCAGCCTCATCTCGTCCATGGACAAGGAGCGCGTCGCGGATTTGATCGATGAGATGACCCCGGCGCAGGCCGCCGACGTGCTGGCGGTGTTGCCAACCAGCGATGCGGAGGAAATCCTCAACTTGATGGAGCATGACGAAACGGAAAAAATCGAATCACTTCTCGAAAACACCGAGCACACCATCAACGATCTAACCACCATCAATTTCATCCGCCTGGCACCGGAGATCCCGGCCGCCGTGGTCATCGCCGATTTCCGCCGCCTGGCGGCGGATGCCGACGTCGTGAAGTATCTCTACATCGTGGCACCGGACAACCGCTTGTTGGGGGTGGTCAGTCTGGAGGAGTTGCTCATCGCCGAGCCGCGCACCCCGCTCGCGGATATCATGACAACCCAGGTTGTCTATCTGGAGGAAGGTGACTCTATCAGCGAGGCAAAAGAGAAGTTCACCCACTACGGGTTTGGCGCCCTGCCGGTGACCGATACCGACGACATCATCCATGGCGTGGTGCCCTACCGCGATATCATGGAGCTGGTGCATTAGCCCGAAATCCGAAGTTGAATTCTTGCAATGGGGAAAGAAAACCACGGATTTCACGGATTTCACGGATTTCACGGATTTCACGGATTTCACGGATTTTTTGGTTTGGATTTTCTCACCATTGGCAACTTCGGAGAAGTTGCCAATGAAACCTATTTCAATCCGTGAAATCCGTGTAATCTGTGGTTAATCTATCGGATATTTTGAAATAAACTTCGGAGGTCGGGATTAGTAGACCCATCTCCCGCTGCCGCGCAGTGACGCCAGTCTTCGTCCCCTGGATGCGTGTCAGATAAAGAATTATAATTCCCCGGCGGTGACAGCCGCAAGCAGGGCCTCCACATTGGCCCACGGCACATCGGGTTCGAGGGTGTGGGTGGGGGAGAGCAACAGGCCGCCGCCCTTGCCGACTGTGGCCAGCAGGTTTTGAACCGTTTGTTGGACCTGCCCGGGCGTGCCGAAGGGCATGGTCGTCTGGGTGCCGATGCAGCCCCAGAACGCGAGCTTGTCGCCAAACAATTCCTTCATGCGCTGCGGATCCATGCACTCCGGTTGCACCGGGTTGAGAATCTCCACGCCGATCTCTATCAAATCCGGCACGATCCGCTCCATGTTGCCATCGCCGTGATAGAAAATGAGGATATCCGGGTTGACCTCCTTGGCGGCGCGGATCACTCCGGCGAGCCGCGGCTTGAGTGTTTTGCGCCACAATGCCGGGCTGATCATCATGTCGATCTGGGTTGCCACGTCGTCGCCTAACATGAGCACATCCGCGCCGCACGCCGCATAGCGCCGCGCCATGCCGGTGCGGATGGCGGTGAGCTTGTCGAGCAAGGCGGTGGCGATCGCGTCCTCGCCGATGAGTTCTTCCATGAAGCGGTCCATGCCGCGCAGATACCAGGCGATTTCAAACAAGGTCATCTCCATGAACGCGCACACCACCAGATCACGGGCCTTGAGGCCGGCCACCCGCGTCGGGACATTTTCCCAGCGGTAGTCCTCCAGCCAGTCCGGCCACGGATAGGCCTGCACCTGGCCGACCGAACCGAACCCGGCCATCGGATGCAGCATTTCCTGGAAATGCGCGGTCGGCCCCGGCGCGCCCATGATCCCCCACTCCGGATTCCAATCCAGCGGCCGCGTGCCCGCCGGCAGCTCGTCATAGAAAACCGTGTAGTCGGTGCGCAACCGCGTCGGGTCGAGCTCGATGCAGCGCAGCGGGAATTGATAGTATTCCTGATAGTCCTCGCGCCCGGTGCGGCGGCGGAATTCGTCCAGCAACGCCGGCGAGAATACGAAGTCGAAGCCGACTTTCTCCGGTTGCTGGCGGCGCAATGCGCGCAGGATGTTATCGCGGTTGGTTAGGGACATCTGGATTCGCGGCTGATGTTATGTTGGTGCCAATGCAGGAACTCAAGGGGGGCACGGGGCGGCCCGCCCGTGATCTTCATTGTCCAACGGGCGGGCCGCCCGTTCCCCTCTTGTATTCGATGTGAAACGCTGCGGCGATTGCATCACCGGGTTTGAGCGGGCGTTTGTCCGGCTCGACGAGTCCATCCAGAAAGCGCTCCGAGCCACCGTTGGTGTAACCGGCAATGAGCAGCCATGCCTGATGGGTGTCAGGGTCAAGCCAGGCTCTAACGGATTGTGAGCCGTCCGAGGTGACCGTGAATGCCGGGCCGCCCAATACTGTCAGTTTAGCAGGAGGACAGGCGTCCCGCCTGTCATGGCCGACGGGCGTCCCGCCTGTCGTTGCATCGGCGGACAGGCGGGACGCGCTGTCTTCCCTAACAGGCGGGACGCCTGTTTTCCTATCAGGAAGCGCCGAACTGCCAGTATTGGGCGGGAAGTCCGTGGTCCTGCCGAGACTGGCGGTTAGTATATTTTCCTTGGTCGAGCGGAAGTCGTTGGAGCCGTAGCGGGTGTTGTCGTTGGCCCACGGGGAGGTGCCGGGGTTTTCGCGCGGGCCGATTTCAATGGCGGGCTTGCCATCGGGGGTGACGGCGAGGGCGGTGCCGGTCAGGCGGCCGATGTGGTCATCCGGATAGGCCGACCACAACCCGCGGCGCCGCCAGGTGAGCCGGTCGAAGCCCGGGGCGAAATCGAAGGCGACGCCGGTTTGGCGCGGATTGATGTTGTGTTTGATTTTGAAGTCATAGCTGAACACGACCCCGGAGGATGAAAACGCCAAGGTATAGGCGCCTTCCGCCTCGGCGTAGGCGCCCTGGATGGTCACCTTGATTTGGCCGGCGGCGGGAATCCCGGTCACAACTTGTTGGAGTTGCCACTGGGTGCAAACCGGCGAAAACGCGTCATGGATTCGGGTTTTTCCGGTCATTTGGGTTTCGCCCTCACCATTGTGCGGAATGAGCAGCAGGTGCGGACCGGCATGGATCACCGGCGTGGTGCCTGCGCGCATGCTCAGCGCGCCGGTCTTGCGGTCGATGCTCCATTCGGCAGTTCCGGCCGTGATTTGATAGAATCCGTCCGTGGTTACAAGTTGGGGCATGCCCTGATCCGCCGGGGAGGCGGGAGACATCACCGGCTTCGCCAGCGGCAGGACGAAGTGGTTGGTCTCGAAGCCGCGGGGATCGATGAATGCCAGGTCCAACATTTCGCCCGCTCCCGGGGTGTGGGCGGGATTGATGACGAGGGTGCCGCGCTCGCGGGAAGCAATATCGGCATGGATGGTGCCGGATTGACCGCCGATCTTCCAGCGCGCCTCAATTTTTGATAGATTGATGAAGTCGGAGCGGTTCTCCACCGGAATGGCCAGCGCCCCGTTGGTCAGAGTGACGACAGCGGCTTCATCGACGCGCACCGGCGAGTAGGTTTTCTTCACATGCCAATACTCGGGCTTGGGTCGGCGCCAGCCATCGAGCGGCCCCCAGGCGCCGTAGCCAAGCGTGAGCTCCGGGGCGGGAAAGAACGTGTCGTCGATGCCGGACCAGATGGCGCCGCCAAGGATGTTAGGTTCGGCGTCCATTTGCTCCCAGAGGCGGTGGAGATAGACTCCCCAGCGGTCGCGCAGGCCGGGATCGGTCATGAGTTCGCGGCGGTTGTAGGCATTGAGGTGGCAGTATTCCCCCATGAACATGGGGCGTTTGGATTTCTCTTTGGCCATCACCGGGCCGTTGAAGCCGGGGTAATGCACCGCGCCGATCTCGCAATATGCGGCATCCGTCTCCGTGATCCCGTTGTGCGTCCACTCGAAGGTTTGCGGACGGGTGGGATCCAGCTCTCTAACCATCCTGGAGGAGAGTTCGAAGTTCGGTCCCCAGGTCGATTCATTGCCGAGCGACCAATACAGGACACTTGGATTGTTGCGGTCGCGTTTGATCATCTCGGCGACCTGCCGCAGGGTGGCATCGCGGTGGGATGGATCGCTGGAGCCGTTTTCCCAGCAGAAGGGCGATTCCACTTCCACCCAGATGCCGAGTTCGTCGGCGGCCTCGACGAGTTGGTGGTCCGGCGGATAGTGGCAGGTGCGGATCAGGTTGACGTTGGCATCGCGGAACAATTGCGCATCCTTGCGCCATTGGCCGGGCGCGAGGCTGCGCCCGCGCAAGGGGTCGGTTTCATGGCGGTTCACACCGCGCAATTTCACCGGACGGCCATTGACCAGAACGCGGGTGCCCTTGACCTCGATTTTTCGGAAGCCGAATTTCTGCCGCACGCGATGGTCGCCGCAAACCCCATCCAACTGATAGATAAAGGGCGTCTCCGGGGTCCACCAGCGTGGGGCCGCGATAGGGAAGGTGAATGTCTTGCGGCGGCGGCCGGGACCGGTCGCTGCGTCCCGGACTTGCGGGCTGGGCAAAGCGACCAACCCGGCGTCAGGGTTGTGCAGTTCAAATCCAATCTCCGGGGTGCCGGAGTTGCTAGAGTGGCTGGAGTCGATCTCCAAGGTCACTTCCAAGGTGGCATCTTGGTAAGCGCTATCGAAGTCGGTGCGGATGATCAGATCGGAGATATAGGATTGAGGCAGTGCAAACAAGGTGACACTGCGGCTGATGCCGCCAAGCGGATGGCAGGCATACTTCGTGGCGCTGGCCATGCGGTCCGCCAGTGAATCGCTGGTGACGGTGAGCACAAGCAAGTTGCCATGGTCCTTGATGTAATCGGTTAGATCGCATTCAAACGGCGTGAAGCCGCCAAGATGGCTGCCGGCTTCATGGCCGTTGAGATAGACCTTGCACACGGAGTACACGGCATCGAAACGAATCCTGACCAACTTGTCCTGCCACCCAGGCGGGCGGTCAAAGGCGGTGGCATAGGCGACGGTTTGGCCGCCGGGCAGGTCATGACCTTGGTTGCGCCATTGGCCGGGCACCGCAATCGGCCCCCACGCGGCGAGGGTCTCGGCAGTTAGGCTGCCGATGTCGGCGGGTGACAGCGGCTGGAATTTCCACGTGCCATCGAGCGGGACGGTCCATTGGGGACCGGCGGCCGATGCCTGCGGCAGGGGTGTTAGATCAACCTCTGGCAACGCCACCGGCGGGGGGGGCGGTGCCGCGGCGGCAATGCCGATAAATCCGGCAAACGGGAGTGCAATCCACAACAGACAAATTTGAAAAGTTGATTTTACCATTTTCATTTTCCCTTGCGGATTTGTTGCAAATTCAGTCCTTTTCCACCTTGAGCCGCATGAAGTCCTGCGGGGCGCCGGTGATGGGCAGGGCGTCCCTCACCGTAACCAGCCAGTAGGTTCCCATGTCAACCCTGCCGGTTTCCACGGCCACGGCAAACCATGAGTCCGGACTCATGTCCGGGCTCGTCTCAACGGTGAGGGTGATGTTGGTGTCCGTGGCCTGCTTGTTCAAGCGGTAGGTCATGGTGGGATAGCCATCCTGCTGCCCGGCAGTGGGCAGGCCGCCGGCATTGGCGAGCTTGGGTTCGAGGTCGAGCACGTATGCCATCAGATTGGGGATACCGTCATGATTGGGATCGGCGGCGTCCCCGCTGAGCGCCGGATCAGTTAGATCGGCGCTGCTGAATTTCCTTAGCTTCCAGATGTCATACGGTGGCGGTGGAACCACCGCGATTTTCATGATTTTGGAACTGCCGGGAATGCCATTGACGAAGACCGTCACCAGCGCGTAACCCTGCGGAAAATCCGTGGTGGCCGTCGAGGTGATGGCGGTCTCCGACCAACTCGCGGGTGGAATCACCACGGTCAGGCCGCTGTCCATGGCCCGCAGTTGGAGCACCGGAATATCACTCGACGAGTTCTGCGTGCCATTGCCGCCGGAGGCGGAGGAAATCCCGCGGAATTGGCTGCCGGCCAGAACCACGCTGTCACCGGGGACGATGGACGCGGGGGCGCTGGTGATAACCGGTTGAGCCGCAGCGGCAAAACCCAGGCCGACGTCATAGGATTCCGCGGTTTTCAAGGCCCCGGCGGTGCCGCTGCCCCCATGGACGAGCACCCGGCCATTGGGCAACAAGGTGGCGGTGTGGGACTCGCGGCTGGTGGCAAGGTAGCCGGTCGTCTGCCATGCTCCGGTGGCCGGATCAAACACCTCCGCGGTGGTGGTCGGCCCGGCGGTGCCCGTGCCGCCGGCAATGAGCACCTTGCCATTGGGCAGCAAGGTGGCCGCATGGCTTGCGCGGGGCAGGCTCAGCGGGGTGGGGGTTGCGGCCCAGGTTCCGCTGGTGGGATTGTAGAGTTGCGAGCTGTTTTGATAGGTGGTGCCATTGGTGCCTCCGGCCACCAGCACCTTGCCGTTAGGCAGCAACGTGGTGGTGTGGCCCTTGCGGGCGGTGGTTAGGGATCCGGTTGTCGCCGCCCATGTGCCCGCCACGGGGTCATACAACACCGAACTCGCCAGCACGCCGGCACCATTGGCACCCGCCGTGACCAGCACCTTGCCATTGGCCAGCAGCGTCGCGGTATGGGAATCGCGCGCGCCAACCAGCGTGCCGGCCGCCACCCAAATCCCAGTTAGAGGGTCATAGACCTCCGCGCTGGCCAGTGCGCCGGTGGCGTCCCTGCCGCCGGCGACGAGCACCTTGCCATCGGCTAACAAAGTGGCCGTGTGCAGGTAGCGGGCGGCGCTGAGGCTGCCCGTTGATGTCCAGCGCCCGTAGGTCGGGTCATAAAGTTCCGCGCTGGCGAGCGCCGCGCCGTTTTGCCCGCCGGTGATGAGGACCCTTCCGTTTGATAGAAGAGTGGCGGTGTGGTCACGGCGGGCGCTCGCCATGGTGCCGGCGGCGCTCCACGCATCGGTGGCGGGAGTGTAAATTTCCGCGCCGGAATGGGTGAGGGTGCCATCCCAACCGCCCGTGATGAGCGCCCTGCCATCCGGCAGCAGGGTGGCGGTGTGGCGGGTGCGGGCGGTGCTGGCGGCGGTGCTGACCGTCCATGCGCCGAGCGAGGAATCATATAACTCGACGGAGGCCAGATACAGCCCGCCATTGGCGCCCCCGGTGATCACCAGCTTGCCATTGGCCAGCAAGGTGGCGGTGTGGTCGATGCGCGGGCCAATCAGCGTGGGGTTGAGCGTCGCCCAAGTCCCGCTTGCGGAGTTGTAAACATCGGCGTCGCCGAGCGCGCCCAAAAAGCCGGTGCCTCCCACAAACAGCACCCGGCCATTGGGCAGCAGGGTGGCGGTGTGGAGGTAGCGGCCGGGGTAGGGGCCGGCAAGCATGTTGCCGGCTGCGGCCCAGGTCTTGGTGGCCGGATCATACAACTCCGCGCTGGCAAAGATGGTGCTGTTATTCCAACCTCCGGCGACGAGCACCTTGCCATTGGCCAACAGGGTGGCGCTGTGAAAGACACGGGCGGTTGTTAAGGATCCGGTGGTCGCCGTCCAGGTGCCGGCGGCCGGATCATATAACTCCGAACTTGCCAGCACGGCCGCGCCTTGCCCGCCGCTCACCAGAACTTTGCCATCCGGCAGCAAGGTGGCGGCATGCTTGAAGCGGTAGACCGCCATGGCTCCGGTGGTGGTCCAGCTGCCGGTTGACGGATCATATAACTCCGCGCTGGAAACGCCCGAAAAATTCTGGCCGCCGGTGACCAGGACCTTGCCGTTAGATAAAAGGGTCGCGGTGTGATAGATGCGGGCGGCAGCCATGGAACCGGTAAAGCTCCAGGTGCCGGTGACCGGATCATACAACTCCGCGCTCACCAGAAAGCCGTTATCGTTGTTTTGTCCGCCGGTGACGAGCACCTTGCCATTGCGCAACAGGGTGGCCGTGTGCCAGATGCGGGGGGCTTTCATCAACCCGGTGGCGGCCCAGGTGCCGGTGGCCGGATCATATAACTCGGCGGTTTGCAGTATGCCGCCGGAGTAGCCGCCAGCCGCGAGGATTTTGCCATTGTTCAACAAGGTGGCGGTGTGGTAGCGGCGGGGACTGCCCAGCGCCGTGCCGGCGGCAAACGGCGTGATCGGGTTGAGCACCAGCGTGCCCGTGGCGGAGCCGACGTAGTTGGCATCATTGATGGTGGCCACCACCGTGTAGGTGCCCACGGCGCTCGGCGGTGAGGTCGAGGTGGCGTAGACCGTGCCGCCCGTGCCGGTATAGGTGAAAGTCACTGGCAGCCCCGCGGGCGTGGTGGTTGCGGTCACGCTCTTGGGGGTGCCGTCGATCGCTTGCGCGAGTCCGCTGATAGAGACGGCGGCGGGGGCCTTGGTGACTTGTGTTAGAACCGCGCCTGGAATGCCGTTGACGGTGAGGGTGAGGATGGCGGTGCCGGCGGGAAATCCCGCAAACGCAGCGCAAGTGAAGGAGGCGTCGGTCCAGCCGTTGTTAGCCAAGACCAGGGTGCGGCCGCTTTCCACGCTGTAGAGTTGCACGGTGGGGCAATTGCCGGCGGAGTCCTGGGTGGTTCCCGCGGAGCCGGCGGAGATGCCGCGGAACCGGTTGCCGGTGAGCGCCACGCTGCCACCGAGCATGAGGGAGGCACCCGGGACATTGATCTGTGGCTGCCATGCGGACTGATAGGCCAGCCCGACATCATAGAGCTCCGCGCCCGGCAGGTAAACGCCGCTGCTGCTCGAACCACCGGCGAGGCAAACCCGGCCATCCGGCAACAAGGTGGCGGTGTGGTTTTTTCGCAAACTGCCAAGGGTGGGACCCGGAACCCAGTTAAAGGATACCGGATCATACAACTCGGTGGTGGCCAGCGACGTGGTGCCATTGACGCCCCCGGCAATCAACACCTTGCCGCCGGGCAACAGGGTGGCGGTGTGCGAGCCGCGGGCCCCCGCCATGGAGTCGGTGACCGCCCAGCTATCAATAGCCGGATCATACAACTCCGCGCTTGTTAGATTGGCGGTTGCGGAGGCGCCGCCGGTGACCAAGACCTTGCCATTGGGCAACAAGGTGGCGGTGTGCAGATAGCGTGCGCTGTTGAGCGAACCGGCCACGGTCCAAGTGGCGGTGGCCGGATCATAGAGTTGGGCGCCGGCAAGCACCGTGCTGCCATTTTTGCCTCCCACCATCAGCACCTTGCCATTGGCCAGCAGGGTGGCGGTGTGTGAATAGCGGGCCAGGGCCAAGCCGCCGGTGCTGGTCCATGCGCCGCTGGATGGATTGTAGAGTTCCGCAGTGGTGAGAGAGGAACTGCCGGATTGCCCCCCCGCGACGAGCACCTTGCCATCGGAGAGGAGCGTGGCGGTGTGCAGCTCGCGGGTGGCGGTCATGGCACCGGTGCTGGTCCAGGTGCCGGCACCCGGGTCATACAATTCCGCCGTGCCAAGGGTGCTGGCCGCTTTGCCGCCGGCCACCAGCATTTTGCCATTTTGGAGCTGGGTGAGGGTGTGCAGGTAACGGGCACCCGCCATGGGACTGGCTGCGGCAACCGTGCCGACGCTTGGGTTGTAGAGATCGACGGTGTTGAGGGCCGCGCCGGTATAGCCGCCGGCTAACAGTACCTTGCCATTCGCCATCAAGGCGGCCGTCTGTTGCGCGCGGGTGGCGGCCATGGCTCCCGTCGTGCTTACCAGTCCGGTGGCCGGATCCAACAATTCCGAGGAGGCCAGCGAGGCGTCGAGGGTCTGGTTCCACCCGCCGGTGATGAGGAGCTTGGCATTGGGCAGGAAGGTGGTGGTATGGGTGAGGCGGGCGGTGGCAAGGGATCCCAGAGCGGTCCAAGAGCCGGTGAGGGAGTCGTATTGCTCGGCACTGGTGAGCATGCCGCTGCTGCTGTTGTAGCCACCCAGGACGAGCACCTTGCCGTTGGGCAACAAATTCGCGCTCTGGGAATAACGTCCCATGGCCAGGCTGCCGGTGGTGGTCCAGGTGTCGGTGGCCGGATCATAGGTTTGGGTGGTGGCCAGTGAGGTGGTGTCATTTTTCTTGCCGCCCACGACGAGCACCATGCCATTGGGCATAAGCGTGGCGGTGTGGTAAAACGCCGGCGTGTCGAGGGCTCCAGCCCCCGTCCAAGTGCCGGTGGCCGGGTCAAAGATCTCGGCGCGGGCGATGCCGATGTCCGGGCTGTTTTCGCCGCCGACGACCAGCACCCTGCCATTGGCGAGCAAGGTGGCGGCGTGGTTGGCGCTGGCCGTGGCCATCGAGTCGGTCAGTGTCCAGACGCCGGTGGCCGGGTCGAAGATTTCCGCGCTGGGGGTGATGCGGTTGCCGCTATAGCCTCCGGTGGCGAGCACCCTGCCGTCGGCGAGCAGGGTGGCGGTGTAAGAATCCCGCGGACTATTCATGAAACCGGTGGCGGACCAGGTGTTGGTGGCGGCATCATACAAGACGGCGCTGGAGAGGGTGGTGGTGCCAGCCAAGCCACCGGCCACCAGCACCTTGCCATTGAACAAAAGGGTGGCGGTGTGCCAATAGCGGGCGTTGGTGAGTGAAGCGGCGGCGGCCCAAGAGTTGGTGGCCGGATTATACAATTCCACACTGTTCTGTGCCGCGTTGGCCGAGTTGCGCCCGCCAACCACCAGCACCTTGCCGGTGGGCAGCAAGGTCATGGTGTGGGAATCGCGCGCGATGGCCAAACCACTGGCGGTCCCCCACACGACGGCTTGCGCACGCGGGGCGCCATACAGGCCGCAAACCAAGGCCAACATGAACAAGGCATAAGGACGGAGAAGTTGGGAAATTTGACTCATGGGGGAGGGACTGGCTGACGTAATACCCGTGACGGAGATATGTCTACGGTTGCGGCCCTGATTTTCCAACTTCTTTTCCGCATTGTTTCCGCGCTTGCACTGCGGGCGGCGCTGGAATTGACTCGGCCATGACTCGCCCCGACGGA
>JBAXPF010000012.1:0-29265 GCA_037132955.1 Verrucomicrobiota bacterium | reverse complement strand
GACCACGAAAAGTTTTGCGGTTCCTTGAATAGAGGCTGATGAAGCCAATCTCCCTGACGGCAGACCGTCCGCTTCAACGGGCGGGTTGACAGACGTGGCGTACGCCCCCATGGTCTGTCTCCCTCGCCCTCCCTTACATGATTTTCAAGAGTCTCTGCCGCCACGCCGAAATCGGCGCCAATTCCTATTTGCTGGAAACCTCCACGGCACGCATCGTGCTGGATGCCGGCATGCACCCGAAGCATGAGGGGGCCGAGGCCATCCCCCATTATGAAATGTTGGAGGACGGCAGCATCGACTCCGCCATCATCACCCACTCCCACCTCGATCATGTGGGAACCCTGCCGGTTTTGTTGGAATCGCAGCCGCAGGCCAGGGTGTTTCTGACCCAGGAGACTGCGGACCTGGCGCTGGCGCTGCTGCACAACTCGGTCAGCGTCATGCAATCCAAGCGGATTGAACTGGGGATCGCCGAGTATCCGCTGTTTGAGCACCGGCAACTCGATGGACTCAAGCAAGCCTTTGAGCGGCGCGGCATCGAGCGACCCTTCGACCTCGATATGGCAGGCAGCATCCGCGCCACCTTTCATGATGCGGGCCACATCCTTGGCTCGGTGGGCGTCACCCTCGAAGCCGAGGGCAAACGCATCCTCTACACCGGCGACGTCAACTTCGAGGATGCCACCCTGCAAAAAGGCGCATTGTTTCCAGATGCCCCGGTGGATGTTCTCATCGTTGAAACCACCCGCGGCAACCATGCCCGCAGGCCGGATTACACCCGGTTAGGCGAGGAAGAGGCCTTTGCCGAGGCCATCGACCGCGTGCTGGCGCGCAAAGGGTCGGTGCTCATACCGGTGTTTGCCATCGGCAAGACCCAGGAGATTCTGGCAATGCTCCACCGCTTCAAGCGACAACACCTCATCCCCAGAAAAACCCCGGTCTATATCGGCGGCCTGAGCACGAAAATGACCCACATTTTCGACAACTTCAGCGAGGTGTCCCGCCGCCACCTGCCCGGCTTCGACTTTCTAACTGACATGGAGCTGGAAACCAGCGGCCGCAAACACCGCGGTCCCATTCCATTTGTCTCGGGTTGCATCTACGCGCTGTCCAGCGGCATGATGACGGAAAAAACCGTATCCAACAATTTCGCCCGGCAGGGCGTGTTGGAAAACAAGCGTCACGGCTTGTTTTTTGTTGGCTATGCCGACCCCGCCTCACCTGGCGGCAGGATCCGCCAAGCCCTCCCCGGTGATGAAGTCCTGCTAGATCCGGCCTATCCGCCGGTGCCGCTGCGTTGCGAGATGCGCGTCTTTGATTTCAGCGGTCACTCGACGCGCGAGGCCATCGCTGATTACATTGAAAAGGTGCGGCCGAAAAAAATCTTCCTGGTGCACGGCGATGAACCGGCCATCGAGTGGTTCCGCGGAGAAATCCACCACCGCCTGCCGGACACGGAGGTGATCGTACCGATACCCGGCGAGGCACACGGCATTTGAGTGCGGGTCGGAATTTATGTTAGGGTGGAATTTTTTTGACTTCGCTTAAATTCGCGTGTAGTGACCGCTCTTCCACACTCAAGAACCCCCCCATGTCCAACAAAACTCCCCCTATGGAAGGCGACGTGTATTACCCGTCAGCCGAGGTCATCGCCCAAGCCGTGCTCAAGGATTGGGAAGCGACCGCTGAATTTGCCCGGAATGACCTGCTAGGGTTTTGGCAAAAGGAAGCCGAACAACTCGAGTGGTTCGAGCCATGGGAGCAGGTTCTGGATGACTCCAACAAACCGTTTTACAAGTGGTATGTCGGTGGCAAGGTCAACATCACGCACAATGCCGTGGACCGCCATCTCAAGACCCACCGCAAAAACCAACTGGCCCTTATCTGGGAAAGCGAGGACGGCAAGTTTGATCGCACTTTTTCCTATTACGCACTGAATCGCGAGGTTTGCCGCATGGCAAACATTATCAAGGCCATGGGCATTGTCAAAGGGGACCGTGTCACCATTTACATGGGGCGGGTGCCCGAAATCGTGTTTGCCATGCTGGCCTGCGCCAAGATTGGGGCGATTCACTCCGTGGTGTTCGGGGGCTTTTCGGTCGATGCCCTGCAAGGCCGCATCGCCGACAGCCAGTCCAAACTCGTCATCACCTGTGATGGCAGTCTCCAGAATGGCAAACTGGTGGAACTCAAACGCATCGTGGATGATTCCCTCAGACATTGCCCCAGCGTCGAAAACGTCATTGTCGTCAAACGCACCGCCCATGAGGTGCCGATGGAAGCGATGCGCGACCATTGGTATCACGACCTGTGCGCACTGCCCATTGCCAATGGCAAATGCGCCACCGAGGTGATGGACGCGGAGGATCCGCTCTTCATTCTCTACACGTCCGGCTCCACTGGCACGCCCAAGGCGATCTTGCACACGCACGGTGGCTATATGGTAGGCACCTACACCACCCTCAAATACGTCTTCGACATCAGCGATGAGGACCGCTTCTGGTGCACAGCCGACCCCGGGTGGATCACCGGCCATTCCTACATCGTATATGGGCCCCTGCTCAATGGTGCGACTGCCTTCATGTTTGAAGGAGGGCCGTCTTATCCCTATCCTAACCGTTGGTGGCAGTTGATCGAACGCTACGGTATCTCCATCTTTTACACGGCACCGACCGCCATCCGAAGTCTGATGCGCTTTGGCGAAGCCTGGCCTAACAAACACGACCTGTCGTCGTTGCGTCTGTTAGGGTCGGTGGGGGAACCGATCAACCCGGAGGCCTGGAAGTGGTTCCACCAAGTCATCGGCAAAGGGAAATGTCCGATCATGGATACCTGGTGGCAGACGGAAACCGGAGCCTTCATCATCACGCCCACGCCGGTGGTGCCGCTCAAGCCCGGTTCCGGCACGCGGCCGTTTTTCGGGCAGGAGGCGGAAATTGTCGACGAAGAAGGCAACCCGGTGGCCGATGGTGCGGAAGGCTTTTTGGTGCTCAAAAACCCTTGGCCCGCCATGATGCGCACCATCTATGGTGATGACGCACGCTACGTCAGCGCATACTGGAGCAAATATCCCGGCAAATACATGACCGGCGACTCCGCCCGTCGTGATGCGGACGGATATTACTGGATCATCGGGCGGGTGGACGACGTGATCAAGGTTTCCGGGCATCGTCTGGGCACAGCGGAAGTGGAGTCGGCGCTCATCACCCATCCGGCGGTGGCGGAATCCGCAGCCATCGGCCTGCCCCATGAGATCAAAGGCCAGTCCATTTTCTGCTACGCTCAGCTCAACCCCGGGTATGCCGCCAGCGCCGAATTGAGCGAAGAATTGCGCCAGCACGTTTCCCACCATCTCGGTCCCATCGCCCGCCCGGAGGAAGTGCGCTTCATCGACAGACTTCCGAAAACCCGCTCCGGCAAGATCATGCGTCGCGTGCTCAAGGCCCGCGCCCAGGGTTTGCCGGAGGGCGATCTGAGCACGTTGGATGAGTAGGTCGGACTCTATTCGCCCCCGCCCTTGCTGAGCAGGGCGGGGATGAGCATGAGCAGACCGAAGACGATGAGCACTGCTCCCCAGATGAGGTTGATGTTGATGCCCAAAGATTTGGCATACATTTCCGCGCCGCGGGTCAGAAAGCCATGGCCGACGAGGATGACGCCGAGGACAAGGAAAAAGATGCCGATTGGTTTGCGAAGGTCGAGTCCCATAAGAGTTAGGTGTTAGGGTGAAGGATGCGGGTCTTACCAGAAGATGATATTGAGGATGACGCAGATGCCAAGCAAGACGGACCCGAGCACTGCCGGTTTGAGATAGAACGGTTGGTTTTCGACCACGAGTTTAGGTGTGAGCGAATAAACGAGGCCCTTGAGATCCGCGTCGCTCTTGGTGCGTTGGGTCGCCAGAGAGATGCCGGCGGTGAGCAGGAAGCACACGGAGAAGGCGAAGGTGGCCAGCCAGAAATTCTGGGCCATTTCCGAGGGGAAGGTGTGGGCAAGCCCGAGGTAGGCGCCCTTGACGCCGGGGTTGCTGCCCACCGAAAGGGTCAGCCCGTGGAAGATGGCGGAAGTGGCGGTGCCGGCGAGCAGGCCGAGGAAGGCACCGGTGCCGGTGGTGCGTTTCCAGAACATGCCGAGCAGGAAGGTGGCAAACAACGGCGCATTGACGAAGCCGAACACCAACTGGCAGATATTCATGGCATTGTTGAAATTGCGCGCAAAGTAGGCGCAGGCGATGCTGAGCAAGATGCCCACCACGGTGATGGCGCGGCCCATCCATGCGTAGTGTTCGTCGCTCTTGTTAGGGGCGATGTAGGCTTGATAGAGGTCGTAAGTCCACACCGTGTTGAAGGCGGTGACATTGCCAGCCATGCCGGACATGAATGAGGCCAACAGCGCGGTGAGTGCCAAGCCGAGCAGACCGGTCGGGCAATAGCGCTGCAACAGGGAGAGGATCACGCCATTGTAGTCATTAGTGACGGCATCTTGGATGGCAGGCTTGAGGGCGGCGTCATCGAGGGTTTTGGCGGAAGCGGCGAGCGGGGCAAGTTTGGGGGCGAAGAAGGAGATGCCGGAACTCTTGCCGGTGGCATCCGTGAGTTTCTTCTCCAAGCTCTTAATGACTTCCGGGGTGACGGCCGCCGCATCCAAATTGGCGCTTTCGCTTTTAAGCACCTGGATGAGTGCCGGGTAGCTTGCCTCAGGGATTTCCGTCTTGGGAATGCTGTAGTTCTTGCCCTGCATATTGCCCAGGACGGCGGCGATCATGCCGGGCAGAATCACCAGCACGGGCAGAATCATTTTCGGCACGGCGGCGATGAGTGGCGTGTTGCGTGCCGAGGTCATGTTCTTGGCCGCCATGGCCCGCTGCACCACCAGGAAGTTGGTGCACCAGTAACCGAAGGAGAGCACGAAACCGAGACCGAAGACCATGGCAAAGATATCCACCCCCATTGGATTTTCAGCAGCGCCTCCAATGATCGGACTCCAGGCACTGGTCCAGGCATCCGCGCCAAACACCTTATCGTTGAGATTTTGCGCTGCAGGATGTTGGGAGACTTGTGCCAGATTGCGGGTCACCGCCGACCAACCGCCGACGTCCTTGAGCCCCAGATAGACGACCGGAGCAAAGCCGAGGACGATCATGAAAAATTGCAGCACTTCCGTGTAAATCGCCGAAGTCAGGCCGCCTTTGAGCACATAGACCAACACCACGGCGGAGCAAATCCAGAGGCTCAAATCGTAGTTCCAGCCAAGCAGTTGATGGAGCAGACCAGCGAGGGCATTCATGGAGATGCCGGAAGCGAAGACAGTCATCACTGCAAAGGTGATCGAATTGAACCCGCGCACCCGTTCATCAAACCGCATTTTCAAGTATTCCGGCACCGAGCGGGCTTTCGACCCGTAATAAAACGGCATCATGAACACCGCTAAAAACACCATCGCCGGAATCGCCCCCACCCAGTAGAAATGGCAAGTGGCGATCCCGTATTGGGCACCGCAAGCGGACATGCCCACCAACTCCAGCGCACCGAGGTTAGCCGACATGAAGGCAAGCCCCGTGACCCACGCCGGAATCGAACGACCGGAGGTAAGAAAGTCCGCGGAGGATTTCATGTAGCGCTTGAGCGCAAAGCCGATGGCCACCACCACAAACACGTAAATCAGAAGAATCGCGTAATCCACCGGCGCCAGATTGACGGCATTGGCCAGGAATAACGCGCAATTTGCAGGTAAGAACGAAGTCATGCGCCGGAGGCTGCGGAGATTTTATCAGGGCGTCAATCAAAAGAATGCAGCGACAGGCTTTGACGAACTTGGAGGCAGGCATCGCCTCCGGGCATGCACATTTCGCTTACCGCGGAATTGGAGCGGGTCGTCAGAAATATGCGCTTGAAAATCCCGCGGGTTGCGCGTGGTATGGGGGTTCACCCCCACTAACCGCCATGCTCAAAGGAATCCATCCCGCCATCAGTCCCGAGTTGCTCAAGATCCTCGCCGAAATGGGCCACGGCGACGAAATCATTCTTGCCGACGCGCATTTTCCCGGCCATGCGGTCAACCCGCGCGTGGTGCGCTGCGACGGCATGTCCATCACCACGTTGCTGGATGCCATCCTGCGCTTGTTTGAGCTCGATTCCTATGCCGATCCGTTGGTGATGATGGCGGTGGTGCCGGGCGACACGCTCGACCCTGCGGTGGAGACCCGCTACATGGCGGCCATCCAGCAGCAAGCACCCGGCGCCAAGCCCCCGGTGCGCATCGACCGGTTTGAATTTTACACCCGGACCCAACAGGCGTATGCGGTGGTCATGACCGGCGAGTTGGCCAAATACGGCAACATCATCCTGAAAAAGGGCGTCACCCCCGCATTCTAACAAATGCGCTCACCCTGCCGGAGGGCGGGCTCTTCGTGGGTGCGTTGGTGACAACTCGGAGGGGGTGGGACCGGCTGCAGCGACGGTCGCAGACCGCTGAAAGTCCATGACTCGCCTTGGCCAGCGACGGTCGCAGACGACCGCTGCAATGCACGCATGCCTATTTCTGCGGGTAATCCTTGCCGTCGCGGCTGCGCTGGACGGATGCCAGCCAGGCTTCCAACTCGGCCTTCATCCGTTTGACGACTTCCGGGTGTTCCGCGGCGACGTCGTGTTTTTCGGACAAGTCAACCGTTAGATCATACAACTCATACTTATCCCCCGGGGGGCGGCGATGGAGTTTGTATTGGTTGTCGTTCCAGACGGCGGGGCCGTCTTCCAAGCCGGTTTCGCCATGATGCCAGAATCCGATGGGTGACGGCCGTTGTTTCATCTGGCCATCGATGAGCGGCACCAGACTGATGCCGTCGAGGGGTTTGACCTGGTTGGGCACGTCGATTTTCAAAATGTCCATGACGGTCGGATAGATATCACTGGTGCAAGCCATCACGTCGGTGATGACGGGCTTCTTGATGCGGGCGGGCCACTCGATGATGCTAGGCACGCGGATGCCGCCCTCCCACAATTCGCCTTTTTTGCCCCGCAGGTTGCTATTGGATCCGAAGGCGTCGGGGGCGGCATTCTCATCCATCC
The DNA here is from genome assembly GCA_037132955.1 of Verrucomicrobiota bacterium. GTDB lineage: Bacteria > Verrucomicrobiota > Verrucomicrobiia > Verrucomicrobiales > Akkermansiaceae > Luteolibacter. The sequence goes on along the minus strand of JBAXPF010000012.1, from coordinate 22,198 downwards.
AGGCACCGTTGTCGCTGTTGAACATAACGATGGTGTTATCGGCGATGCCGAGTTTACGCAAACCGGCACGCAAGGTGCCCATGGCGCGGTCCACGCCGACGATTTCGCCATAGTAGGGCAAATTGCCGGCGGCCTTGAGGTCTTCGGGGGTCGGTTGCAGCGGCACATGCGGGCTGCCGAACCACACCACCGCGAGCACCGGCTTGTTCTGTTTCACCGTGGCTTCAATGAACTTGAGCGCGTGGGCCACAATCACGTCCGAGCCGTCGCCGGTGGTCTTTTCCGGCACCCCGTTGTGACCGAATGTCCAATCCGGCTCAAAATAGTTAGATACGGAAAACGACTCGTCGAAGCCGACATTGACCGGCGAGAACGGCTCGGAATTGGCGATCACCCTGCCGGCGCCTGGCTTGCCGCCGCTCAGATGCCATTTGCCGAAATGGCCGGTGACATAGCCGGCGGTCTTGACGGCCTGGGCGATGGTGATTTCACCTTCGCGCAGGGTCATGCCCGGCCACAGGCAGTTCATCCGATACGGATGGCGGCCGGTCATCACACTGGCCCGCGTCGGCGAACAACTCGGGTGCGCCGCATAGAACCGGTTGAAGCGCAGGCCTGCCGCCGCCATCGCGTCGAGGTTGGGGGTCTGGATTTTTTTCAGGCCGTTGTAGCTGACGTCGCCCCATCCCTGGTCATCCGTCATGCAGAGGATGATGTTAGGCCGATTCGCCTGGACGGGAGCGGCTTCCGCGGCAGCCGCGCGGGGCGCGGTGAGCAGCACGAGTGCGGCCAGGGTGCCGACGGTCCAGGAATGGATGCGCTGCATGAGTGACGGTTGTTAGTTTTTGGCCTTGAGTTCGAGGTAATGGACGGAGACCGCGCGTTGGTTGGGGGCGGAGACGCGCAGTGTTTGCGGACCCTTGTCGAGTTTGATCTCGACGGCCGGGCTCATGTCCCAGAGGCCGGTCGTCCAAGGAATCTTGACGGCCACCGGCTCAGCAGTGCCGACGGTTAGATTGAGGACCTGATCGACGTTGGCGGCGGCGACTTTCATCACCACCTCGTAGGTTCCAGCGGTGGCGACATCGAGGGAGTAATCGACCCAACTGTTATCCACGCTCTTGCCGAAGTTAAGTTGTTTGCCACCGGTGAAGCAATCAAAGACATTGACCCCTTGCATGCCGGCAAAGGCCGTCGCCTCAATCTTGGTGGTACCTGCCGCCACCTTGAACGGGCCTTTTGGCGTTGCCGTGGCCGCCTTGGCGGCTGCCGTCACTTCCTTATCGGCCTCATTCGCCTTCAAGGATGCGGTGACATCGGTCTGGATCTCAGCGAGGGACTTTTGGATCTTGTGGGCGATTTCCATGATGGCACTGGCCTCGGCGGGTGTGGTCATCGCCGCGGCCAACCAGCGCAGGTGCTCCACCTGCGTGAACTCCGCAGTGTGCGCCCGGTCTTGCACACAGGCCAGGAATTCGACGCCACCCATGCCTTCAAGTTTCGATGCCGGCCAACCGCGGCCGTAGCCGACCTTCCAGGCGCTGCCGGGTTGCGGCTCAGCCATGGGATTGGCGCATTTGTAGGCGACGCAGGCGTGGGCGGGTTGGCCGACGCCGATAGCCGGTATGCCGAACGCCTGACAGATAAAGACCGACCACGACGAGCGGGGGCCGCACTTGCCGCCACCGGCGAGCACGTTCTTAAAGCTGCCATCATGGGAGATGGGCGAATTCCGACGCCACACTTCACTGGTGGAGTTGACCACCAGTTCGCTGATGCGCAGGTCAGGACGCCAGGCGTTGATCATTTGCCGACCCCATGCCAAATCCTCATTGGAGGCACCCGACTGCACCACCTTGGTCATTTCCCAAACAGTTAGAGTATCAAAGCTTGGAAACAATTCCTTGTTCTTGTGGGCAGTCTTGAAATGTTGGAAGCGCGACACCGGGTCGGCATGGACCTTGGCCTGGCCAGCACCCGGCGCACCACTGCCTGGGGGCGCAATCGAGGTGGCGATGGCCACCTTCAGATACAGGCCGTCCTTGGCATCAGGGTCGGCGGCGAGGATTTTTTTCCAGATTTCGAGTGGGGCGGTGGAGAGGGTGTAGCCGTTCTGCTCACGGGCGCCGAGGCTGATAGGCACGCAAGCTTCCAAGTACAGGTCCAGAGCCTGGGTATTTTTGAGCAACCAGGTCAAGAACGCGGGGTTGGCGGCATCGGCTTTGGCAAAGGCAGCGAGTTTGTCCGCGCCGGTTTTGGCGATGAGTTGGCGCACGTCCAAGGTGTTGGCAAACACCGGATCCTTGAGCTTGGCCAGCAGCGGCGCTTCCGCCAGCTTGCCGGATGGATTGAGCCAGGTGTTGGCATCGGCGAGGTAAGCGGCAAAATCACCGGTTTGGACGGCCTTGTCCAGATCCTTGGTGTTCGGTTCCCACGCTTGGACTGGCGCAGGCAGCGCGCCTAGCAGCGTGCCGGCGATGAGGGCTTTGAGAGTTGTTGTATCAATTGTTTTCATAAGAGTGTTGGCGGTGCCATACAGCCCGTTCGGGAGCAGGTCAAGGATGATGTGATGACCCATGAAAGGAAAATGGACCCGGCAATTGGGGATGCCGGAACCTCTGATTGCAGGCAGACCTCCCCTTCTGGATTTTCTTGTCATGCACCTGCTAGATGAAGCACGCGGGCACAAATCAATTTTTCTTAACTTTCTGCTTTTCTTAGGTGGGTCGTTTGCTAGTTTGGGGCGCAATGAAATACGTATGGCTCATCGTGACGGTGGTGGCGCTCAATGGTTGCAACACGCTCATTGGCCTTGGTCGGGATGCCAAGGCGACTTTTTTCTGGACCAACGATAAGATCCACCAGATGCACAACAGCGGGCAGAAAGACCCGGGCGCGCCGGTGTATTGAGTGGCGAACGGCAGGAGAAACTGCCAATCAGCTAGGCGTGCGCCCCCTCACCCATAGCTCGCCCTGGCCGGTTTTTCATTTCCCGGCGGGCGGCGCGGGGGCAACCGGCATTCAGACGGGAAATTTGCGGGCAGGACGCGGCGCACGAACTAACAAAAAAGAGGTGAAGAGCGGGGAGCTGGAGTTGCCTCCAACCTGGCCCCGGTTCTTCACCTCTTTACTTAATAACTTCTTTACCTCATCACCTCATCATTCGCCCGGGCTCCATTCCTCGGAGGCGGAGGCGGCCAGGTTGAAGGCTTGCTCGAGGCCGACCATTTCGCTGGACGGACGCAGGCTTTCGAAGCTGGCGCTTTCCTTCTTGAGCTGTTCGTCGCTGTAGTTGACGGCCTTGATAGAGAGGCCGATGCGGCGCTCGACCTTGTCCACCTTGATGACGCGGGCCTCGACAGGATCGCCGACCTTGATGATGTCCTTGACCTTTTCCACATGGTCCTCGCTGAGTTGCGAGATATGAATGAGGCCGTCGATGTCGCCATCGAGACTGATGAAGGCACCGAAGGAGGCAATCTTGGCCACCGTGCCCTTGACCAGGTCGCCGACCTTGAAGCGCTTGTCGATGATGCTCCAGGGATCCTCTTCGGTTTGTTTGATACCGAGGGAGACGCGCTGGTTGGCCTTGTCGATGGCGAGCACGATCGCTTCCACTTCGTCGTTTTTCTTGAGGACTTCGGACGGGTGGTTGATCTTGCGGGTCCACGACATGTCGGAGACGTGGATCATGCCATCGATGCCCTCTTCGAGTTCCACAAACGCGCCGTAGGCGGTGAGGTTGCGAACCGGGCCCTTGATGGTGGCACCCACCGGATAGCGGAGTTCGATTTCATCCCATGGATTGGTATCGAGCTGGCGCACGCCGAGCGAGATTTTCTGTTCCTCGATGCTGATGCCGAGGACGACGGCGGAGATTTCCTGACCGATTTCAAACACATCGCTCGGACGGGTGATGCGCTTGACCCAGGAGAGTTCGGACACATGGACCAGACCTTCCACGCCGCGCTCGATTTCGACGAACGCGCCGTAAGGCAGCAACTTGGTGACGCGGCCTTTGACGTTGTGGCCGATCGGGTATTTGCGCTCGATATCTTCCCAGGGATTTTCCGACATTTGCTTGAGGCCGAGCGACACGCGCTCTTTCTCGCGATCCACATCGAGGATGACCACATCCACGGATTGGCCGATGTGCAACAACTCGGAAGGATGGTTGATGCGACCCCACGACATGTCGGTGATGTGCAGCAAGCCGTCCATACCCTGAAGATCGACGAAGGCGCCGAAGTCGGTGATGTTCTTGATCGCACCGGTGACCTTGTCGCCGATCTTGACGGTTTGGAGGAAACGCTGGCGCAGTTCCGAACGCTCGGCCTCAATGACTTCGCGGCGGGACAGCACAATGTTTTTGCGCTCGTCGTTGACCTTGACGATCTTGAATTCGTAGACGTTGCCAACGTATTCGTTGAGATCCTTGGGTGGGATGATGTCCACCTGCGAACCAGGCAGGAAGGCTTCCACGCCGACGTTGACGGTCAGGCCGCCCTTGACGACACTCTTGACCTTGCCGCGGACCAGACCGCCATCTTGGAAAACCTTGACGATCTTTTCCCAGTTTTGTTTGTGGGCGGCTTTCTCCTTGGAGAGGACAACCATGCCCTCGTCATTTTCCAGTCTTTCGAGCAGGACTTCGATTTCGTCGCCGATTTCGATTTCCTCGTCTTCGAATTCGTTGGACGGGATGGCGCCTTCGGACTTGTAGCCGACGTCAACGAGAACGACTTGCGGGCGGATTTCAAGAATTGTGCCCTTGACGATCGAGCCTTCGCGGAATTCGCGAAATCTGGAGTCGATGAGGTCGTTCAGTTCTTTGTTAGTGGGTTCCGCGAGGGCGGTACTCATGGTGTGTGTTTGGTTTGGGGTTGTGTTGGGGGTTCGTTTTCCTGCCGATGATGCCCCGGGAATGTGGCTTCTGACGGGCACCGGGGCTCCAACCGCCTGCCAGAAGAAAGAAAAACGGACGCCGAAATTAGCTTCCTGAGGGCGGATGGCAAGGCCAAAAACGGAATAATTCCGAGTTGCTTCGATAAGACGCCGCTGGTATCACCTGCGCGACGACAGACGTCCGGATGATCGACGGATGTGCCACTTGAAATCCGTTCATGAATCCACCCTCACCACCCGCCGCAGCCGACAAGAACCTTCGGCGAGTTGCGCTTTTCCTTGGCGCGCTGGTTTTGTGCCGACTGGTGTTGCTGGTGTTGGCACCGCTATACGATCCATCCGAGTCGCGCTACGCGGAAATATCCCGCAAAATGATCGAAACCGGCGATTGGATCACGCCGCAGTTTGCCTATGGCGTGCCGTTTTGGGCCAAGCCACCGCTTTCGATGTGGTTGTCCGCCCTGGGCATGGAAGGGTTTGGTCCGAACCACTTTGGCGCACGCATCTTCATTTTTGTCGCCGCCATGGGCGTGTTGGCGCTGGTGGCGCGGTGTGCGCGGCAGGAGTTCCACTCGGCCAGGATGGCCTGGATTGCTGCCGCGCTGCTGATGGCCTGCCCGCTGTTCTTTTACTGTTCCGCCGCAGTGATGACGGACCTTCCACTGCTGTTAGGCATTACCCTTGCCATGGTGAGCTTCCGCTCCGCCTTGGAAACCCAGTCGCGGGCGTGGGGCTACGGGTTTTTTCTGGGACTGGCAATCGGTTTGCTCACCAAGGGGCCGCTGACGTTGGTGCTCACGGGTCCGCCGATCTTCGGCTATTGTCTGGTGACGCGCCAGTGGCCACAAGTATGGAAACACATCCCCTGGGTATCCGGCACCCTGCTCATGCTGCTGCTGGCAGTGCCATGGTATCTGCTCGCGGAACAACACACACCGGGATTCCTCGATTATTTCATCGTCGGCGAGCACTTCAAACGCTTCACCGTGGCGGCATGGGCGGGCGATCGCTACGGCAGTGCCCACTCCAAGCCGATCGGAACGATTTGGGTATACGCGCTGCTGGCGGTCTTCCCCTGGTTCCTGGGCTTGCTGGCCACACCCCTGCGGCGCTGGAGAAATTTTGGATCGTGGGTCATGGCAGCCAAAGGGCGCGGTCTCTACTGGCTGCTGTGGGCCCTCTGGACGCTGGTGTTTTTCACCCCGGCCCGCAACATCATCGCAACCTATCCACTGCCGGCCCTGCCCGCGATCGCGCTGTTGCTAACCGAACTGTGCTGGCAGCGCTCGCAACAAGCGCACCCGCCGCGCTTTCATCCCTTGCACCCGGCGTTGGTGACCGTGAGCATGGTCATGGTGCTTGCGACCGTCGTGCTGGCATGCGCCATGCCGCGCCTTGCAACGGGATTTACCGAACGGGAATTGGTGAAATGCTACGAAGCCCGCAGACTCCCGGCCGATAGCTTGCTGTATTTCCACAAGCGGCGTTTCTCGGCGGAATTTTACACGCAAGGCAAAGCCGGGACCACCGACTCGCTCGAGGACCTGGCCCAGCGCATGGAGTCCCCCGCAGGACTCTTCGTCGCCACCGATCCGAAGTATTTCGCGCAATTGCCCCCGTCCGTGCAGGCCGGATTCACCTTGATTGGCACCTGGGGGAAAAAATCCGCACTTTATGAGCGGCACCGCGAGGCCGCATCCCTACCAACCGCAAAGCCATGAGCCAGCCCCCCTCCGCACCCGCTCCCCCCCCGCGCACGACGCTCCGTCCGTGGATCACCTGTGTGGTGCCGGCCTTCAACGAGGCTGAGGGCATCGCGGAGTTTCTCCGTGAGTTGAGTCTGCATCTATCAGGCCTGACCGACCACTTCGACGTGATCGTGGTGGACGATGGCAGCAATGACCGCACCAGCCCGGAGGTCCTTGCCGTGAGTGGTCCGCTGCGCCTGCTCACCCTCTCGCGCAACTTCGGCAAGGAAGCCGCCATCAGCGCCGGTTTGGAGGCGGCCGACGGCGAAGTGGTGGTCATCATCGACGCGGATTTCCAACATCCGTTCCCGGTCATCGACGAGTTCATCCACCACTGGCAACAAGGCTATGACATGGTTTACGCCGTGCCCACTGAGCCCAGCGCCAACTTCCCGCTGCGGCGGCATTTACGGCGCCTGTTCTATCAAATTTTGAGCCGCGGGGCGTCGATCCGCATTCCGCAGGATGCCGGGGATTTCCGCTTGCTGGATCGGAAGGTGGTAGGGGCCTTGCGCAGGCTGCCGGAAAGCAATCGCTTCATGAAAGGGCTCTACTCGTGGGTGGGCTTCAAATCCATCGGCATTCCCTTCACCGTCGAGGAACGCCGGGCCAGCAGCAGCAAATTCAATTTCTTCAAGCTCTTCGACCTTGCCGTCACCGGCTTGACGTCGTTCAGCAACCTGCCGTTGCGCTTGTGGGTGGGCGTCGGCTCGATCATCTCTATTCTATCCATCCTTTACGCGCTCGACATCCTCGTGGAGACCCTGATCTTCGGCAACCCGTTGGCCGGCTGGGCCACCCTGGTGGTGGCAACCACTTTCCTCGGCGGCGTGCAGTTGCTCTCCATCGGCATCCTCGGCGAATACCTGGCACGCATCTTCAATGAGGTGAAGCGGCGGCCAAACTATCTGATAGCTGAAAAACACGGATTTCCCAAGGAATGATCTCACAACTCGTTCGGTTCGGCTGTGTGGGGACGGTGGCGGCTGCAGTGCATCTGGCCACGGTTGCCGTGCTGGTGGTGCTGTTGGACATTTCGCCGCTGGTGGCCAACGTCGCAGGCTTCGGCTTGGCGTTTCAAGTGACCTACTTCGGCCACCGCACCTGGACGTTCCGGACCTCCCGCCGCGACGGCGACTATGTCCGGATGTTGGCGGTTTCCCTGGGGGCCTTTGCCCTCAATGAAGTCATGTATGCGGTGTTGCTCCAGACGACCGCGCTCGACTACCGGCTCGCGCTTGGGCTGGTCCTGGTGGCGGTGGCTGGACTCACCTTCATCGGTTCCCGGGTTTGGGTTTTCACGCACGCCTCATGAAACGACTCACCCTGTGCGCGGATGACTTTGCCCAATCCGCGGCAATCAGCGCCGGAATCCTGCAACTGGTGGCCGCCGGTCGTTTGCAGGCCGTGTCCTGCATGACCGAATCCGGCGCCTGGCCGGAAATGGCCCGCCGCCTCAAGGCGCTGGGCACCACGCATCAGGCCGGCTTGCATTTCAATCTCACCCACGGGTTTGGCACGCCCCAAGGAACGACACTTGCCAAGTGTCGTGTTGATTCCGAGGCTCACGAGCCCGCCGCAGCGCTGGGCCCCCTGCTGCTGCACGCGCTCCTCCACCGGTTAGATAAAGCCGCCGTGCGCCAACGGTTCATCCAACAATGGCAGGCATTTGAAGCGCACTACGGCCAACCGCCCGCGTTCGTGGACGGTCACCAACATGTGCATGCCTTGCCCGTGATCCGCCGCATCGTCATCGCGGAAACCCGCCACCGCAACCCCCGCGCCTGGGTGCGCGTGCCGCATGCCAGCGGCCCCAGCCCCAAGGCGCTCGTGATGCGCGCGCTGACTGCCGGCCTGGAAAAGAGTGTTAGAAATGCCGGATTGGAATGCAACGCGCGCTTCGGCGGATTCCGGCCGTTTCGCCCGGACTTCGACTTCGCCTGCTTTCTCCGCCACCTTCTAACCACCATGGACGATGCCACGCTGGTGATGTGCCATCCGGGCCTCGCGGCAGAAGATGCCACTGATCCCATCGCCGCCTGCCGCCAGGCGGAACTCGACTATCTGCTATCTAACCAGTTCACCGCCGATCTCGCCGCTGCCAACGTCAGGCTCTGGATATGATTGGAAATGCCATTGGATTTTTTCACCATTTGGAACTTCGGAGAAGTTGAATGAAACCTAGGCCAATCCGTGAAATCTGTGTGATCTGTGGTTAATCTATCGGATGTTTTGAAATAAACTTCGGATTTCTGGCGAAGGTATCCGGGCGATTCGGAGATCGCCCCTCCTTGAAAAAGGCCGCCCCGGACAATCCGGAGCGGCCTGATGAATGCAACCCCTCCTGGGCGCAGCCCAGAAGGGGTTAGATCTTGAACCTACTTCTTCGCGGCGCGTTTTTCCTCGATGGCAGCCTGGGCGGCGGCAAGGCGGGCGACGGGCACCCGATACGGTGAGCAACTCACGTAGGCGAGGCCGAGTTTGTGGCAGAACTTGACGGAGTCCGGGTCGCCGCCGTGTTCGCCGCAGATGCCGAGCTTGATGTCCGGGCGGGTCTGGCGGCCCTTGGCCACGGCAATCTCCATGAGCTGGCCTACGCCCGTGGTGTCGAGCGTGGCAAACGGATTTTTCTTGAACACCTCGTTCTCAATGTAAGGCATCAGGAACGATCCCATGTCATCACGACTGATGCCCAGCGCGGTCTGTGTGAGGTCGTTGGTGCCAAAGCTGAAGAACTCGGCGGTCTTGGCGATTTCATCAGCGGTGAGCGCACCGCGCGGAACTTCGATCATGGTGCCAACCTGATAGGCAAACTTGATCTTCTTCTCGGCCATGACTTCCTTGGCCACGCGATGGACGATCTCGACTTGGAGGTCGAGTTCTTTCTTGAAACCGACGAGCGGGATCATCACTTCGGGTTTCACCTTGATCTTGAGCTTGGCGACGTCGGCGGCGGCCTCGAAGATAGCGCGGGCCTGCATCTCGGTGATTTCCGGATAGGCAATGCCCAAGCGGCAACCGCGGTGGCCCAACATCGGGTTGAACTCATGCAGATCGGCGACGCGCTGTTGGATAAACCCAACCTCAATGCCGAGCTTCTTGGACAGGTCAAGTTGTTGCTCTTTGGCGTGCGGCAGGAACTCGTGGAGCGGCGGATCAAGCAAGCGGATGGTGGCTGGGAAGCCTTTGAGCGCCTTGAAAATGCCGGTGAAATCCGCGCGTTGATAGGGCAACAACTTGGCCAGCGCCTTGCGGCGGTCAACCTCGTTGGTGGCTAGAATCATCTCTCGCATCGAGTCGATGCGGTTACCTTCAAAGAACATGTGCTCGGTGCGGGTCAAACCGATGCCGGTGGCACCGAACGCCAAGGCGTTGGCGGTTTGCTCCGGGTCATCGGCGTTGGTGCGCACCTGCATGCGGGTGGCCTTGGCGCACCACTGCATGAGCTGGAGGAAGTTCTTGTATTTCTCGGTCTTCTGCGCGGCCTTATTGCCGTGAAGCAGGCCGGTGACGATTTCGGACGGTGCAGTCTTGAGTTGGCCGCCATAGACGATGCCGCTGCTGCCATCGATGCTGAGGAAATCGCCTTCCTTGAAGGTTTCGCCGGAGATGGTGACGGTGCGCTTGTCATAGTCGATGGCCACGGCGCTGGCACCGCAGATGCATACCTTGCCCATTTGGCGGGCGACGAGTGCGGCATGCGATGAAACACCGCCCTTGGCTGTTAGAATGCCTTCGGCGGCGATCATGCCGCGGAGGTCTTCAGGCGAGGTTTCGTTGCGCACGAGCAGAACCTTTTCACCTGCCTCCTCGGCGATGACCGCGCGGTCGGCATTCAGATAGATCTTGCCGGACGCGGCGCCGGGGCCGGCGGGCAATCCCTTGGCGAGCGGTTTGGCCTTGGCGATTTCCGCCGGGTCGAAGATCGGGGCGAGGAGTTGGTCGAGCTGATCGGCGGGATTGCGCAACACGGCGGTTTCCCAGTCGATGAGTTTTTCCTTCACCATGTCCATGGAGAACTTGAGTGCGGCGGCGGCGGTGCGCTTGCCATTGCGGGTTTGCAGCATGAAGAGCTTGCCTTCCTGAATGGTGAACTCAACGTCCTGCACATCCTTGAAATGTTTTTCCAGGGTCTGGCGAACCTTGAGCAATTCCGCATAGGACTTGGGCATCTGCTTCTTGAGTTCGAGCACCGGCTCGGGGGTGCGCACGCCGGCGACGACGTCTTCGCCCTGGGCATTGATGAGGAACTCACCGTAGAATTCGTTAGCGCCATTGGCCGGATTGCGGGTGAAGGCGACGCCGGAGCCGGAGGTTTCACCGGTGTTGCCATAGACCATGGCTTGGACGTTGACGGCGGTGCCCCACTCGGCCGGAATGTTGTATTTGCGGCGATAGACAATGGCACGGTCATTCATCCACGACCCGAAGACGGCACCGGCGGCACCTACCAGTTGCTGCCAAGGATCGGCGGGGAAGGACTTGCCGCAGCGTGCCTTGACCAGTGCCTTGAAGCGCTTGACGAGTTCCTGATTATCAGCGGCGGATAGATCGCTATCGATGATGTTCTCGCCGTGCTGTTCGTGTTTGTAATTCTCAATGACGGTTTCAAACGGCTCATGCTCTTCGCCTTCGCGCTTCTGCACGCCCATGACCACATCGCCATACATCTGAATGAAACGACGGTAGCAATCCCAGGCAAAGCGCTCGTTGTTAGTGGCGGCGGCCAGGGATTTGACCGTGTCATCGTTGAGCCCGAGGTTGAGAATGGTATCCATCATGCCAGGCATCGAGTCGCGCGCGCCGGAGCGCACCGCCACCAGCAACGGAAACCCCTTGGCATCGCCAAACTTGTAGCCCATGATCTTTTCCATGTTGGCAATGCCGGCCTTCATCTGGGCCTCGAGCACGGCCGGGTAGCTGCGCTTGTTGGCGTAGTAGTAGGTGCAAACCTCGGTGGTGACGGTGAATCCCGGAGGCACGGGCAGGCCAATGCGGGTCATTTCCGCGAGGTTGGCTCCCTTGCCGCCGAGCAGCGGCTTCATGCCGCCGTTGCCATCGGCTTTGCCGGCACCCCAAGTGTAGACGTATTTGGTTGCCTTGGGAGCTGCGGCTTTTTTGGAAGCCGGGGATTTCTTGGCTGCGGATTTGGCAGCACGCGGAGCGCTTTTCTTGGCAGTGGCTTTGACTGCCTTTTTCTTGGTGGCCATCGTGGTGTTAGGATCAGGTTGTGAGTAAATGCGAAGTGCCGATCCATGGAGAAAATGCTCTCCATCCGAACCGGGGGGCCGGAGGCTAGCAGCCAACCTGCCGATGTCAAGGCACCGGATGGGGAATTTTCACACTCTCCGGCTTCACCGCTTGACACGGCAGCCGTGGCGACGAGGGTTATTCCATGCCCATCCAAACCAAAGTCCGCAAAATTGGCAACTCCCTCGGCATCGTGCTGCCCAAAAAGGCGCTGCAAACGCTCAAAGTCAGCGAGGGCGACGTGCTCTATTTGACCGAAGCACCGGAGGGCTCGCTGCGGATCACGCCGGAGCGACCGCGGTTTGAGGACGTCATGAAGGTCGCTGAGGAGGGCATGAGCCAATATCGCAACGCACTCAGGGAACTGGCCAAATGAACGAACCCTTTTGGCTCACCCGGGAAATCGTGCTCGCGATCCAAGGCGCGCTGTTGGCCCGTTTCGGCGGGCTGAGCGGGTTGCGCGATGATGGTTTGTTAGAATCAGCGCTCAACCGACCGCTTCAGCTATTCCACTACGGCAGCCCGAACCTCTTCAATCTGGCTGCCAGCTATGCTCACGGCATCGTAAAAAAACCACCCTTTTCTCGACGGCAACAAACGTGCCGGGTTCATGGCGGCCTACACGTTTCTCGGGATCAACGGGTTTCGGCTGGAAGCCCCGGAAGAAGAGGCCGTGCTCCAGACGCTGGCCCTGGCGGCAGGCGAGTTGGATGCTGATGGCTACGCCGCATGGCTGGAACAGTCATGTTCGCCGCGGTAAGGCATGCTCTGTCACAAGGAGGGGCGATCTCCGAATCGCCCTGGACCATGAGGGGCAATGGGCTGCGGATTTCCTCCACGCATTGACTCAACATGGGCAGCGGCGATTCGGAGATCGCCGCTCCTTGCCTGCGGCTGGCATGGAACGGCACTTGCCAAGTCCCGTCTTCAAGAGGGGCACGGGCAGCTTGCCCGTGTGCCAATGAAGAGATCACCCGCATGGAAGCCGCAGCTACCAACATCCGTTACCGCAGCCCGCGCAGCAGCAACTCCGCGTTGGTTTTGGTCGCCTTCAGGTTGGTGAGGAGGGTAGAGATGGCGTCGCCGATGGGCAGTTGGGCGAGCTGCTTGCGGATGTCCACCACGCGCAGGAATTCGTCGGGATGATAGAGCCGGTCGTCATTGCGGGTGCCGGATTGCGGGATATGGATGGCGGGGAAGACGCGGCGCTCGGCGAGTTCGCGATCGAGACGGACTTCCATGTTGCCGGTGCCCTTGAACTCCTCAAACACCACGTCGTCCATCCGGCTCTCCGTTTCTATCAATGCGGTGGCCAGCACGGTGAGCGAGCCTCCTTCCTCGACGTTGCGGGCGGTGGCAAAAAATTTGCGGGATTTCTGCAGCGCCACCGGGCTGACCCCGCCGGAACCGATCGGGCCACCCTGCATCGCGGAGTTGTGGCCGCGGGCGAGGCGGGTGAGACTGTCTAACAAAAGTATCACGTCCTTGCCGCGTTCCACCAGTCGCTTGGCGCGCTCGATGACGATGTCGGCGACCTGGGCGTGGCGCTTGGGAGCCTCGTCAAATGTGGAGGCAAACACTTCCGCGCCGACGGTTTCCTCGAAGTCGGTAACCTCCTCCGGGCGTTCATCTAACAACAAAATGATCAATTCCGCATCCGGGTGGTTGAGGCGGATGGAGCGGGCGATTTGCTTGAGCAGGATGGTTTTGCCGCCGCGCGGCGGGGCGACGATGATACCGCGCTGACCCTTGCCGAGCGGGGCGATGAGATCAATCGCACGCACGCCCAAAAAGTCCGGGCCCTCACCTTCCAGATGGATCCGTTCGTTAGGAAACAACGGGGTGAGACTCTCGAACTCCTTGGGTGCCTGATAGTCGGCGAGCGGGATGCCCTCAACCTCGACGATTTCCAACGCCACGAGGAATTTATCGCGCTCGCGGGGTGCCCGGGCGCGGACCTTGACACGCTGACCGACGCGCAAGCCATGGTCACGGATGAAGGCGCTGGGCAGATAGATATCGTCCTGGCTCGGCCGGAAGCTGCGGCGGGGATCCCGCAACATCGCGAAGTTATCCTTGGACAACTCCAAAATGCCCTCGCAAACCAAGCCGGTGCCTTCGCGGGCGTAGTAACACAGCAATTCATACACCAGCTGGCTTTTGGCCAGACCGCCGGCGATGCGCGCGGGAATGGACTCAGCGAGCGACTGCAATTCGGCGAGCGTTTTGAGCCGGAACTGGTTGATATCAATCGATACCGGCACCGGCGGATAGTCGGCGACGGCGGTGGCTTGGGGGTCCGAAATCTCGGATTCGTTAGACAGGGTCATGAGGTGGGATTGGGAAAAACGGCGGATTTGGGCCTTGAGAACGGCGGGCGGACCCTCGTTCCAAAACATCACATCCGCTCGCCGGATTTTCTCCGCGGTCGGAAGTTGTACCGCAAGAATGGAGTCGATCATGGATGGGTCGAACCCACTGCGAGCCTTGAGCCGCTGGATTTGGGTGGCAAGTGAGGAGGCGACGACAATCACCTGCTCCTGGCCGAAATCGAGTCCCGATTCAAAGAAGAGCGGGATATCAGCGACGAAAAGCGTCGCGCCACTCTGCGCCGCCTGTTGGCGTGACGCAAGACATTCTTGCAGCACCCGCGGATGAATGATCGTTTCGAGCTGCCGGCGGGCCGCGGCATCGCCAAAAACCCGTCCGCGCAGGAAATGGCGGTCGATCCGGCCTTGGGCATCGAGCGCAGCCGGGCCAAACGAGGCGGCCACCACGGCAACGATTTCCGCATCGACCTCGAGCATGCGCCGGACTGCCGCATCGCTATCAAAAATGACCACCGCCGGCAGACACTCGCGCAGCAAGCGGCACACCGTGGATTTTCCGGATGCGATTCCTCCTGTAAGTGCCATCACGCGCATGCCGGAACCATCGGCAATCCCGCCGCCGGAAGCAAGTGCGGAATCCTGTGGCTCACTCAGCGGCTGAAATAATGAATCAGCCACCCGATCAACAGCACCTGCGGGGTGGAGATCAGCGGCAAGGCCAGGGTGGCCTTCCACGAGCGGGTGGTGGTGCGCAGGCTGAGAATCTGGGTATAATCGGTGGCCGCCCCCGCCATCAGAAACACAAACGCGTTGCCGGGTGCGTGCGCCCGGGTCAGCAAATCCGCCGCAATCGGCGAGGATCCCTCCGAACACACCTCCAGCAATGTGGTCGCCAGCAGAGTCAGGAACAATCCGCTCACAGTCGGGCCGAACATTTGCGCAAACATCATCTCCGGCACGAAGGCCCGGATCATGCCTGTTAGAACAAACCCGAACAGAATCCAGCGCAACACCATGCGTGAGCCGGCCAGACCTTCCCTGACAAGGCGGGAGTAATTCTCCACACCGGGTTGCAACGAGCGCAGCACTCCCAGCAAGGCGGGGCCAACCCGGTAACCGGCCGGAAGGCTCACCGAATTCGGGTTGGCCGGAATTTTGCCGGCATGCACCAAGCGGTCCGCGATCCATCCGGTGATGAGTGCCACCCCCATTGACAAGCCAATGAACAACGCCATCCAACCCCAGCCGATCAAGGCCGCGAGGATCAGCGTGAGCGAGAGCGAATTCCACGGGCTGGCGATGAGAAATGCCAGCGTCTGCCCAAGCGATGCGCCGCGCTTGTAGAGACTCATGCCCACCATCAGTATCCCGTGGTTGCACAGATCCAAGGCCACCCCGGCCCCCACCGCCCGCAGCAGGCCGGAAACACTGCCCGCGCGCCCAAGCAACGCGGCCACCGCCTCACTCGGCACCCGGCCAATCACCGCCACCGCCACGATCCCCAGGCCGAGGCTCCACCACGTCCGCACCCCCATTTCATAACAGGTGTGCCCGAAAACATGCAGCCATCCCGGCCCGGTCGTAAGGAAATGGCCAGCCAGACCTAACAGAAATAACAAGGCCGAAATCCACAGCAGCCAGTCCGGCCGCCGGCGGTCCCCTCCCCCGCAGCACGACCCGCCAGTCACCGGTGTCTGGGGTGTGCCGCACGACCGCACTGCGGGCTCCAACTTCATCACGGGTGCCGGGGGCGTCATTTGCAGCAACGCGCGCCGCATTGCACGGCGCTCGCGCTCATCGCCCGGCGGCGGTGGTGGTGGTGGTGTGGAACAGCAGGAGGACATCGTGTTGCGTTGGAGACTCTCTTGGAATGGGGGAGCGCCGGCGTCCCGCCGAACCCTCTCCAGAGAATGCGCCGCGCGGGTGCCACGTTCAAAATAATGGCACAACTCACCCGGCCGCAAGCGCATCCAGCAATTTCTGATGAATCCCGCCGAAACCGCCATTGGTGAGCACGGCGATGACGTCACCGGGGCGGGCCGATTCCTTCACCTTTTGCACGATCTCCTCGATGCCGGTTAGATACCAGCCGTGGCCGCCATGGAACCCGATGTCAGCGGCGAGCTGTTGCGGGTCGAGCCGGTCGCCTGCGGGAATCTTGTGGAGGTCGGGAATTGCGGAAACAATGGCAAAATCGGCGCTGGCCAGGGCCACGGCGAGCTCATGTTGGAACACCGCACGGCGAGTCGTGTTAGAGCGTGGCTCGAACAACACCCACATCCGCGCCCCAGGGTATCTCTGGCGCAAGCTCCCGACAGCTAGGCGGATCGCGGTCGGGTGATGGGCGAAGTCGTCGATCACCCTGATGCCATTGACCTCGCCGCGAAGTTCCTGGCGGCGGGCCACCCCGTCAAACGCCTCGAGTCCGGCGCGGATCTCGTCCGCATCCAACCCGGCAAAGCCGGCGGCGGCGGCGGCCATCGCGGCGTTGCGCACATTGAACTCGCCGGTCATGCGGATGGAATACGCCATCCCACCGAGCGTGAATGAACTACGATCTGTCTCGTAGTGGGTGTTGTTGATCCGCAGCTCGCAGGTCTCGGCAAACCCCACACGGGTGAGCGGGCAGGGCGCGCCGGAGGCCGCGTCGAGACTGTTAGGATCATCGCCGTTGATGAAGGCCCGGCCGCCGCGCGGCACGATGTTAAGCAGGCGGCGGAAGCTCAGTTTGATCTCGTCGAGTGAGTTATAGATATCCGCGTGGTCGAACTCGATGTTGTTGACGACGACGCACTCGGGCAGGTAGTGCAGGAACTTCGAGCGCTTGTCGAAAAAGGCGGTGTCGTATTCGTCGCCTTCGAGCACGTTGAACTCGGAAGCGGCAAAATGCGCGCCGCAGCCGAGATTGTTAGGGAGCCCGCCGATCATGAACCCGGGGTCGCGTCCGGCATGGCGCAGCAACCACGCCAACATCGAGGCGGTGGTGGTCTTGCCGTGGGTGCCGCTCACCACCAGGTTGCGTTTGCCGCGCAGAAAATGTTCCTTCATCACCTCAGGCAACGATTGATAGAGCAGCTTGCGGTCGAGCGCGGCTTCCGCCTCCGGATTGCCGCGGGAGATGGCGTTGCCGATGACGACCACCTCGGCGTCCGCGGGGATATTTTCCTCGCGGTAGCCTTCACTGAGCGTGATGCCCTGCTGGCGCAGGAAATCCGACATCGGCGGATAGACGTTGGCGTCAGATCCGGTGACGGTGAACCCGCGGTGTTGCATCGCGGCGGCCACCGCACCCATGGCCGTGCCACAGATGCCGGTGAAATGAAAGCGGGTCTTGCCAGGCATTTTGTGTTAGATCAAAAGGTGGGGGCGGGCACCGTGGCGTGGTCTAACTCTTCGGCGCGGTGGCGCAGGATGCGGTCGGCGATTTCGCGGACCATTTCCGCCAGCAGCAGCCACAGGTGCGACCCTTCGCGGTAATCGGCGGGGGCAATATGTTTGACGCGGCCGGCATGGGTGCAGAGTTGGAAGCACTTGTGGAACGAGCGGCCGCTGGCATCGTCCGGATTGTAAACCGCGATGCCGTGGCCGCCATTGTGGTTCATCACGGTGAAGCAGGGCACATCGGTCGGGCCGTCGCCGACATACACCATGTTTTCAAAGGGAATCGGGCGCAATTCCGGCGGCATGTGGTCGTTGACGTCCTGGTCGTAATTGAGCATCCCCTTGTTGATGCGGAACAGAAACTGGGTCTTGGTGGTGTGGGAAATCACCCGCTTGGGAAAACTGATGCGGCCTTCCGCATCCTCTCCGAACTCGCAGCCGAAAATCGCTTTGACGCAGGGCTTGAGGCGCGAACCATCGAGCAGCGCCTTGAGGCCCGAGGAAATGATATAATGCTCGATTTTGATACCCGCCGCTTCGTGCTCGGGGCGCAAGCTCTTGGCCGGCAGGGCGTCGAAGAGCTCTGGCAGGCCGGGGAAAAACCGCAAGCCGGCGCCCAGGGTGGTGAGCCGGGCATTGTTCACGTGGTCCATGCCGAGGTAATCGAGCAGGCATTTCATATACGCCAGCTCGCCGTCCCACTGGTGGTCACGCACCAAGGCGTTGCAGCGGAGCCAAAACTGGGCGGGATCAATCCCGAATTCCGGCAACAGCACCTCATCCTGCATATAGCGCGGGCTGAGCGTCTGATCGTAGTCGTAGATCAGCGCGATGGTGCTTTGCGGGGTGGCCATGGGGGGCGACCAGCCAACCAAGCCCACCCGTCCGCGACAAGCAGGAAATCGCGAAAAAGAACGCGTGCCTTTAAAACGGCTCGTCATCGCTCCACACATCATCCCCCCAGGCATCGGCACCGCCAACGTTCCACTCTTCCACCAAGTCGGCGGGGAAATCGTTCAGAAAGCGCGAGGGGGCGCACACCACGTCGCCGCTGTAGGACTTGGGGTTGGTCATCGGATAGGTCAAATACAGGTGATCCTTGGCGCGGGTGATGGCCACATAGAACAGGCGCCGTTCCTCCTCCAGCATCGCCTGGTTGTCGGTCTCGATGATGCGCCCGTTGGGAAACTGCCGGTCCACCAGCCAGATCAGAAACACCACCTGCCATTCCAAGCCCTTGGCCTGATGAATCGAGGACAGCGTCACCTTGTCCTCATCCTGCCCGTCTTTGTCCGCGCCCGGCTGGCCATCGACCGAGCCCAGCAATGACATCTGCGACAGGAATTCCACGATATCGTCGGAGCCACCACCATACTGGGAAAGTTGCTCCAAATCACTCCCACGACTCTCGTAGTTTTCAAAGCTCGCTTCCATATACTCGCGATAGACGCCCTCCATCACGCTGAAGATCATCGCGGCAGGCTTGGCGAAAAATCCGTTAGGTGCGAGCTCGTCGAGGGTATGGCACAGTTGCCGCCAATGTTTGAGGGCCTTCTTGGGCACCTTTTTAAACGGCAGCATGATCTCGGAAAACTTGACGGGCAGCTCGTCGCGTTTCGCCCAACCGGTGTCGAGCCACTCGCGCCAGAGCTTATTGGCCGCCACCGGCCCGCAACCCGGCAACAGCGACACCATCCGTGAAAAACTCTCCTCGTCGCGCCGGTTGACCACAAAGCGCAGGAACGCCGACACATCCTTGACGTGCGCCTGCTCGAAAAACCGCAAGCCGCTGGTGAGGACAAACGGGATCTTGCGCACGGTGAGCTCCATCTGGATTTCCAGGCTGTGGAAATGCGCGCGGTAGAGCACCGCCATCTCGTTGAGTGGGATGCCCGCATCGCGCAGCTCGAGCATCCGCTGCACCACAAACGCGGCCTGCGTCCGCGGTTCCGGCAACGCCACCAGCGCGGGCTTCACTCCCGCCGCGTCCCGCGACGCGTGCAGGTCTTTCTCAATGCGGCCAGCGTTGGCGCGGATCGCCGCATTCGATAGATCTAACAACTCAGGCACGCTGCGGTAGTTCGTGTCGATCGTGAACACCCGCGCCCCCGGGTAGCGCTTGGAAAACCCCAGAATGTGCCCCATGTCCGCCCCGCGCCATGAATAAATCGATTGCGCGTCATCGCCGACCGCCATCAGGCTGGTGGATTTGCCGGCCAGCAGGTCGATCATCCGCCCCTGCACCAGGTTGGTGTCCTGGTATTCATCGACCAGGATGTGGGTGAATTTGTTTTGATAGATTGCGAGCACCTCCGGTCGTTTTTCAAACAGACGCACGGTGAGCACCAGCAGGTCGTCGAAATCCATCGAGTTGGCCGCCCGTTTTTTTTCGATATAGCCGAGGCGGACCTGCTCGATCTGTTCGAGCCATGCGTAAAATGAGTCATGGCCATCGGCGATGACTTTTTCCAGGCTGGCGCCGGAGTTTTCCATCAGGCTGAAGATGGATGCCAGCACGTCCGCCTTGGGAAAGCGCCGCTCCTTGGTGTCGATGTCGCAGGCCGCGACCACCTTGGACAGCATCGACTTCTGGTCGTCGCGATCCAGGATGGAGAACGCCCGGGTGAAGCCGAGGTCTTCGGCATGGTGGCGCAGGATGCGGCTGCCGATGGCATGGAACGTGCCCGCCCACAAGTCCGAGGTGTCGCGGGCAATGAGTTCGCGCACCCGGCCGACCATTTCGCGGGCCGCCTTGTTGGTGAAGGTCAGCAGCAACACCTGCCGCGGCTCCACGCCATGGTCTAACAACCATGCCACCCGATAGGTCAGGGTGCGGGTTTTGCCCGAGCCGGCACCGGCAATGACCAGCGCCTTGCCCGGCGGTGACGACACCGCCTCATACTGGGCCGCATTGAGCGCAGCCACGTAGTCGATGCCGGAGGCTGCTGCCGGGCGGTGGAGAGTGTATTGACGGGCCATGCGCGGCCCGACTCTGGCACGGAATCCAGCGGCGATCAATCCGGCAATCGCAAGGAATGCCAACGCCCCATACAACAAGGAGGGGCGATCTCCGAATCGCCCTCGACCATGCGGGGCAATGGCAGGCCATCGCTAAGCAAAGTTGCAGCAGGCGGGTGCAGAACCTTCCTATCCAAGCTGAAAACCAACAAAATGCGGCCCGACTGATCATCCTCCCGGGAAAAACCCTTAACCCGGAAGGCATCTCAGTCGGTCCGCATGTCGCGTCGCGACATAGGATCAACGCCCTGAAAGTCCCAATTTGTCTGTAAACAGGGAACCATGCCAAAATTTCTCCATGCCCTTCCCGCTCCCTTACCCAATCCCCTTCTTCAAATCTCTAACACTCCAGAGGATTCCGGATGCAGCCGCACCGCCCCCCTGTAGCTTCCGCGCGCCGCTCCTGCGCTTCTGCCCGAACCGCTCCCGGCACGCCCGGAACACCCCGTCCACAAACTCCCGACTCCCGAGCACCGCCCCATCCGAAAAATACCGCACCCTGCACCGCAACATTTTCCTCAATGCCACATCCCGACTGTGCTCAAGTTGCGCCAACTCCGCCGCCACCGCTGCCGTCTTCATGCCCATTCTAACCACCTTTACCTCCAAGTGCCCGGCGACATCTCTAACTTCCTCCAATTGCTCCTCTCCTTCATCCAACAACAGCATCCGGTAGTCCTTGGACACCCTGCCCGCCCAATGCCGCGCGTCTGCCCCGTATCCCTTGTGGGCCATGAGCGCCCGCACCAGGCCCGCCCGCGCCTTCTTGCCATTCCCTCTCGGACCGCCCCCCATCGCCTCACCATAGCTGCTCCAGCGATAGTCCGCCGGGTCCGCCACCATCCCCGCTCTAACAGGATTCAGATCGATATAGGCCGCCATCGTCCGCGATGCCATCCCGTCTTCCACCAGCACACTTTTGAACCGCGATTCCCACAACGTCCCGGTCCGACCGTGTTGCGCATTGTGCCAGCGCGAAAAACGTTGCAACAACGCCTTCATGAATTCTCCCAGGTCGTGCATCCGATAGGTGATGCTCTCGTGCAATTCCTTGGCCACAATATCTGCGCCTGCCCCCAGCTTCCGGTACTCCGCCAGACGCTTCGCCACCACCGCCACTTCCGCCTCATTGCTGCTCGCTTTCAGCCGCTTCAACAATTCCTCGTCAGAAAACCCGCCCGCCGGCAGCGGCGGCACCTCCAGCAGCAGGTGCACGTGATTGCACAGGATGCAATACGCCAGCACCCGGCACCCCGTGAAGTTCTCCTGCATCCGCATGAATGTCCGAAACTTTTCCTTGTCCTCCTTCCCAAACGCAAACCGCCGGTCCACCACCCGCGTCACACAATGATAAATCACCGGCCTTTCCGCCGAATCCTTCCACGGCGCCAGCCAGCGCGTCCCTTTACTGTGGGCTCTTTGCTCTTTCGTTGCCTTCATGCTCCCACCCTACACGCCTTCCGCCAACCACGCAACACCTTTCTTTATTATTCGTCTGTGGCCAGATACTGTGGATCGGTGTGGAAAACTCTCATGCCGGCAGGGTCCAGAGTTCCCGCAGGCGGG
>JBAXPF010000011.1:0-29334 GCA_037132955.1 Verrucomicrobiota bacterium | reverse complement strand
GACGCCCGTCTTCCCTGACAGGCGGTACGCCTGTCCTCCTGCTAAACTGCCGGTATTGGGCATCCTTGCGGGCAGGTGACGGCGGCGGGGCGGCGCGTGCTGGCTGCCGCTTGAGTTTTCCGAAAAGGTCCTGAATCCCATGGCGGGTGCGGGTTGGTTCCTGTAACCGCAGGCAAGATGGACCCGTTTGCAGGCTGCGTCGATGCTTGTTTCCACGGCCTGCGTGAAATGCACGGTGCCACGGGCTCAGCGCCGCAGCTTGCGCATCAGCATGGCAAGGGCCTCGTCGGCCTCCGGCACCCGCAGCAGCTTGGTTGTTAGGAAATAGGCAGCCGCGGCCGCGGCGACGGTGGCGGTGAGCCAGAACAGGCGCAGCAGCATGGGGAGTTTGCCGGGGTCTTGGAACAGGCAATGGCTGGCCGCGATGCACACGGCCGCCAGCACCGCGCCGGCCAGCAGCAGTTTGGCCAGCATGCCTAACAAGCTAGCGGTGTCCAGGCCGGCGGAGAACCGGCGCATGACGGCATTGAGGATGATGAAGTTCATGCATGCGGTGATGCTGGTGGTGAGGGCCAGGGATTGGTGGCCCCAGCGCAGAACGATGACAAACAGGTAGTTGCAACCGAGATTAACGCCCAGCGCGAAGAGGCTCACCAGCATCGGAAACCAGCGCTTGTCGATGGCGTAAAACGCCGGTTGCAAAACCTTAAGCCAGGCATAAAACAACAGGCCATAGCCGTAGGCACGCAACGCGATGGCCGTCTGGATGCGGTCGTGGGCATCGAAGTGGCGGCGCTCATAGAGCAAGCTGACAAGCGGTTCCGCCAGCAAGATCAGGCCCAGGGTCGACGGCAACACGAGAAACGCCACCAGCCGCAGGCCTTTTGTCAGGGTGGGTTTGAAGTCCGGGGAAATGCCGCCGATGGCCGCACGCGAGAGCGCGGGCAGGGTCACGGTGGCGACGGCCACGCCGAAGACCCCGATGGGCAACTGCATCAGGCGGAAGGCATAGTTGAGCCAGCTCACGGCGCCCTCGCTGACCGAGTAGGCGAACATCGCGTTGACCACCACATTGATTTGCACCACGGAGGCGGCGATGACCGCCGGGGCCATGAGATGGAGGATTTGGCGCACCCCGGAATCCCGCCAATGGAAATCCGCCACAAAGCGGTAGCCGGTGCGCCGCAGGGCAGGGAACTGGCAGACCAACTGGGCGAGTCCGCCAATGACCACGCCGATGGCAAAACCGATGAGACTGCGCGGGCCCCAGTGCGGGTCCATCCAATAGCCGAGGGCGGCGCCGCCTAGCATCGAGCCGAGGTTGAAAAAGCAGGAGGCAAGCGCGGGCATGCCAAACACATTGCGGGCGTTGAGCAGTCCCATGACGAGCGCCGCCAGCGAAACCAACAGGATGAACGGATACATCACCCGCACCATGGTCACGATGAGGGCCACCTCCTCCAGATTGTAGTCCTTGCGTGCGGCACCACTGCGCGCCAGGGATGTTAGAATGTCCACGATCCACGGCGCGATGCCGATGCCTAACAGGGTAACGCCGCCCATGAACACGGCGGCGAGCGTCATCATCTTGTTAGCCAAGTGCCAGGCCGGTGCCTCGCCCTCGGACTTGAGCTTTTTGGAAAATGTGGTGACGAACGCCTGGGACAGGGCGCCTTCCGCAAACAAATCGCGCAACAAGTTAGGCACCTTGAAGGCGAGATAGAAGCAGTCCATCCAGCGGCTGCCGCCGAACAATGCGGCGAACATCATTTCGCGCGCCAAGCCCAACACGCGGCTGGCCATGACGGCAGCGCTGACTTTCCAGGTGGCTTTGGCGGACATGGAGGAGAGACGGCCGGTGCCTATTTTTTCAGACGGATGGACGTGGAACGGCCGTGCGCCTCAAGCCCTTCGATGCGGGCGAATTCCTCGATGACGGACAGGGACTTGGCCAGGGCCCGTGGATTCATCTTCACAATGGAGGTGCGGCGCTGGAATTGATCGGCACGCAAGCCGGAGAACGAGCGACCCGCACCGCCCGTGGGCAGCGTGTGACTGGGTCCTGCCAAAAAGTCGCCGACGGCCACTGGTGAGTGGTTGCCCAGATAGATCGCGCCGGCGCTGTGGATTTGTGGCAGCCAGCGGTCTTCATCCGCGGTGATGAGTGAGAGATGCTCGGGCGCGAAGGTGTTGGAGATGGCCACGCCTTGCGCGAACGATTTGAGATGCAGCAAAAAGGTGCCGCGCTTGAGGACCTCGCGAATGATCTTGGCCCGCGGCAAGGTGGTCACCTGTTTTTCCAGCGCCTTGATAACCTTGCCTAACAGAACCTTGGAATCGGTGGCAAAGCCCACCACGCTGTCGCCGCCATGTTCGGCCTGGGCGAGCAGATCCGCAGCGATGAAGTGAGGGTTGCCGGTCTTGTCCGCGAGCACGAGCAATTCGCTCGGACCAGGCAGCAAGTCAATGGAGACCGCGCCGACGAGTTGGCGTTTGGCCTCGACAACAAACCGGTTGCCGGGGCCGAAGATGCGGTCGACCGGGCGGATGGTGCGGGTGCCAATGGCCATGGCAGCGATGCCTTGGGCGCCGCCGACCTTGATCGCCTCGGTGACGCCGGCGGCTTTGAGCGCGTAGAGCAGGGCCGGGTTGACCGAGCCGTCGATGCCACACGGAGTGGCGGCGAGGATTTCCGGAACGCCGGCGGCCTGGGCAAAGCCGGCGGTCATGAGTGCGGTGGAAACCAGCGGGGCCTTGCCGCCCGGGACATAGACGCCCACCCGGTCGAACGGTTGGAACCGCTCGCCGACGGTGGCCCCCTCCGCATTGCGGGCGGACCAATCCTTGCGCAGGCTGCGTTTGGCAAAGGCATGGATGTTTTTCAGACTGCGGGCCACCGCCATTTGGGTGGCGGCACTCACGGCCAACTCCGCGGCGGCAAACTCCGCCTCACTGACAAAAATTTCCTTGGTTTTGAGTACGGCCCCATCGAAACGTTTGGTGTAGGCGAGCAAGGCCTTATCGCCGGTGGCAGCGACGTCAGCGATAATTTCGCTGACGAGGTCGCGCACGCCCGGTTCGGGCAGGGCACGGCGGTTCAAACGCCGGACAAATGAGGCATAAGCGGAATCGAGGTGACTGAGGATAATCATGGTGGCTGGAGGGGCGGAGAATGCACGCATTCCGGCGATTCGCCAAGCGTCATCCGCAAAGAAAGTCACAGTGCCTGTTGACCGCGGGCGCAAACTCGGCTAAAGCCATCTGGCCCCGCCCATGATTCTCGACATCGTCCAATACGGTCATCCCGTTCTCCGCCAGCGCTGCCGCAAAGTCACCGAGGTGGATGAGTCACTCATCCAATTGATTGGCGACATGCTCGACACCATGGTGGATGCCCATGGCGTGGGTCTGGCCGCGCCGCAGGTGGAGGTGCCCATCCGGCTTGCCGTGGTGGATGTGAGTCACGACCCCGAATGTATTTCCTACCTCAGGGTCAATGGTGAGGAGGTGGATTTGGAATCCATCATGCCGTTGGTGTTTATCAATCCGGAGTTGGAATTCGGCCAGCCCAAGGAGTTTGGCTTGGAAGGTTGCCTGAGCATCCGTGAGATTCGGGCCGAGGTGCGCCGGCCCATCGATGTCATCGCCACCTTGCCGCAAGTCGATGGCACGGTCCTCGTTGTGGAAACCGACGGATTGCTGGCCAGAGCCTTGCAACATGAAATCGACCACCTCAACGGGGTGTTGTTTGTGGATCGCCTGCCGGCCGTCACCAAGGTGGCCATGCGCAATCGCCTCAAATTGCTCGCCGCGGAAAATTCCGAAGCTTGAGATTTTAGGATTGCCGGCTGGCGGGTGGCGAGTCATGGTGGTGCCGCCGGAGGGATTTCCTCGCCCGGCAGCGATTCCTTCTTCTTTCCCATGGCAGCACGTCCCAAATTTTCCTCCCGGCGGTCCTCGAACAAATCCCGAGGCGGTTACGGTCCTCCCTCACGTTCCGCCGCCAAGGACGATGAAGAAAAGGCGGTGGAAGTCGAGGGGGTGATTTCCTCGGTGTTGGCAGGCACCATGTTTCGGGTGAAGCTGGCCAGCGGCCATGAGGTGCTGGCGCACATTTCCGGCAAGATGCGCAAGCGCTTCATTCGCTTGGTCATCGGTGACAAGGTCAAAATGGAGATGTCGCCGTATGACCTGACCAAGGCGCGGATTGTGTTCCGGCTGAACTGATCTCAGTCGTCGGCGCCGGCGACCGCAGATTGAATTTCGGCGATGGCGCTGTGGGTGCGGCGCTCGATGGCGATGCTGCCGAGCAGGTTGCTTTGGCGGACGATGAACTGATTGAGCTTCATGAGTTCCAGCAGCGCGAGGAAGGTGACGATGACCTCCGCCTTGGTGGTGGCGGATTGGAAGAGGTCTTCAAAGCTCTTGCTGGTGCCTGGTGCGCATTGCTCGAGCAAAAAGTCAATCTTGTCCGAAACGGTGAAGCGGTCATCGATAATATCGCCGAAGTCGTGGGACTCCTCGAAGCGTTTGAGCACATTCTGGAAGGCGCGGATCAGATCGAAGATGGAGACTTCCGCGAGCGGCGCGGGTTCGGCGCTGGCCTTTTCCGGCGCATCCGGCTGATAGGCAAAGCGGCCTTCCTGTTCGATGGCGCAGAGGCTGAGAAACCCGGCCGCATCCTTGAACTTCTTGTACTCAATGAGCTGGCGGATCAGGTCCCAGCGCGGGTCGTCGTCGTCCGCTTCGGCTTCCGGGGGTTGATCCACGCGCGGCAGCAGCGTGCGGCTTTTCAGATACATCAGATTGGCCGCCATGACGATGAACTCGGAGGCCAGATCAATGTTGAGTAGTTTGAAGGTGCTGAGGTAGTCGAGGTATTGGCGGGTGATGCGCTCCAGGGAAATGGCTTGGATGTCCAGCTCGTCCTTTTTGATCAGGTAGAGCAGGAGATCAAGCGGGCCTTCGAAAATTTCGAGACGGACTTTGTAGTCGTTAGTGTCCACGGACGCGGTGGTAGAGCAATCACGGGGGTTGTGCGAGGGGAAATTGTGGAAAAAAATTTTGGCTGGCGTTAGGCGACGGAATGGGCGTTACTTTGCGGGCCGCAGGCACTGCTCCACCTTATGGAAATTGAACAAACCAACGATTTTAACATCCGCCTGAGTCAGTGGGTGTCGAGTCAGGGGTTTTGGTTTCAGTTGCGCTACTCGATGTCAGGTGGCGGATCCAAGGGGGTGTTGGGATTCCATCTGTTGCGGCTGATGGCCCGGTTCGCGATTTTCCTGGTGGTGGCCGCCATCGGGTTATGGGTGTATCTGGTGAAATTGCCGGGCACGGCAGGGTTTCAGCTAAAGCTCAAGCAGGCGATTGCCGACGGACTGGGTGCCAAAGAGGACAAAATGGAAGGATTCAAGCAGGAGCGGGGGCTGTTGACGATCCAGCGCTGGGTGGGCGTCGGCGGGAACCAAGCCTTTTATTCGGCGATGGAGGCACGCACCATCAAGTGCCAGCTCGGGTTGCTCACCTGCGTGCTTGGCGATTGGTATCCCGGCGTCATGTCGATCAACCAGCTTGATATGGAACTCAATGCGGGCGCGGATGATGATAAGTCCGCCGCTTTGATCGGTGATTCATTGTTTCGGGATTTCGGCCGATTCAAGGTGGAGGCACTGCAAGTGAAGGAGGCGACATTGCGCTGGGGTTATTCCGGGCCAACCCAAGGCAAGATTGTGGGCAGTCACCTCAAGATGCAGCGTTTGCCGGACGGTTGGCGGATTCATTTTAGCGGCGGGACATTTTCGCAGAGTTGGCTGGAGCGCTTGGAGATCGTGGAATTGGTGGCCAATTGCACGCGGGAAGGGGTGGAGTTTGAGAAGGCGGAGTTTCGCAAGGGCGCGGGCAAGGTCACCATGGACGGCCTGAAAGTGGTGGCGGGCCAACGTCCCGAGGTGAAAGGCGTCGTCAAAGTCAGCAAGCTGGCGTTGGTCGACCTGATTCCGTTCGCGGCCCAGGAATTCATTGACGGCGTGATTTCCGGCGATTTCAGGGTTTTCGGGTCCACCAACACCACGGAGGGGATCGGGCTTGAGGGCAACATCGCAGTCGATGGGGAGAATTCCATCAAGTTGCGTGATCGGCTGTATTTGTTGCGCGCGCTCACCGACTTCGACGTTTTCAACAACTACAGGACGGTGCATTTTGTGGAGGGTTCACTGCACATCAAGACTCAAGGCGGGGGCATGGAGGTGAGTGAGCTGCAATTGAAGGCCGGGGATTTGATGACTTTGGCGGGGCAGATGCGGGTGAGATTTCCCACGCCGCAAGAGGCCTCTTTGTCAGTGCGGCGGAATCGGGCAGGGGAGGCGTTGTCGGCCGCCCGTGATGCCGATGACAAGAACGAATCGATGAAGCGCTTGGAGGATTCGGATATTTCACTGCGCCGGGCGGCACGTGAACTGCATAAGGAGAAGGGCAAAGGCAAGACCGGTGCCGGGGTGAAGGATCAGGCAGGCATTTCGTTGTTTGATCACCTTGGCCAAAGCTTTGAAACGAGCATTCTGGCAGAGCAGGCAGCCGAGCGGGCCTCTCGCAGTCTGATGTATGAGGGCCAGTTTCAGGTCACGCTATCGCCTGATACCTTTGAAAATGTGCAAGCACTCCGTGAAATGCTGCCGGTGGACCCGCAGACCGGGCGCATCCCGCTGGAAGTGCCGATCAAGGGCGATATCTACAGCATCACGTTTGATCAAGCGGAAGACTTGTATTTGCGGGGGCGGCGCTATTAGCGCGGTCGCTTGTTCAGCTGGATTAGCCGGGCAATGACAAGGTTTTTATCAAGGGTTGCGGATTGGTGAATGCTTGGACTTGCAGGGTCGGGGAATTTGGAACAAGCTCTCGCGTGTCTCAGACGAACGAAAGCGCGCGGCGGTGGAGCGGGTATGTGTGCCCGGATTGCCGGTTTGTGTTCCGGGTGCCGCGGGATCATGACGGCCGCGGCTTGGTGTGCCAGAGTTGCCGCCGCCTGTTGAGGATTCCTGCCCCGGGCGAGCCCACGCCGTCGCTGTGGGTCGGATCGCGGAATGAGTCCACATCCGGGTCGTCAGCGACTGAAGGCTCCGAGAGTCCCGCTGCGGACGCTCCCTCAATCGGCGGGACGGGGCAGGGACGCAGTAAGCGCAAGGTGCGGAAACGCCGGACATCCTCCTCGAAGTCGAGTGAGTCAGACGGCCCTTCGTGGGAACATGCAACGCCCCATGCCAACCGCTCGGGGCGCCACGAGCGGCGGACCATGCGGTGGTTGCTGGGTGGGGGCGTGGTCCTCTTTGTGTTGATCGTCGGCGGTAGCATCATCGCCTTGCAGGGTGGGGGTAAGACCGCATCGCCAAAGCCGTCGCGAGTGTCCGCCGCCATTCCATCCCCCCAACCCCAGGCGGCGCTCGCAAATGAACCCCCACCGCCGATCATGAAACGCAGCGAGGCCGCGCTGCTGGCGGAGGCCACGCCACTGGCCAGAAAGTTCCTTCAAGCCACTACCCTTGATGAATTGCTGCCTCTGGTGCGCAACCCCCAACGGGCGCAACCGCGCATGCTGCGGGAATACCCGGACGGTCACATCGACCCGCCGGGACTCACCGAATTCAATGCCACTCGCAACGTTGCCTATCATGACTCCATCGCCTCGGTGAGCGTCCGCACCCTCAAGTTCGAAAACCGCCAACTCGCGTTTGTCGAGACGCCGGACGGGCTCAAGATCGATTGGGAAAGCTGGGCGGCTTGGTCGGACCTGACCTGGCCGGCACTGCTGGCCACCTTGCCCAGGGACGCACAGATGTTTCGCGTCATCGTCAAACGCGTCGATTACTATAACTTCGGGTTCGCCGATGACAAGAAGTGGCAGTCCTATCGGCTAGAATCGCAACGCGGCGATCACCTGATCTTCGGCTATGTGGAACGCGGGTCGGCAATGATGGGGAATATGCAACTCGGCTCGGAAATGGAGCAAGCCGCCATGATCTTGAAAATCAGGTTTCCCGCGACCGCCGCCGCCGGCAGCAATCAGGTGCTGATCGATGAAGTGGTGGCGGACGGATGGGTCGAGAAAGATGACTGACAGGCCATGACCCATACGACTTACGACAAGGCGTTAGAGTTGAATCTCGACCCGGAGGTGTATGGAACATTTGCCGAGATCGGCGCCGGCCAGGAAACCGCCAACTGGTTCTTCCGCGCCTCGGGCACCGCCGGTCTGGTCGCCAAGTCCATCTCTGCCTATGACATGACCATGAGCGATGCCATCTACGGCCACGCCGCCCGTTATGTCTCGGCCGACCGGCTCGGCGCGATGCTCGATCATGAGTATGCCATTCTGCTGGATAGGCTTGGCCCCAAGCGCGGCCAGGACACCACCTTCTTTGCCTTTTGCAACACCGTGCGCGCCCGCGGCTGGCATGACACCGGCGAGTGCCACGGTTGGCTAGGCGTGCGCTTTCAGATACGGCCGGGCGCGCCGCCGTCGGACATTGTCCTGCATGTAAGGTTGTTAGATAGCGAGACCACCGACCAGATGGATGCCCTTGGAATCATCGGGGTGAATCTGATTTACGCGGCATTTCACCACCGCGGCGAGTTGCCACGGCTGGTCGCCGCGCTGGTGGAGGACCTCGCCCCCGGGCGGGTGGAGATCGATCTGCTGAAGTTGACGGGCCACGGCTATGAGTCGTTTGACAACCGCCTGTGTGCCTTGCAGCTTGTGGAAAGCGGTCTGACGGATGCGACGCTGTTCCTGCCCAGTGGCGAGGTGGTGCAACCGGCGGAAGCGCTATACCGCCGGCCGGTGTTGTTGCTGCGCGGCAGCTTCGACCCGGTGATGAATGTTCATCTAACAATGCTGGAGCAGGCCCGCCGCGGCTTTGCCGCCGCTCTGGATGCGGACGATCAGGGGCATGAGCTGCTCTTGTGCGAAATCTCGCTGGACAACCTGCTGCGCGGCCGCGGCATTGACCTGCAGGGTTTTTTGGATCGTGCCGACGCCTTGCAGGCCCTCGGCAAAACCGTGCTGCTGTCCCGCTGCGCCGAGTTCCACCGCATCGCCGGCTTTCTCAACCGCTGCACCACCCAACCGGTGGGCATCATTCTGAGCATTGGCTTGCTCAATGAGTTGTTCAAGCCCAAGTGGTCGGAGAATCTCGCCGGAGGGTTGTTAGAATCGTTCGGTCGTCTGTTCATGAAACAGGTGACACTGCATGTCTTCCCATGGAAAAACCGCCGCTCCGGGGAATTGGTGATGGTGGACAATTTCCGCGCGCCGGAGGACTGCGTGCATCTCTATCAACATTTTCTCGACAACCGGCGGATTGTTGGCATTGCCTGTGACGATGAGGAACTGTTGCGCCACACCAGCAGGGATGTGTGCCGGATGATCGTCGCCAGCGATCCACGCTGGCGCGACCTGGTGCCGCAAGTGGCCTGGACCATGGCCGAACGCCATGCACGGTGCCTGAAGGGCTAGGCTCCGATCTCCGGAGCCAGCCGCGGGGCGTCACTTTTCGCGCGGAAGTCTACAGGAGCATGGGATTACGCGCTTCACGCGGATTGCAGTTCATGTTAGGGCCGGAACAGCTCCGGATAGCGGCGGCGGATGAGGGTCTGGTCATCCTCAGGCAGTGAGGCCAGCGGGATTGGCTTGTCCTGTTGGCGCAGGCCCTTTTGATTGATGCGGTTGATCAGGCTCCAATTGCGGCCCTGGCCTTGGGGCTCGTGCGCGGTGAGGTCGTAGCGGGTGAAGTCGATGACCGCCTCCGGTCCGCTGGTCTTCCAATCGCGCAGCAGCGCGAGCCGGAAATCCCGGTTCATGAACCAGCGGATCTCCAGGTTTTCCTCTGATCCGCCGAAGCCGCTGCCGCGCGCGACGAAGCGATAGTCGAGCCGGGCATTGTCCTTGAAAGCCTCGCGCCAGGCCAGGCCGAATTCCCCCTGCGTGACACACCGCGCCTTGGGCCAGCGCTGGCGGACCGTCTGCAGGTATTTTGTTAGATACTGCACTGGCTCCTTGATGCCCTGGCGCTCGAATTGTTTGACCAGGCACAGTTCCCAGCAATTGGTGACCCAGGCGAAGCCGTTGCGCTCGAAGCCGTTATCAAAATGCTGGGCGGTGGTCGCCAGCATGTGGCCCAGGCCGCCCTCCTGCGTCCCGCGGCCTTGTGCCAGTGTTTCGATCGGGCCGACGCCCATGCGGCTGTTGAATTTGTCAGTGGCACCGGGATGGCGGGCGCTGATGAAATCGCAGGTCCAACCGTCGAGGTTCACGCAATCGATGAAGTCATCCTTGCCTTGGGCCGGTTTGCAGAAATGTTCACGGCTCGGATAATACGGGTAATTGATGGACCCCTCGCCATCGCCGTTATCGACGGCATATTGGCTCCAGATGTTGCCCTGACAGACATGGATGCCTTCCTGCTCTGCCAGATAGCGCTGGTTTTCGGCGGTCAGATAGCCGGCCACCACGCTGCGCGGCCGGTAACCGCCGCCGACCAATTTGGAAACCCTTTCCAAGGCGTCATGCAGGTCCTTGTTGATTTGCTCGCGGGTGTTATAGACATTGGCGAAATACCCGCCGGGAATGAAGGTGATCTCATCGCCATACTTTTGGTGATAGCCGACGACGAGCTCGCGAATCGCCTTGTAGTTAGGCCGCTGGTCCTGCAGCGCCAGCCAGCTCATCGCCCAGGTCATGCGCGCAGCGGGCCAGCCGCGTTCAAACGCATCGCGAAACGCCTGCACGGCTTCCGGCGTGTGGTCGTTGCCCTCGTCCTCGCCGGCGTTGCGGTTGCGGGTCACTTCGATCTGGTTGACCCGGATCACCGTGTTGAAGGTGAAAAATCGGTTGCCTAACAGCGACGGCAGGGCAGGGGGGGGCGAGGCAGGCTCGGCGGCCCCGGCGCGGGCGGCCCAACCCGCCAGCGCGGCGCCCGTGGCGGTCATCAGAAATTGGCGTCGGTCGCTTGTCATGCGGAAGATTCTATCGGCCTTTGCCGGGCACATCCAGTTCTGTTTTAGCGTTGGGGTGGTTCGCGCGTGGCGAGTGCGCTGCAGTGACTAGCGAAAGAGCGGGGCACGGAAATTGCGGGGGCAGCAGCAGTTGGAACGCTGTGGAATGTGCGGGATTTGAAAAAAGGGCCGGGGGGACCTGCAATGGAGGCCACTTAGGCTTGTAAATACCGGGCAGGCAGTTATGGTGCGGGGCGTGATCCCCAACGTCCTCGCCGAACGCTACGCCTCGCCCGCCTTGCAAGCCATTTGGTCCGCAGAGGGCCGCATCGTGCTGGAGCGCGAGTTCTGGATCGCGGTGATGAAGGCCCAGCGCGACCTCGGGTTGGCGGTGCCGGCTGAGGCGGTGGCCGCCTACGAGCGGGTGCAGGATCAGGTGGACACCGCCGCGATCATGGCGCGGGAAAAAGTCACCCGCCACGATGTGAAGGCGCGGATTGAGGAATTCAACGCGCTGGCAGGCCATGAGCAGGTGCACAAGGGGCTGACCTCGCGCGATCTAACGGAAAACGTCGAGCAATTGCAGGTCTATCGTTCGCTGTGTGTGATCCGCGGCAAAGCCGTGGCGGCCTTGCGCCGGCTGCGCGAGCGGGCGGAACTGTGGGCGGATCTGGTTCTCACCGCGCGGACCCACAATGTGGCGGCCCAACCGACGACGTTGGGCAAACGGGTGGCGATGTTCGGGGATGAATTGTTAGGCAGTCTGGCCGCGCTGGATGGGGTGATTGGCGGCTACGCGGTGCGGGGGCTGAAAGGAGCGGTGGGCACGCAGATGGACCAGCTTTCGTTGTTTGATGGCGATGCCCAAAAGGTGGCGCAACTGGAACAACGGGTGGTGGCCCATCTCGGGCTTCCCGCTGTTTGGTCCAACGTCGGTCAGGTCTATCCCCGCTCGCTGGATTTCCGGGTGGTGGCGGCCCTGGCCGATCTGGCGTCAGGTCCCTCGTCGTTCTGCAAGACCCTGCGCCTGATGGCCGGCCATGAGACGGCCAGTGAGGGGTTTGCGCCGGGCCAAACCGGATCCAGCGCCATGCCACACAAGATGAACTCCCGCTCGTGCGAACGGGTCAACGGCTTCCATGTCATTTTGAAAGGCCACCTGGCGATGGCGGCGGGTTTGGCCGGCGACCAGTGGAACGAGGGCGATGTGTCCTGTTCGGTGGTGCGCCGGGTGATGTTGCCTGACGCGTTTTTCGCCATCGATGGCTTGTTCGAGACTTTTCTAACAATTCTGGACCAGATGGACGCATGGCCGGCGCTGATCGCCGCAGAACTGCGCCGCTACCTGCCGTTCCTGATGACCACCACCATCATGATGGAGGCGGTGAAAGCCGGCGTGGGGAGGGAAACCGCGCATCATGCGATCAAGGAGCATGCCCTCGCCACCGTCGATGATTTGCGCCATGGCTCCGTGGAACGCAATAATCTGATAGACCGGCTGGCGGCCGACCCCCGCCTCGGGCTGTCCCATGCGATGCTGGAGGCGATTGTCGCCCGCGGCGACCGCGAGGCCGGCGCGGCAAAATCCCAAGTCGCCGAGTTTGCCGATAAGGTGAGAAGGCTTGAGGCGGCCAATCCGGCGGCGGCGGAGTATGTGCCGGGGGCGATCCTGTAATCATGAGCGCCCGGCCTAACAAGAATTATTTCCCGGTGGTGGCGGCAAACGAGGAGCGTCCGTTTGACCGGATCCGGGAGTTCTATCTTTACGAGGAGCCGGCCTTGCTGGCGGCAATCAAGCTCGGTGACCGGCGGGAGGCCCGCCGCATCATCAATCATCTGTTGGTGCACATTTACAGTGCCGGCGGGGAACGCAATGAGCTGCTCAAGGGGCTGCTGCTGGAACTCGTGGTGATGATTTCCCGCGCCGCGGTCGAGGCCGGCGCGTCCCAGACTGAATTGTTAGGAATGCGCTTCTCCCATCTAGCGGAATTGGCGGAGATTGATGACGACGAGGCGCTGGCGGCATGGTTGCGAGGGACGCTGGAGCGTATCTTTACCGCGATGGAGCAGCAACAGCGCTTTGACGTGCCGGTTTTGGTCACCTCCACGCTGCGCTTCATGCGCGAGCACATTGTGGGTGAGTTGACCCGCGAGGATCTGGCGCGGCATGTGGGGATTTCGCCCGGTCATCTCACCCAATTGCTCAAGGAGCGGACCGGTCGCTCGTTCGTCGAGTTGCTGCGCGAGGTGCGGGTGCAGGCGGTCTGTGAATTGTTGGTGCAGACGGACAAGCCGCTGGCGGAGGTGGCGGCGGACTGCGGTTTTTGCGACCAGAGTTATCTAACGCATGTGTTCAAGGCCCTCCGGGGCATGACCCCCAAACAATATCGCGACAATGCCCGGAGTGCTGACACGGGCGGTGCCGCAGAAACACCTGATAGCACACCATGAAACCGCCCCCGCCGATTGCCCTGTTGATATGTGATGTTTTCGAAAAGGAGCTCGCGCTTGTGACTGTGGGAGCCACCCACATTGTCGAGCAACGGTTGCTGGAAATCGCCTTGCATGACCGGCCTGAGATCATGCGCGGGGTCCTGCAACAGGCGGTCACCGAACTCGACCAGCGGGATGACATCGAGGCCATCGTGTTGGTTTATGGCTTGTGTGGGTGCGGGGTGGTCGGCCTGCACGCGGCGCGGCATCCGTTGGTGATTCCGCGGGCGCATGATTGCAGGGCGGTGTTTCTGGGCAGCAAGGAGGAGTTTGCCCGCCGGCAGGATGCTTGTCCGGGCTGTTACTATTACACACCGGGCTGGAATCTGGCACGACGGGTGCCGGGGCCGGACCGCGTGGCATATCTGCAGGAGACGCTGTCACAGAAATTTGATCCGGAGGATGTGGAATTTCTCATCGAGAGCGAGCAGGGGATCTGGGCCAGTTATGACACCGCGGCATTCATCGATCTGGGTACACCCGAGGCCGCGCGCGAGGTGGCTTATACCCAGGCCTGCGCACAGGAACTCGGGTGGAACTTCGAGCACATTCAGGGAGACTTGGCGTTGTTGCATGATTTGATTTGGGGCCCCTGGGATGCCGGGCGCTATCAGATCATTGCGCCGGGCCAGCAGTTAGGCCATTCCCCGGATGCTGCCATCATGCGCGCGGAACCCGTGAAAACCCAACCATGAAAGCCGCCGAGTTGATCATTCTGGAAGGCATGGACGGGGCCACGCGTCATCGCCTTGAAATTCCCGCCGCCATGGCCGGCCGTACTCTAACGGATATTCTGGCACATTTTGATATTCCGCTCAACGCCCGCTGCGGTCAGCGCGGTTGGTGCCGCGGCTGCATGGTGGAATTGCGCGAGGGTGTTTTGCTAGATGCTGCCGGTGTAAGCGCGGCCCCTGACGGACTGATCCGCTCATGCCAGTGGCGCCTTCCGGAAGGCGGCCGCGTGGTGCTGCAAATCCCCGCACGCGTGCAAATCGGCGCCGCCCCCCAGGTGGGGGAGACGTTCAGTATTGACGTTCCATACGGCTTGGATCCGTTGTTTCCCGCAGCGGCGGGCAGGGACACTGGCTTTGCCGTGGACATTGGCACCACCACCGTGGTGGTCTTGTTAGTCGATCTGACAGATGGCAAGATCCTGTCCCGTGCCGGTGGTTTCAACGCGCAGATTCGCTTTGGCGACAACGTGCTGACGCGGATTGGCGCGGGTTCCTCGGTCACGGTGCGGCACGCGATGCGGCGGGCGCTGGTGGAGGAGACCCTTGGCCCGTTGCTGAAAAAGGCTTGTGAGCGGGCGGGACGCGAGCCATCGCGACTGGCCGGAGGTGGGCTTGCGGGCAACACGACCATGCTGCACATTCTGGCCGACGAGGACCCGACGTCATTGGGGATTGCACCCTTCACCGCCAGCTTTCTGGAGGGGCGCGTGTTGGATGCCGCACAAATCGGGCTGCAAGACAGTGGCTTTGATCCCGCCTTGCCGCTGCAATTGCTGCCGGGCTTGGCCGCCTACGTCGGCGCGGACATCACCGCCGGTGTGCATGCCACCGGCATGACATACGATCTCACGCCAAGTTTGTTAGTGGACATGGGAACCAATGGTGAGGTTGTGCTGTGTGTGGGTGGCCGTCTGGTCGGCTGTGCCACGGCCGCCGGTCCGGCGTTTGAGGGTGCGGGCTTGTCATCCGGCACCCGGGCCCAAGTCGGGGCGATCGAGACGGTCCGGCTTGCGCTGGCGCCATTTGCCGTGCAGATCGCCGCCATCGGTGGCCAACCCGCGGCGGCCGATGCCGGTGTTTGCGGGTCCGCGTATGTGGATTTTCTAGCAAGCGGGCGGGCCTGTGGGTTGCTTCAGGCCAACGGCCGCTTTGATCGCGCGCGCTGGTTGGAGGTGCCGCCATCTTATCGGATAGAGAATGATGACGGACTGGCCTTCCGTCTGGCGGGGAATCATGGCGGTGACGGCCCGCGCATCAGCGAGATCGACATCGCCCACTTGCTGCAAGCCAAGGCGGCCATCGGCGCGGGCATCGACACGTTGTTGGATGTCACCGGGATATCAGCGCAGGCCATCGGCCGGGTCTATCTGGCGGGAGGCTTCGGCATGCACATCGATGTGGCCCACGCCATTGCGATGGGCTTGTTGCCGGGGTTTGCCGAGGAGCAAGTCCGGGTGGTGGGCAACACCGCGCTGGCCGGCGCGTTGCTGGCATTGCTGGACCGCAATGTGCTGGAGGAAATGGAGACCCTGCGCGGCCGCATTGAGGTGATCGAGTTGAACCTGCAGCCAAACTTCGAGGACCGCTACATCGACCACTTGAGTTTGCCAGGTTCTGCCGGGAGTTAGGTTAGCGGAACGGAAATCTCCCGGGCGGTAGGGACTCCGGTGTGGGGTGGGGTGTCGCGATAAAAGTTAGGTTGATTCCAAGATCCTCGCGCAGCGCGGACTCTATCCGCTTGCCAACCACTGCCGCGGATTCCCCGTTCAGCAAGGATTCCAGGCCGCCGAACTTCAGCATTTTCGGATCGGTGAAGGGCGGGGTGGGCTCCTTGGGCGGGACCATGCCGGCCGGATACTGGATGCGGCCATCCGTCAATCGGGAGACCCCGGCCCGACTCATGAATTCCATCACCTGTTCCTCAAACACCTTGTGGTCCCGCAGGTATTGATGGTAGCGCGCGAGCAGGTTGCGGTTTTTATCCAGGAAGCGGCGGACTTTTGTCACGCCCTTTTCGCCCTCGATTTGGATAAAATAGTAAAGGATCAAATGAGCCGTCCGATAGAGTGTGGGCAGGCGGAAATCCGGCATGCCCATCGTGGAGGTTATGTGAGGATTTTGGCCGGGCGGATAGCCGGTCACCCATTCGGTGTCGGTCATTTGCAACACACTGGCAATTTCATATACTTGAGGAACTTCGCGGCCCTTCAGGAAATCCTTGAGTTCGGCTCCCTTCATTTTCGCGTTCCTTCGCTGCGATTTCTCGTAGTCGGTCACAATCCGATCGACCACACCTTGTTTGATTTTGTCCTTGGTGACCCTGAACGCGGCGTTTTCGATCGGGATGCACCTGATGTATTCAGCATAACCTTCGCTCACCCATACGGGTAGATTGTCCAGCACATCGTTGGTGAGCATGTGGGTCAGCTCGTGCACCACAGCGGATGGATCATAGTCAGCCTTCGAAACCTTGCGCCAGCCGGCCGCGCCGGGTTGGACGCCCATCAAATCCAACGGGGCCATGAAGACCTTCTCCTTGGTCTTGTAAACGCCGGCAGTCATCGCGGGACCGCCCGCCGCCTGGTATTCCTTGGCCGTGCCATACAGCCGCGCCTCAAACAAATCGTCTGCGGGCTTGGCCAGAATTCCAAGCGGCGAGCGCGAGTGCAGGAAATACGTCATCTCGAAAACCTTCGCCAAATCCTTCATCAGGGTGGTGCCCAGATTGACATTCGTTTTGAACCGGAAGTGCGAGGTCGTATAGACAAACGCGCCCGCCTCGGCAGGTGCCTCCTTGACATCCACGAAAGACATCGGGACTTGCACCTCGGTCGGCCATGCCTGCCACACCGTGCGATATTCAAAGCTGTTTTGTCTGACAAAGTCGTTGTCCGCGGCAGAGAACATGGCAAGCGGGACGGGCGTGACTTTTTCGTTAGGCAACTTGAGGACAACATTCACACCCTGGACCCCGAGATATTCCGCCGTGAGCGTTTTGCCCTCGCGGCTGGTCCACTCGCGAACGTTGGATTTTGGCGGGCTGGCGGGCTGGGTTTGTCCCCAGCACGCGCTTGCGCAAAGAATCAGTGCCAAAAGCGTCTGGATGAATTGGGTGCTCATGCGAGATGTCCGTTGCATCAGAATAGGTCATCTATCGAACCTGGCACAAGTGCAAATGCAAACTCGAACAGCTGTCTGGTTTTGCTCCGGCAAGAATTCCAGTTTTGAACCAGTGCCGGACACGGAGCAGGTTTATGCTTGTGTTGGTTTTTTTGGGCGGCTAGCTTTCATCAAGTATGACGGCTTCCCCCATTCATGCAGACAGAGACGTGAGCCTTCTTGTGCCCCATGCTTCCAAAGGGTTTCTAACCCTGGTGCTGGTCGCTTTGCTCGGCCCCGGTTGGGGTCTGCCCCCGTGTTCGGCCCAAGTGTCCGCCTCCGCCGTGCAAGACTCGCAGGTGCTCACCCGCGGGCCATTGCATGAGGCATTTGCCGTGATTGTCACTCACAATCCCAAGCCGGGCATCATTGTCAGCAAGACCCCGCCTGAGGAC
Source organism: Verrucomicrobiota bacterium (assembly GCA_037132955.1). GTDB lineage: Bacteria > Verrucomicrobiota > Verrucomicrobiia > Verrucomicrobiales > Akkermansiaceae > Luteolibacter. The sequence goes on along the minus strand of JBAXPF010000011.1, from coordinate 11,564 downwards.
ATCGGGGAAGAGCCGCCGGGGGATCGTCCGGAAGGAACCCACATCGCTTGGGTTCCCGGCTACTGGGCGTGGGATGATGAACGGAGCGAATTCCTATGGATCGGCGGCATCTGGCGCGCGCTGCCGCCAAGCCGCGAGTGGATCGTCGGCTATTGGGGGAAAATCACGCAAGGCTACCAGTGGACATCCGGGTATTGGGCCGACGCCACAGAATCGGAAACGACGTATTTGCCCGAGCCACCGGCACCGAAGGATACCGGCCCCAAGGCTGCCGCTCCCGCGGCGGATTGCCGCTGGACGCCGGGTTACTGGATCTGGACGCAGGGGAGTTACCAATGGGCCGCAGGCTATTGGGCGCAAGGCCAGACAGACTGGGATTGGACCCCTCCCCATTATGTATGGTCGCCCCGCGGCTACATTCATGTCAAAGGTTACTGGGATTACCCCGCTGAGCGACGCGGGGTGGTCTTTGCGCCGATCAATTTTTCCGCCGATGAATCTTCACGGGCAGGCTTGACCTATGCGCCAAGGATCGCGATCGATCCGATGCTGTTAGCCGAGCATCTTTTCTTACGGCCAAGCTATGGCCAATACTATTTCGGGGACTACTATGCATCCCGCTACAAGCAAGGCGGGTTTGTATCACCGGTGGCGTTCCAAATGAGCCGGGATGGCTATGACCCGGTATTCGCCTACCGCCGCTGGGTGCACCGCCTGGACCGGGGCTGGGAGAACCGCGTGGCATCATCCTATCAATATCGCAGCGACAATGCAGCCGCACGTCCACCCCTCACCTGGGCGGCACAGCGAAAGATCACCCGGGATTCACCGAAGTTCCAACAAACCGGCATGCAGGTGGCCGCGGCCCTCGACGTACTGGCCAAAAGGAAAGACGGTGCCCAGCCCTTTCAGACGGTAACCGCGGAAGAACGGCAGCAGCTTGTTGAACTGATCAAGGCAATTAGGCAATTCCGCGAGAATCGGCGCACGTTGGAGACTGCGACCGTGGCCACGGAGGAGCGTAAACCCGGTGAGGGTTTGGCACCGGTCAAGGTGACTTTGGGCAGATCGCCCATTGTGGGCAAACCGGCCAATCAGTTAGGAAAAAGCAAGAATCCACCAGTGCCGCAGCAAGCGCAAAAATCTGAATCCGCTGCTGGCCAGCCAAAGGTATCGCGCCCTGCGGGCTACTCCCCCCCCGCAGCCGCACCCTGCACACAGACGATACCACCGGGACGCCACAATCCAGGGACCCTTCCGACCCAACCCCACTATCCCGGACCCCCCTCCGGGACGGCGCCCAGCGGAGCTCATCCCCCCGGGACCGGCCCCACACCCGGCGGTCAGTGCAACCCGGGGACAGGATCACCCCCCGGCGGTCAGTGTGCCCCCGGCACCATTCCCAGCGGTTTTTGACCGGAAACCCGCCGGTCAGGTCGATCCAATCTAACCACCCCCGGCCAAAATCACCCGGAAGCCGGAGTAACTGCAACGCCCGCGCGGATCGTCGGGATTGCGGTAGTCTGAGCGCAATTGGGTGCGTTCAGCTTCTTTCCACGACCCACCGCGTGTGACGCGGGACGCTTTGCCATCGCCATCGTTTTTGAGTTCCGGATAGATCTCCAGCACCTCGCGGGTGTTCATCGAACTCTGATACCACGTCGCGCACCATTCCCAAACGTTGCCGCCCATGTCGAACAGACCCTGACGGTTCGGTGGGAAGCTCCCAACCGGTGCCGTCCGCGGCCACTTGTCGCGATGCCCGGCCAAAGTGCTGGTGCGTCCTTGGTAAGAGCCGACCATCGCCTCGTCTCCGCAGTAATTGCCCGCCCTGCTGTCTGGCGGCCAACTGACACCCCAAGGGAATATATCCGGCCCACAGGCGGCGCTCCACTCAGCGTCAGTGGGCAGGCGGTAACGCCAAGCGGTCGGCAGCACGGCCCCGTCGTGTTTCGTTAGCCAAGCGCAGAACGCCTCGGCGTCGATATAGCTCACGCAGACCACCGGATGCTCCGCGGTTTGGTCATAGTCAGGTGAAAAGCGCGGATTGCGCCAACTGCCGTTCGCCCGTTTGACAACCCCGCCCTTTTCTAACGTAAAGGCGGGTGCGCCGTTGGGTCCGTCGGCAATGGCGTCGTATCGGGTGTCATCGACGAACGCCTGGAAGTCCTTGACCCGTGTCTCCCAAATACTGAACAACAGTTGCGGCCCGGCGCCCGGCCCGTCCGTGACTGCCACCGGCACGAACTTCATTCCCAAGCCGTTCACAAAGGGCTGGTTCTTGGTGGCGGGAATGATTTTCACTTCCACGGGCGGTCTGTTTACGGGCGATGGGACGGATGGGACGGATGGGACGGATGGGACGGATGGGACGGATGGGACGGCCCGGCTCTCGTGGTGCGGCTTGCGGTTGCAGCCGCGGACCATGCCCCCGGCCAGGGCGGCCAGCGCCAACACCCCCAACAAGCCCCCCAAGGCTGCCGGATGACGCCACTGTTTGTCGCCAAGGGCGGAGCTGAGTTTGGCCAGCAGGACTCGCAAGGCCGCCGGCATGCGCTTGTCTAACACCGGAGCCTGAGGGGCGGCGGCGGGCGGCACCGGAATCCCGGGAGACGCCTGCACAGGAACCGGCGGAACCTGCGGTGCCATCATTCTAACAAGCTGAGCCGAGCTGCCGCGCGACGATCCCGACCGATCCGTACCGCCGCCCTCGAGCGAGAGGTTTTCCGCGGCAGCCAGCGCTTGCAGCAACGCGAGGCATGAGTCCCATGGCCGGCTTCGCGCCAGTGCCTTGCACAGCACCGCATTGCCTTGCTCGGAAAGCGCTGACACCGCGACATAGGCGCCCGGACTGTGTGCCACCGCGTCGGGCGTCTCGCGCCCGGACACCACCCGATAGATCAACTTGGCCAACATGAAGATGCGGTCGCAGGCGAGATCGGGACTGGCCAACACCAATGTCGAACCCATGGCATCGGCTAACAAACCCTCCCCCCCCGCCACATCGGCGGCATCCAGCAACAAGGGGAACAAGCGCGGCACCGCCCCGCGCAAGCCGCTGCCACCCTCGCTGCTGCCGCTGCTTTCGCGGCGCACCTGCGCGGCCATCAGGCCGAGTCCGGGCACGCCACAGACCGCCGCCTCATCGGCCGTCTCAGCCACCCGGGCGAGAAAGCCGAAGGCATCGCCGAGTTTGACCTTGGTCCGCAACCTGAGCCACGAAACCATATCGTCACCGCTGGTGCCTTCAAACTCGGCCACCAAGCGGACATCCGATTCCTGCAGCCCCGTGAAGCGCGGCAAGCCCTCCACCGGATGCCGCCACAGGCGCGCCAGATTGGCCCGCACCTTGGCGCGCAAGGCGGGCTTGCCGGCCCACGTTTCATCCAGCACAAACACGATCCGGGAGCCCAGCCCGTCAGCCAGATCCGTCTCGAACCACTCACCGGCGTGGTCGCGGTGCAAGCGGGTCAACCGCTCATATCGCTCCTCGCTCGCGGCGTCTCCGGATAGGCACGGCAGGCCGATGGCCCCGCTGTCTTCCTGTTCCGCCGCCATAGCGCACGGCTCGGCAACCGGTTCGTAGGGGTAGGTTCGGCGCAGGATGTCAATCTCATCTAACAATTTATCCGCCGCCACCGGACGACTCGCCGGATCGATCTCCAGCAGATGCCCGAGCAATTCCCCGATGCCTGTTGGCAATCCTTGCGGCAGGCGGCCCGCATAACCGCCGGGGGCGAGGCGGCACTGGACCACCTCGGCCGTGTTCCCGAGGTCGGGCGCCGTGCCTTCCAACAGAAACCACAGCACCAGGCCTAACGAAAACAGGTCGCTGCGGCCGTCGAGGGCTTCCTCGCGCAGTTGTTCCGGGCTGGCCCACTGGGCGGTGCCGTGAAAGCGGCCGCTGGCCGCCCCCGTGCCGGAACTCAGCGCCAGCCCGAAATCGATCACCTTCACCCGCAGCGGTGGCGGAGCGTGGGTGAGCATGATGTTTCCCGGCTTGAGGTCGCGGTGGATGATGCCCGCCGCGTGCGCCGCAGCCAAAGCCGAGGTCGCCTGCCGCAGGATCTCAAGCGCCTCGCCAACCGGCCGCGGCCCGAGCCGCTGCACCCGCTCGGCGAGCGTGCCGCCGCCGCAATAGTCCATCGCGTAATACAGCTGGCCGGACTCGCTGCGCCCGAAATGCCGCAACATTGCGATGTGGTCGTGGGCGAAGCCTGCCAACGCCCGCCCTTCGCGCAGAAACCTCTGGCGCGTACCCTCGCTGGCCGTCAACTCGCGCCGGATCACCTTGATGGCAACTTCAGTCCCTAACAGAAGATGCCGCGCCTTGTAGGTTCGCCCGTAGCTGCCCGACCCTAACAACATAGCCCGGCCACGTTCGTCGCGCATCACCTCGTATTCACCGAAGCATTGCGGGTCCTGCGGCAGGCCGTCTTGACTCATGCCGCCTTCCATAACGATTCGACGGCACAAGCGCAAATGCAAATCGAAGAGGTGGCGCGCGGGTGGCGCCAGCCCTATGGCGCGAGGGGATCCATGGCACGCACGCGGAAGAACCGCTTCGGTGAGTGGACATGGGTGAAGGTGTCGGTGGTGGTCGCGCCGGCGGGCGTGATGGGCCCGAGGCCGCTGTCGAACCAGGACACCAAATCCAGGCTTTGCTCGATGAAATAGTAGCGGGTCATGACCGACTTCCAGGTGAGGGTGGTGGAAATGACAGATGCGCCAACCGGGGTGGCCGTGTAACTTGTGATCGCGAGCACGCTGTTGGGGTTGTTGGGATCGGTGCCGGCGAGGTATTCCTCGAGGTTGGTCGTGCCATCGCCGTCGGTGTCGGCGTTGGGCCCGTCAGCAAGGGAGCCGGTGGTGGTCAGTAGCCAGGCGTCGGGGAGTCCGTTGCCATTGGTGCTTTGGCCGGGCTGCAAGTAATCGGTCTGCACCAGGGCAAAGACTGTGTGGAGGGAAATCCAGCCGCAGTTGGCACTGAAGACATAGCCGTCAAACTTGCCGGTCAGGAGGTCGATGCGGGGATCACCGGTGTTTTCAAAGTTGAGCCAGCCGATATTGGCACCGTAGGCATAGCCGCGGAGTTTGCCGCCGGTGAGGAGGTTGACGCCGAAGTCGGTGGCGGTGTTGTTCTGGTATTGGATGCTGTTGGCTGGCGTGCCGCTGCCCAGATTGATCCAGCCGACGTTGGCGGCATACACCGAGCCGGAACATACATACGCGCCGATGAGCGCACCATTGGTTCCGTCGCCGCGCCAGTCCATCCAGCCGAAGTTGGCGGCGTAGGAGAATTTGTTAGCGGTGTTGATGGTGGTGGTCGCCCCGGCACGCCACCCTAACAGAGTGGTCACTATCAGGATGGGGACGAACGGTTTCATGCGGAGCACGATTCAAGGTTATTGGCAGTGGCCACCTGAGCAAACACCGCTGGTGCAGTCGGCGCCCACATAACATGTCTGCCCAACGCCACAGGTCGTGCAGGTTCCCCCACCACAGTCGACGCCTGTCTCGTTGCCATTTTTGACCATATCAGAACAAGTGGGAGCATGGCAGGTCCCCCCTGTGCAAACGCCGCTCGCGCAGTTGGAGGCCATGACACAGGCCGAGCCCGTCGCTCCACAACCCTCATCCACCACGCCATTGCAATTGTTGTCGATGCCGTCGCCACAGACCTCGGCGGATGCAGCCACATTTTGAACGCAAACGAGGGTGCCATTCTGGCAGTGGACGGTGCCGGCCGCGCACGCGCCTGACATGCCGGTGTTGCAGGCACCGCCGCCGCCCGGATCGCCCTCATCCACGGTGCCGTTGCAGTTGTTGTCCAAGCCGTCACAAGTTTCGGCGGAAGGATACACATTTTGAACGCAAACGATGGCTCCATTCTGGCAGTGAGTGACGCCGGAGGCACACACACCCGGCTGACCTGTGCTGCAAGGAACCCCGCCGCCCGGATCGCCTTCATCGATCATGCCGTTGCAGTTGTTGTCCACGTTGTCGCAAACTTCGGTGCTCGGTGTGCATTGGTAGGTGAAGGTCGCCATCACGCTGGTGGCACTGTTCATCGTCACCGTGCAAGTTCCGGTGCCTGAACACGCGCCGCTCCAACCCACAAATGACGAGTTGAGTCCGGCCGTGGCGGTGAGCGTCACCATTGTGCCGCTGGAGAAATTTGCCGCGCAAGTGGCCCCGCAGGAGATGCCTGCAGGAACACTGTAGACCGTGCCGGTGCCGGAGTCGCTCTTGCTGACGGTCAACGGGATTTGGTTACAGATGATGCCGTCGTCGACCATGCCGTTGCAATTGTTGTCGATGCTGTCGCAAACTTCGGCGCTCGGGGTGACCTCGCCGGTACAGGCGCCCCAAGCGCCAGCGCTGCACGTTTGAATTCCCGCATGGCACGCGCCGATGCCGGAGGTGCCGGCCGGCCCGGTGTAGCACGCTTGGGTGCTGCCATTGCTGCAGGCGCCGCCACAATTGGGATTCAGAGTGCCGATGCATGCGCCACCTTGGCAGACGTCATTGACGGTGCAGACGTTGCCGTCGTCACATGCCGTGCCGTTGGCCGCGGCGGAAAATATACAGGCATGGGTGGTGACATCACAATGGTCGTTGGTGCAGGCATTGCCATCGTTGCAGTCTGAATCCGCGACGCAACCTGTGCCGCCGCAACCCGGAATCGCCGTGTGAACACAACTGCCGTTCTGGCAGGCGTCGGTGGTGCAGGTATTGCCATCGTTGCAGTCTGAATTCGCGACGCAACCCGTGCCGCCGCAACCCGGAACCGCCGTGTGCACGCAGCTGCCGGCCACACAGGTGTCGGTGGTGCAGGCATTGCCATCGTTGCAGTCGGCGGCGCCGGTGCAATTTGTGTTGCCGCAACCTGGAACCGCCGTGTGCACACAGGCGTTGGCTACACAAGTGTCGGTGGTGCAGGCATTGTTATCGTTGCAGTCGGCGGCGCTCGCGCAACCTGTGTTGCTGCAACCTGCAATCGGCGTGAACACGCAAGTGCCAGCCACACAGGTATCGGTGGTGCAGGTATTGTTATCATTGCAGTCCCCGTCAATTTGGCAGGTGCCTGACTGGGCACCGCAGCCGAAGTTGGCCCAGGCATTGGAATTGATAAAACCGGCACCCGGGGACAGCACGATCTGGCCATAGCTGTTGCCCGCGGCCATGGAATAATCCGCGACGGTGTTGCTACAGGCGTTGTTGCGAATGACGAGATTGCCCGAACCGTTGATTTGGTAACCCTGGCCGTTGTTTTGGTTGGCGGAGTTGCCTTCCACGCGGTTGCCGGCACCCATGGTGAGCAGGCCGGCCTGACCTGCGCCCGCACCATTGCTGGTGCAGGTGTTTTCCGTTGCCTGGCAGTTAGAGGCAATGACGATGCCGCTGTTGCCGTTGGTTTGCGCAACGCAGCGGAACACCGTGCCGCCATCGCCCAGAACCAGACCGCGTCCGCCATTGTTGGCCGCCGTGCACAATGTCACGATCGAACCGCTGCCCACGCTCACCCCATCCCCTGTATTGTTAGATGAGATCACCCCCTCCAGCCGGCAATGCTCGGCCTGCGACAAATCCACGCCGGCACCTGAGCATGTGCTTACGCTGCCGTTGGCGACTGCGACGGTCCGCACGCCTGCCACGGCGGCAATGCCCACCTGACAATTCGTGATGGCAAACCCGCGCAGGTCGATGGTCACGCCGCTGGCTTGCACTTTGATGCCAATCGCGGTGGGGCCGTTGAGGTTGGCGGTTAGATAATACGAACCGGGCACGGTGATGACATAGCCCGCATTCTCGATGTGGGTGCGCGGCTCCATTTGCTGCAGCGTCTTCATCATCGGCGCCGGCGCGCCGGGCGGTGCCAGCGGCCCCTGGGCCGGCAGCGGTTGGGCCAGAAGAACCAGTCCTAACACGGACGGAAACCAAAAGAACGCGGATGGGGTTTTTACGGTCTGATTCATTTGCCCTGAATTAGGCCGGATTTTACGGATATCGCAAGAACAATTTCCGAAATTCTTTAATGCCGGTTTTTGTGTCTGCAGCGGCTGGAAGCCGCAGTTACGGGCCGCCAGTGGCGCGCGAAGGAGAGGGAGATAGAGCAGCGGCTGGAAGCCGCAGTTACGGGCCGCCAGTGGCGCGCGCCGCGATGGATGGGCGGCAGGTCCGGGATAGATAGAGCGCCGCCGCCAGCAGCAAGAGCGCGCGGCCGAACGCAAATTGCACAGACTCGAGGGCGTGCTTGGCGGCGCCATCGCCGAGGAAATCGAGCTTGAAGCAGCCGCAGGAAATTTGCAACCCGCGCGCCCAGGCCTGACCGGTGGCCAGCACGAACACCGTGCAGAGCAGAGTGGTCATGAGCAAAGCCGCGTGGCGCAACCCGCCGGTGACCAGCAGGACGGCGCACAAGAATTCCAGCCACGGCACCACCGTCACTGCCAAGCGCAGCAGGGACTCCGGCAACGGCAATTGGTAGGCGGCCAGATTCGCGTGGAAGTCTTGCAGGTTGGCGATCTTGCCCAATGCCGCCCACATCAGGAGGATCGCCAGCAGCCCGCGCAACAAACCCTTGAGATCGAATTCCAACGCGACTTTCATGGCTTGGTCGGCGGGGAGGGCGTCTGTGCCAAGGTGTATTCGGCGAAACCTCCCGGCATCAGGCTGACGTTCTTGAAGCCAGCCACGTTCACCAGTTGTTTCACCACGTTATCCGAACTATGGCAGGTCGTCGAGCTGCAGTAGACCACCAACGGGGTGTCCTTCGGGTATTGTGTCGCAAAGGCTTGCAACTCGGGCACCGAGGCATTCGCCGGCATGAGCACCGCGCCCGGAATATGCCCGAGGTCAAACGCCACCTTGGTCCGTGCATCCACCACCACGACTTTTTGCGCCGCCATCAACGTCTGCACCTGCGCCCACGTCAGGCTCGGAATCTGGGATGGCGGCGTGCCTGCTGCTGGAGTGGGCGGGTTGCCGCGTGGCGGCGCGATTTTGCCGGGGGCGATTTCCAGCGTCATCGAAACTGTCTCGTTGGAAAACCCTTTCTGCGCAGCGGTGGTTTTTTCAGCCACCCCACCAAGCGCGGCACTCGCCAGTGGCAACGCCTGCGGGCGCAGCCCCAGCGGACTCGCGCCATTGTAGATGACGCCGCAGGCGACTGCGGCCGCGAAGATGCAGGCGGCCTGTAGCCACAATCTCGCGTTCGAGGCTGACGGCGTTTCCGGCGGGGGGGCGGGCGGCGGTGTCATTTGTTAGAAAGGAGTTTTTCGATTTCGGCCTCGAAGATGGCGCTCGGCTTGGCACCGACCATCAGCAAGCCGGTCACGGTGTTGCCGTTGGCACGTCCCAAGACAAACGTGGGCGTGCCGGTGATGCCGGCAGTGGCGGCGTCCTGCTTGTCACGTGCGATTTGGGTGGTGAATTTTTTTTCATCCAGGCAGGCGGAGAAGGCATGGGCATCCAGCTTCAATGCCTCGGCGGCAAGCAAAAAGTCCTGTGGAGAGAGTGCCGCCTGGTTGCCGAACAAGCGGTCGCGCATCGGCCAGAACTGCCCCTGGTCCCCGGCGCACAAGGCGGCGAGCGCGGCGGGTTCGGCGTTGGCGTGAAATGGCAGCGGCAGGCTCCGGCTCACCATCCGCAGCTTGCCGGCAGCCACAAACTTTTTCTGCACGGCGGCCAGCACCTCGTCGTGGGCACGCTTGCAATACGGGCATTGGAAATCGGTGAACTCCACCAACACGAGCGGAGCACTGGTGTCACCGATCGACGGGCTGTCACCGAGCGGCACAGTGACGATCTTGGGTGGCTCCGGAGTGGTGGGTTTGGCCGCCGGGGGCGGGGCTTGTTGTTTTTGTACGAGGGCTCTCATCTCGCGCAGCTCTTGCAGGATGATGTCGGCCTGGCTGCTGCCGAGGGCGGCGGTGGCAGTGGCGGGTGCGGCAGCGGATTTTCCGGCGAGCGCGGGCCTGATGGGAGTGTCGCCGGCAACTTGCCAACCGCGGCGCGAACCATCATGGAACCACACGCGCAGGAACGGGTCTTTGGCGGCAAGCAGCCGCGCGGCGTCCAGTGCTGGCATGCCCGCAGCCACGTCGCCCAGGCGCGTTTGATAGATCCCATCCCGCACCGCGAGTTGCGAGGTCGCCGCCGGATGCTGGGTCGCGCCAGTTTGGGGGAAATCGCCTGACGCCCACAGGATTTCGCCGCTTGCTGCGTGGATGCTGAAGACGAAAAAGCCGGTGCCGGTGAAGTTAGAGCCATCCACCGCGATGCGCCCGGAATAATCCAGCACCTGGCCAGATACGGCGGTCACTGCGGCACTGGCCAGCCACACGCAAAGGAAAAATGAACGAGCCGGGGGAATCATTGCGGCCGGATTCATACCACGGGTCAGACCCTTGCGCAAGCGCGGCCGTGCAGCTTGTCTTACTTGGTAACTTGCAAGCGCATGAATCGCCGTGCCTGCCCGGCATACGGCACATTGTCGCGCACGGTGACCAGCCAATAACTCCCGCCGTCCGGTGTCGGATCGGTTTGAGACAACACGGTGGTGGCCGGCGCCCAGGTAATTCCGGTTAGATCATCCGCGGCCTGGACGGTGTGGGTGACGTCCGTGGCCGCCTTGTTTTTCCGATAGGTCAGTGTGAGATAACCATTTTGTTCGGCCACGCCGGGCAAGCCAGTCGTGCCGCAGGACATCGGCTCGAGCGCCATGGCATATTTCATGAGGTTGGTGATGCCGTCATGGGCGGGGGTTGCCAGATCCCCGCTGATGTCCGGATCGGCCAGGTCCGCCGGATCGGTGAACGTCGTTTTCTTCCAGACGCCAAAGGGCGTGTTGTCGATGATGACGGTGTAGGGGGTGGAAGTTGTTCCATCCTGTGCAGTCACCACCACCGTGATCGTGTTCACGGTGCTTGCGCCGAGATTGATGGCATTGCTCGCACTGCCGCTGGTCACGGCCGTTCCGTTCACCGTCACGCTGGCCGCCGGGTCGGCCGTGGTTGGCGTGACCGTCGCGCTGGCGGTTGTGCCAGGCACGCTGGATGTGTAGGAAGATATCAGGGACGAGAAGACCGGACTCATCAAGCCGGACCCCACGGTCAGGCCGGCCAATCTGGAATTGCTCGAGATTGGAACCAGCGCCAGCGAGTGCATGGCTTTGGATCCGGTTGCTGCCGCCACGAGCCTGCCGCCCGTGCCCAGTGGGGTCGTGGACACTGCCACCGGCACGGTGCTGTTGCTTGAGCTGTCGTTTCCGAGTTGAGCGTTGGAATTGTCCCCCCACGCCGCCACGGCACCATCGGCGCACTGGGCGAGGCTGTGGGACGAGCCGGCGGCAACTCCAACCACGGTTTTTCCAAAGAGCGAGCCCGAGGTGCTTACCGCCACCGGGACACTGCTGTTGTTCTTGGTGCTGTTGCCGAGTTGGCCGGACTTGTTATACCCCCATGCCGCCACCGTGCCGTCCGAACACAGCGCAAGACTGTGGGCACCTCCGGCGGATACCGCCGTCACGATCTTGCCGGTGAGTCCACCCGCGGTTGACC
>JBAXPF010000010.1:0-29762 GCA_037132955.1 Verrucomicrobiota bacterium | reverse complement strand
CACCTGGATGCCTAACATCGACCTCGATTGCTACGATCCGCCCTGCCTGCAATCGATCTGGTACCGGTTGATGGAAGACGAGGCCGACGGCAGTTGGTGGCTCAATTGCAACATCCGCTTCCGCAGCAATGACGCGTGGGGCGCGAGTTTCATGAACATGTTCGGCTTCATCCTGTTCAACCGCGATGTGATCGCCGCGGAAATCGCCCGGCGCAGCGGCCACAGCATCAAACTCGGCCGCCTCAACTGGCAGGCCGATTCCTATCACATTTATGGCAAGGACATCGCCGCGGCCAAGGCCCGGCTCTTCGACCGCCTCGCCACCACCGCCTTCGAGAACCGCGTTTATGAGTTCTCCGACGAGATGATCCAGGAAATCTATCAGGAAGCCGAGCCCGCCGTCCGGCTCAAGATCGAGGAATACGACCGCTCCCATTGAGCGGCGTGCCGTTGCGCTTATGACCAGCCACACCGCGCCACTCACCGCTGCCCAGGTGGCCACGCTGCGCCAGGTGCTGCAGCGCGATGGCTTCGACTTCGAGACGAGGGAGCACGCGCTGTTTGCCGCGCGCAAGGGCAAGCTGAATGTCACCGTCTATCAGAAAGGCCCCAAGGTCCTCATTCAAGGCAAGGACACCGAGGACTTCATCCGCTTCACCTTGGAGCCCGAAATCCTTGGTGAGGCCCGCATCGGTTACGAGGAACTCCTCGAGCCGGACCATTTCGCACCGCACTTTGGCATCGATGAAAGCGGCAAGGGGGACTATTTCGGCCCGCTCGTCATTGCCGGTGCCTACACGGATGCCACCATCACCCGCCAGCTCATGGACGCCGGCATCATGGACTCCAAACGCGTCACCAGTGCCGCCCGCATCCGCCAGCTCGCCGCGCTCATTCGCGCCACGCCCGGCTGCCGCACCGAGGTGGTGGCCATCGGGCCCGAGCGCTACAACCCGCTCTACGCCTCGTTCGGCAACCTCAACCAACTCCTCGCCTGGGGCCACGCCCGCGTCATCGAAAACCTCGCCGCAGCCCTCCCTAACTGCCCGCGCGCGCTCAGCGACCAATTTGCCAACCCGCGCGTCCTGCAACGTGCGCTCAAGCAAAAAGGCCTCAGCCTCACCCTCGAACAACGCACCAAGGGCGAGAGCGATATCGCCGTGGCCGCCGCTTCCATCCTTGCCCGCGAGCGCTTTCTCGATTGGATCGATAAAACCTCCGCCGCTTCCGGCATCCGTCTGCCGCTCGGGGCCGCCGCCGCCGTGATCCAAGCGGGTCACGAGCTGATGGCCCGCCACGGCCCGGACGCCCTCGCCAAAACCGCCAAGCTGCATTTCCGCACCACCCACCTCATCCTTGGCACCCCGCCACCTGCTGCCACCCTGGAGTGATCCGGATCCTCCCGGGAAAAAACTCCAACAATTGAGAATTTTTGGCGCGACAAGCCCTTGCCAAACGGCTTGTAATGGCGACGCACCTTTGCCGTCTCATCCCATCTTCCCCATGGCCACTCTCACCAAACGCGAACTTTCTATCAGAATCACCGAGAAACTCGGGGCCAAGGGCCTCGAAATCACCCAGCAAACCATTTCTGATATCGTCCAAACCCTCATCGATGAAATCACCGCCGCCCTGGCGCATGGCGACAACGTCGTCATGCGGAAATTCGGCGCCTTTGAAGTCCGTGAGTTGAAGGCCAAGCTCGGCCGCAACCCCAAGAACCCGACCTCCACCGTCAAGATTCCCGCGCGCGCCGCCGTCAAGTTCAAACCCGGCAAGGAAATGCGGGAGAAGGTCGCCGCCGCTCTCAAGGTTGTCCGCGAGCGCAAGAAATAGCATGTGGCGGCAACCGGGCGCGTCGAGATGGAGCGACAAAAAGAAACCCCGCATACCAGCCACCTATATTGATCCGTAAAATCCGCGTAATCCGTGGTTAATCTAACCCACATCACCCATCAGGCTGCGGAGTTCGGGCTGACACGTGTGATGTCGTCCCGCAAAGGCCGCATCGCTTGTGCGTTTCTCGCTGCCATCCTATGCAGCTCCTGCGGCCACAGTTACAAGGGATACCAGACCCGGGCCTACACCGTGCGCGGCCAGACCTATCACCCGATGAGTGTCGAGCGGGCGCTCACCTATGAGGAAACCGGCACCTGCTCGTGGTATAACGAGTCGTCGTTTTTCGGGCTCATGCGCGGCACCACTTCGTTAGGCGAGAAAGTCATGCCCTGGGATCTCATCGGCGCCCACAAGACGTTGCCGTTGCCCTGCCTCGTCAAAGTCACCAACGTCAAAACCGGCAAGTCCGTCACCGTCCGCATCAACGACCGCGGCCCGTTCATCGCCGGACGCGTCCTCGACCTGTCACCCCGCGCCGCCAAGAAAATCGGCTTCTATGACAAGGGGCTCACCACCACTCATCTTGAGGTCCTGTCCGTCGGCGATGGCTCCTACAAGCGCAGCAAACGCCGCGGCTGGTTTTTCTAACGCCCCATGCCAAAACTCTTCCGCATCCTCATTTGGGTTGCCGTTTCCGTGCTCGGCGTGGTGGCGGTCGGGGTGATGGCATTCCAGCGTGGCGAACCGGTCAACGCGCTGTGGCTGGTGATTGCGGGGGTGTGCACGTTTGCGGTGGCCTATCGGTTTTACTCGGCCTGGCTGATGGCCAAGGTGCTGACAATTGATGACCGGCGCGCACCGGCGGCCATCACCTGCAATGATGGCAAGGACTTCGTGCCCACGCCCAAGTGGGTGGTCTTCGGCCACCACTTTGCCGCGATTGCCGGGCCCGGGCCGCTGGTGGGACCGGTGTTGGCGGCCCAGTTCGGCTACCTGCCGGGTGCCTTGTGGATCTTGGTGGGTGCCACTCTTGGTGGCGGCGTGCACGACTCGGTGGTGTTGTTTTCCTCGATGCGCCGCAATGGCAAATCGCTCGGTCAAATGATCAGGGAGGAACTCAATCCGGTGCTCGGCATCATTGCGCTCATCAGCCTGTTAGTGATCATGACCATCCTGCTGGCGGTGCTCGGCCTGGTGGTGGTCAAGGCTTTGGCCGAAAGCCCGTGGGGGCTCTTCACCATCGCGGCCACCATTCCGCTGGCCTTTATCATGGGCCTGGCAATCAAGAGTGGCAAAGTCAGTGTCACCCACGCCACCCTGTTCGGCGTGATCGGCCTGCTGGCGGCGGTCGTGGCCGGCAAATACCTGCCACCCGCGTGGGCGGCGGCGCTCACCCTGAAATCGACCCAACTGGCGTGGGCGATCATGATCTATGGCTTTGCGGCCAGCGTGCTGCCGGTGTGGATGTTGCTGGCTCCGCGCGATTACCTCAGCACCTTCATGAAGCTGGGGACCGTTGCGCTGTTAGGCCTGTTCATCGTGTTTCTGGCGCCGCCCTTGCAGATGCCGGCGCTCACGCCGTTCATCCACGGCGGCGGCTTTGTGGTGCCCGGTCCGGTGTTTCCGTTCGTGTGCATCACCATCGCCTGCGGCGCCATCAGCGGCTTCCACTCGCTCATCGCCTCCGGCACCACCCCAAAAATGCTCACCCGCGAAAAGGACATCCGCCTCGTCGGCTACGGCGCGATGGTCGTCGAAATGTTGGTTGCCCTGATGGCGGTCATCGCCGCCTGCGCCCTGCCGCCCGGCGAATACTTCGCCATCAACTCGCCGGTCGATCCTAACAATTCAGCCGCCGTCGCCGCGCAAATCCAAACCATCAACTCCTACGGACCCGCCTACGCCATCAGCCAGGAGCGCATGCAGGCGCTCGCCTCCGACCTCGGCGAGATCCATATGATCGGCAAGGTCGGCGGCGCGCCCACCTTTGCGGTGGGCATGGCGCGGATGTTCGCCGCCATCATCCCCGGCAAGACCGCGCTCTCGCTGTGGTATCACTTCGCCATCATGTTCGAGGCGTTGTTTATTCTAACCACCTTGGATGCCGGCACCCGCGTCGGCCGCTTCATCCTGCAAGACTTGTTAGGCGAGATATCGCCGCGCCTGCGCGATACCCGCTCGTGGCCGGCCAACATCCTGGCCACCGGCCTGCTGGTAGCGGCGTGGGGGTTTTTCCTCTATCAAGGCGCGCTCGATCCCGAGGGCATTGCCAAGAGTCTGTGGCCGCTCTTCGGCATCTCCAACCAATTGTTGGCGGTGATCGCGTTTTGCTTTGGCACGGTCGTCCTCATCAAGATGGGCAAGGCCCGGTATTGTTGGATCACGCTGGCGCCGATGTTGCTGCTCACCGTGGCCACCTTCAGCGCGGGTTTGATGAAAATCTTCTCGGCCAATGCCGCGGGGTTTCTGCCCGCCATCCGCAAGCTCGAGGGCAAAATCGCCGGTGGCCTCGACGCTCCGGCGCTGGCCGCCGCCAGGAACTCGTTGTTCAATGCCCGCATCGACGTGATGGTGACCGCCACCTTGCTGGTGTTTGTCACCCTCATCGTGCTCGGCACCGCCTACGAATGCTGGCTGCTCTTGACCAAGCGCAAGCCGATCGTGCTGCGTGAAAGCCCGTATGAACTCTTGCGGGAACCACACGCAGCGCCGGAAGACATCGCGCCGCCCATCGCCCCTGCCATCATGTGATGGCAGGAGTAGACCACACAGTGCTTGTGCGGTCTTCCGCTTGCCCCGCCCGCGTTCTAACGGAGGCGCGCGGGTGACAGCGCGGGTGGGCACTGCCCCCGACGGCTCCCGGGCCCCGCATCACGGCTTGGTCATCACCAACACGGAATTGGCGGATGCGCCGCCCCAGACGCCGGCGCCGGTGGCGTTGATCATAAAGGCGGTCGTGCCTGCGGGCAGCGGCTTGGTGGCGACCACTTCGTCCTTGGTGATGGTGCAGGGAATGGTGGGCAACGTCTGGTTTTTCCATTCGGTGGTGGCCGTTGTGAAACCGACCGCCGCGCTCTGGATCTCACCCGTATACTTGGCATGCACCAGACCGTCCTTGGGATTGACTTGGGGCCGCGCAAACCTCGGCATCGGCGCGCTGCCTTTCACGACGCTGTTGGCGAAGCCGCCGATCTCCCAGACTTCCTCCCAGCCGAAGCCATGGCCGTGGGGCAAAAAGGGACGAATGCACATGTTGCTCGGTCCGCCTGCGGTCTCTGCCGATTTACTGAACTTATCGAGTGGGAAGACGTTCTCGTTAGCCCCTTGCACCCATAGCATCGGCATCTTGGCGTAGGGCAGGTAGGCCGACGGATCCCACTTGGTTAGGTAAACACGGTATTGCTCGGGCGTCATGTCATGTTTGTGGATGAAGCCGCCGCCGTAGACGGGAATGACAAAAGCGAATCTTGAGTCCACGCCAGCGACGGTGCTGACGATCGTGCCACCCCAGGAGATGCCGGTCAGGCCGATCTTCTTCGGGTTGATCTCGGGGAATGAACGCAGCAGGGAATTGGCGCGAATCACGTCCGCCACCGCATGATAGAACCATTGCTCGGTGTCGGGCAGGGCGACGTCGCCAAACCAACTGATACGTTTGGGCCCGGCGTTCGGGTGGCCCTGATCCAGCGGGAAATTCCCTTGCACGCCGAAAAAGTGCGAACCCGGCAAATGCCCCTCCAAGTCCATCGCGATGGCCGCGTAGCCATTCGTGTTCCATTTCCTCACCCATTCAGGAAAGGCCGAGCCGCCACCGCCGTGGGCGCATACCACCGCCGGCCAACCGCCCGCTGGCGGCGTCCCTGCCGGAGCCGCATAGTAGGCAAACACCCAGGTCGGTTTGCCCTTGTAATCCGCACCCTCATAGAAAAACGCCCGCATCCCGTTGGCCGGACGTTCCGTGGTGGCATGCACCGGTGGGACCTTCGCCAGCGCCGCCCCATCCCATGGCATCACCCGCTTGCCCGGTGCCGGCTCAGCCGCAAACACCGGTGCCGCGCCTGCCAGCAACATGAGCAGCAGTTTGAATTTCTGCAAGGGTCGATTATTGTTAGATAAATACATGGCAATAGATGGAGAGCGCCGGAGCTTACCCTGCCGCTCCGCATTGCCAAGCAATTATTATGTCAATCCGTGTAATCTGGAGTCATCCGTGGTTAATCTAACCAACTAATGGGATCAAACCCCGGACATCAGGAAAAACCGGCCTCAGCGTTCGGTGCCATTGACGAGGGTTTTCCAAACCGAGAAATCCGGATTGAGAAGGACGATGTCCGCCCAAAAACCGGGTTCGAGTTTGCCCATGCCATCGAGGCCGAGCGAGCGGGCCTGATTCCATGAGGTGGCTTTGACGAGCTGGTGAAGTGGCAGCAGGCCCAGCATGGCTACGTTGCGGACGCCCTCGTTGTAGCGCAAGCAGGAGCCGGCGAGCGCGCCGCCTTGCTGGAGGCGGGCGGCCCCGTCTTTGACCACCACGGCGAGACCACCGAGCGTGGTTTCCCCCTCGTCGATCCAGGACGCGGCCATCGAATCGGTGATGAGCATCAGACGCTCAATGGGCACCGCCTTGAACACCAGCCTGAGCATGTCCGGACAAAGGTGGATGGTGTCGCAGATCATCTCCAGCATCAGACCGTCATCGAGCAAGCCCGCACCGACCACACCGATTTCGCGGTGGTGCAACGGGGTCATGGCGTTGCCAAAATGCGTGATATGGGTGAGCCCGGCCGCCTTGGCGGCAAGCATTTGCGCGGCGGTGGCCGAGGTGTGAGCGGCGGAGCTGGTGATGCCGAGTTGCTTCGCGCCGCGGATCACGTCGATCGCCCCGGCAAGCTCCGGCGCGATCGACACGATCAAAATTCCGGCGATGGCGTGCAGCATCTCCAGTTCTGTTAGATCCGGTGGCCGGATGAACTGCGGGTTTTGCGCTCCAACATTGTTCTTGTTGATGAACGGCCCTTCGACGTGCAGACCCGGGGTTTTGCACAACTCCTGATTGGCAAAATACCGCGCACACACGGCGGCCACTTGTTCGAGCTTGGCTCGGGGCTGGGTGAGTGTGGTGGGCAACCAGCAGGTGACCCCTTCCTGCAACTTGCGCCGGGCAATGTGGCGGATCGCCTCAAGCGTGCCATCGCAAACATCGTGGTGATCGGCACCGTGCGCGTGAATGTCGATGAAGCCCGGCATGCTGATGCGGCCCGCGGCGTCGATCACGGTGTCTGCGGCGGGCCGCGGATCATCAGGATGCAGCACCGCCGCGATCCGGCCGTTTGCCAGCAACAGCGCGCCGTTTTCGATTTCGAAATCCGGGGATACGATGCGGGTGTTGCTAACAAGAGTTTTCATGCGCCTGACAGACAAAAGGAACACCCCGATTATTCGCCAGCCACAGATGCCTGACAAGACACTTCATTCACTATTTCATGCTTTGGTTGTTTAATCGTGGTCTCAATCCAGTGGTTCGCGCATGACCCCAAGGAGGGGCGGACTCCGATCCGCCCATGCCCATGAAACGTTCATGCGCGGTGGCATGACTCTATCCATAGCCTTGTCATGGACGGCGGGCGATTCGGAGATCGCCCCTCCTTGGTTCCAGGCCGCCACACAAGGCTGGTCACTGTTCGTGCCCCTCAGAAATCCTGGGATGCCACGGGAGCTCGGCTTGGCAGGGGGGGCGGGCCGTCATGGCCGCGGGTTTGCGCCTTGGCGGACCAGGCACGCCAATCGACCTTGGCGGTGAGCATCATCAACAGCGCCAGGGTGGCCACCGCACAGACAGTCAGGGTGATGCCGGTGAGCCCGTCGAAGAAAAACGACAGGCTGAAGAGCACCAGATAGGCAACTTGTGCCGGCACCGCCACCTTGAACAGGGTGCTGCCGCCCACCGCCCGGAGATAGCCGCACACCAGGACCAATGAAGTCACCGTGGCTATCGCAAAACTCGCCAGCAAGGGCAGCAGATCAACCAGATAGGCTAACAACAGATGAAACGAGAAAAATCCGGCACACACGAAAAACACATGCATCGGATGCAAGGGCACGCCTTTCAACGCCCCCATCAACATGACAATCGTCACGAAAAACAGCAACGACACCGGTGCGTAAAACGCAATCCGCGCCGCCACCGGCCCGGCATTGAGCAGCTTGGGCATTTCCATCCCGATGGATTGCGCCGCCAGCACATCGGGGTAATTCCATGCCAGATTCCAGCATTTGCCGACGAGCTTCCTATCCTCGTCCTTGGGCGATCCCGTGCCTACCGGATAATTGATCTCGGCGAAGTCGGTTTTCATCTTGAGGGAAAATCCCGCAATCCGTTGGTTGTTGGAAAAGCGATAGATCCAACTGCCGGTGCCGCGCGTTTGGTATCCGGCGTGCAAGGTGACACTCGCGGAGGCCGGCAGCACCACGGCCTGGGTGGCCATATCCGTACCGGTGGCCGGGCTGCGACTGCCACTGTCCGAGTCGCCGAGCCGGAATTCGAAGCGTTCCAGCCCCTGGGCCTTGGTGGGCAGCGGGAATGCCACATACACCGTCTGCGGAATCCGCGTCGGATTGGTGAACACATAGTCGGCCTTGAATCCCACATCATAGGTTGGGTGCCAGAACAGGCCGCGCTTTTTCGGCAGGAATGTTAGATCGACGGTGACGTCCGATGACGCCGGCAGCAACACGGCCCGTCCGCCGGGAGCGTTGGGTGTGTCAAACCACGCCTCCGGATGCTGCTGCTCGAGGGCCGGGTTCCACACCCCGGAAACCTCCCGGGCCATGGTGTCGGATGAACTGGCGGTGCGGGTTGTCAGCGCGAAGCCAAGAATAAACCACGCCACCATCGTGCATCCGATAATGGCCAATGAAGCGAGCAAATGGAGAGTTTTCATGATATGTCAGACAGGTGTGGGGTAATGGATGTTAGAGTCAGTGTTTGAGGCCGGCGCGGCGGTAGAACACGTGGATCTCCGGGCGCTCGTCGCGGCACAGGTTTTTGCGCAAGGTGATTTGTGAGGGTACGGCGTCCTTGGGATTGGGCGTGCGGGTGAGGTTGCCGTTGGTTTCCGCAATGTATTCGGCAGGCAGATTGATGCCCCAGACCAGCGCGTTGATGGACAACGGGGTCTGCGGCAAGGCAAGCGTGAGAGTAACATCCACCGGGTCCAGCGCGTCGGTCCGCCCGGTAAAGACGCACTCGATCTTGGTGGCTCCGCCCGTGCCGGGCAGCGTGACTTCAAGCCGGCCCTCGCCGAGATTGACCGGTGCCACCGCGTGGTCGCCCACCTGGCAGGACAGCAGCGTCAACCCGGCGGGTGTGTCCAAGGCCACCACCATCCGCTTGCGATGCTCAACTGTTAGAGTGCCCTTGACCAGCATGGCCCCATCCGGCTCGATGGTGACGGACCATTGGGCGGTGGGCATGCTGCCATCCGCGGTGGCAACCAGTGGCAAGGGATTAACCGTGAGCGCCGCGGATTCGGCCGCCTCAAGGTGAAAGCACGACTCGCCCTTGAGCAGTGACTTGAGGAAATCGGGAAGACCCTCCGGTTCAAACGGGCCGGTGAGATTCTCGGCGGCGTAGGCCAGCGTGGCGGAGCTGGCAATCACAAACCGGGTGCGCGTGGCATCCGCCAGCGGACCACCGGGCGCCTGCAAGGTCCATTTGCGGTCCAGCGGCCGCCGCGGCAACTGATAGGATAACTCCACGTCCCGCTCCAACACGCCGCGGGTCTTCCATTCCAGCGTGAGATTGAGCGCGCGATCCTCACCGCGCAGCACCTTGTGACCTGCCAGATCGCGGCCGGTCACCGTCACCTCGCGGGCGTCCTGGGGCAGGGTGAGCTGCGCCGCCACGCCAGAGCCATTGGTGGCGGATGCCCGCGCCATCACATGATAGGCGATCCCCCCGTCACCGGGCAGCACCAGCGCCTGGTGCTGCCACGTCCATGCTGATGGCTCCGGCGGGCGCAATGCCTCGCGGGTCTCGTCTTCTCCTAACAATCTAACCCCAACACCGCCACCCGCCAGCGGCAATGGCAGCACCTGGTCAGGACCGAGGATTTGCTCCCGGCCGTCGATTTTCACGGTGATGGCGCCATCGGTGCCAAGGTTGCCGGTTTCAAGGATGGCGGACGGACAGGCTGGCACGAGCATTTCAAAGCCGTCCGGGCCGGCGGCTGGCAGCAACCTGGCCTCCAGCACCTGGCTGCCGGCAACCTCCAATGCCTGGCATAGATACCGCCCGTGAATGAGGACCCTGCTATCCGCGGGTTTGCGGGTCATCATGGTTAGATTGCCGCCAAGCAATGGCACCATCACCAGGCCGGTGCCGAAGCTGGCGCTGGCAAACGTGGCATCCACCACCGGCTTGCCGGCATCGATGGAGACCCGCAGGCGCGCCGAGAGCAACGCGCTCAGCGGCTCAGCCGCCGGCTCCGGGCGCGCGGCATCGGTCAGGAGTTTCTTCAATTCACCATAGGGCAATTTGACTTCAGCCTCGTCGAGACCGGGCGTCGCCGCCGCCAGAGTGGTTGTTAGAACGGGGATTGCGAGCAGCCTGTGGAACTTGGTCATGCGCATATCAACGCCCGTGATTGTGAACGGATGATGAACCCCCAATGAAATTCTCAGGAAATCCGTGTAATTTGCCTGAGATTATTTGAATTTTTGGTCAGTCAGGCTATCTCGCTTCGCTCGGTTGTGGTTAATCTAACTAACTACTGAGATCAAACTTCGGTTTTCAGGATAATGCCTGCCTCGCAGTTCGGGCGAAGAAAACCACTGAGATACTGAGGACCACTGAGATCACTGAAAAGAAGGATAAATCAGGGGCATCAGTGGTTTTATTTGCATGTCCAACCTTTTGTAGTCTATCCTACAGTAACCACCGTAAGCACCCCCCATGAAACTCAGCACCTACACCGGCGGCTTCTGCGAAACCAACGGCTACCTCGTCGAAACCCCGGAAGGCAATTTCCTCGTGGATGCGCCCGACGGCATTGCCGACTGGGTGGCGGCGCGCGGAGTGCGCGTCGATGACGTGTTGCTCACCCATCAGCACTTCGATCATGTGCTGGATGCCGCCGCGCTCCAGGCGGCCGGCGCGCGCCTGCATGCCATGGAAGACTACTCGGATGAATTCACCTTGGAATCCCTGACCCGCCAGTGGGGCATGCCGGTAGGGGTCGCTCCCTATCGGATTGATAGAAGGTTGGTGCCGGATGGCGTCTCTCCGCTCCACCTTTGTGGTTTGCAATTTTTGCTCTATCACATTCCGGGCCACGCGCCGGACAGCGTGGCGTTGCATCTGCCTGAGTATGAACTTGCGTTCTCCGGTGACACCCTGTTTGCCGGGTCCATCGGGCGCACCGATTTGCCGGGTGGCAGCCACCGGCAATTGCTCGACGGGATTGCCAAGCATCTGCTCACGCTGCCGCCTCAGACCCGCCTGCTGTCCGGCCACGGCCCGGTCACCACCGTCGGCGAGGAAATCAGCACCAATCCCTATCTGGTATAATCTGCTGTGGCGGCGGCATGCGACTGCTTTTCCCCTGCGGGAAAAGTCGCTGGCCAGATGCATCGCGCAACTCTTGCGCATCGACGCTCATGGAGCGCCGCAATGCGTCACTGGCGCTTTGCGCAACGCGGCGAGGCGTTGCAGCAGCGGCGGATGGGAATAATCCAGCCACACCCGCAAGGCGGCGGGTGCGGGGTGCGACAGGTGATCGACGGAGAGTTTTTTGAGGGCCTCGCCGAGGGCACTGCCGTTGCCGGTGACCTTGGCGGCATAGGCGTCGGCCTCGAACTCGTGCTTGCGCGACCAGGCGTTGGCGAGCACGCCTAACACCTTGCTGACAGGTTCGAGCAGGATCATGAAAAGGACGAGCCCGACGTGGGGCGAGATGGTGGCCACGCCGAAGGCATCGAAGAGGACGCGGGCGAAGGCGCCATGCGGGGCGGTGGCCAGGCCTAGCAGAAAGAAGATGACGGCGCTTTGCAGGATGCCCACCGCGAGCCGTTGCTTGATGTGGCCGCAGCGGAAGTGGCCGATCTCATGGGCCAGCACGCCGAGCAACTCGTCCGTGCTGCCTTTTTCCAGCAGGGTGTCGAAGAGCGCGATTTTCTTCCGTTTGCCCAGGCCGGTGAAGAAGGCATTGGCCTTGGTCGAGCGCTTTGAGCCGTCCATGACAAACACGCCTGATAGAGGGAACTGGCAGCGCTCGCCCAAGGCCTCGATCGCCTGTTTGAGATCGCCCTCCGGCATTGGGGTGAACTTGTTGAACAGCGGCAGGATCCACGACGGCGCAAGATAGGTGAGGATGAGTTGAAATATTGTCACCACCGCCCAGGCCCACAGCCAGGCGTGGGCGACGTTGCTGAAGATCCACAGCACGGCGGCCAGCAGTGGCAGGCCCAGCAACGCGGCCAGTAACAAGCCCTTGAGGCGGTCGAGAATGAACGTGCGCGGCGAGGCGCGGTTGAAGCCGAAGCCCTGCTCGATGACAAAGGTGTCATACACCTCAAAGGGCAGACCGAGCAGGCTTTGGCCGCTAGCTAACAAGGAGAGGAAAACCAACCCCGCGGTCAGCTCCGAGGCGGTCCACGCGCGTGCCAGTCCGTCAAGCCAACCGAAGCCGCCCAACCCCCAGAACACCAGCAACACGGTCAGCGAGAAACTCGATTGCAGGACGCCGAAGCGCGCATTGACGCGCAGGTAGTCGCCCGCCTTATCGAGCTTTTCGGCGCTCATGAGGTCGGCGAGGTCCGCCGGGACGGTGGCGGGGAAGGTCTTGAGGTTGAGCAAGGTGGCTGCCAGGTCCAGTTTCCACAGCGCAAACACGCCGAGGACAATGATCACAGTCATGAAATTCCAATCGCTCATCGGCGGCGATCATGCACGGATCGGCCCGGCGCGCAAGTCTCTTCCCGGCGCAGGCATGTTAGAATAACCGCGGCTTACGGTGTCGGCACCGCCACTGCCCGCGGTGCCACTGCGTCAGGTTCACTCTTGGGTTGCGGCGCGGTGCCGGTTGCCGGCTTGCGCGTGGCGACCATCAAGGTGGACTCGCCGGCGCGGTGGCGATAGCCGATGCCGAAGTTGAGAGGTTCCGGCTTGGTCGTGCGATAGGCCTCCGCCAGCTTCGGTTGGAAGCAGTTCTTGAACAAGGAGATCGGCCCGGGATAGCTGCCGAAATACGCCATCTTCCAGGTATCGGCCGCAAAGAAGGACACCGGGATGCCGGAGTCGTCCTGCACCAGGGTGGTCGTGTTTTCTAACAAGAACCCGCGGATCGCGGAGAAATTGCTTTCATGCATGAGGTAGGAGGCGGACTTCACGCAACTGTTGCCTGGAGCGAGGGTTTTGCAGAACTTGAGGAATCCGCTTTGCTTCAGGCCGCCGTCCGAGATATCGGTGCTGAAATAATACAGGGTGCGCGGGGTGGTGGACCCGGCGGCCAGGAAATGGATGCGCACGCCGGGAGCCGTGGCCTTGGCGCTGCGGGTGGCGTCGGCTTGGGGGGTGAGCACGCCTTCCGCATCAAGGCCCACATAACTCACGTCGGTGAGGGTCATGCCCGAGCGTGCCAAAAAGATATACAACACCGGCAGGGTGCCTTTCAAGGTGTGGTTCTGGAAGTCATCCTTCATCTGCTTGGTGATGAAGAAGCTGAGGTTGAGCACGGAATTGAGCGACGCCTGGAGCGCGTGCAACTCGCCGCCCAGCGCGTGCGGCGGCAGTTTGGACACATCCGGCAACGGCCCGATCGGTTCGATGCCGCACAAGACATAAGTGTCGGCTTGGGGGAAAAACGTGTCGGCGTAGAGGAAATCCGGGCCGCTGAACATATAGAACGCGGTGCCCTTGGCGGCGAAGGCGTCCGGAATGTGAGTCTGGGCCCAGGCGCGCACTTTGGAAATTTGGTTTTTCTCAAGGTTCGCCCATGCCGTGTCGAAAAACTTCGCGTGTTGTTGCCACGAGCTTTCCTTGGTCAACTCCCCCATGATCGGGTCGGCGGACGGTGGCATGCCGGCCAAGAGGCGCGCGGTGTCGTTGAGCGGATTGGCCGTGGGCGCTGGCGCTGGCGGCGGCGCAGTTGCCGGCGTGGGTTGTGGGTCTTGGGCCAGCACGTGGGCGGCCAGCAGGCATGCGACACCTGTCATTGCAATGGATCGGTTAATTCGGCTCATGGGGGATAGGGGCTGGGCTGGACAATGGAGGATTTTTCGCGGAAAGCAAGTAGAGGATGAGGCCGACGGCGGCGATACCCAACCCAATGAGCGACTCGACGGGTCTGGACAGCAAGATATGCCAGAGCATCCATGCCGACACCGCGAGAAACACCAGCGGCGTGACCGGGTAGCCCCAGGTTCGATAGGGCCGTGCCAGATCCGGTTGTTTGCGGCGCAGCACGAACACCCCTATAACCGTTAGGAACGAGCACAGTTGCAGCACAAACGTGGCACAGGTGAGCACTTGCTCGAAGCGTGAGGTGAGCAGAAACACATTGACCAGCGCGAATTGCACCAGAGTCGCCCGCACCGGGGCGCCTTGGCGGCTGCGACCGGCGAACCAGCGCAAGCCGCGCAGGTCCTCGCCCATCACGACCATCACCCGCGGGCCGATCCACATCATCGCGCTGATGGTCGATACCAGCCCGACGCAAATCAAGCCGGCCATGATCTTGGTGCCGGCCGCGCCGAACAAATGCGGCCCGGCGGTGAGGGCGACTTCCACCTTGCCGGCCATTTCCGCCATGGGCGTGCTGCGCACAAACACCGCGTTGACCGCCAGATACAAGCCCATCACTAACAAAGTACCCAGCCCCACCGACAGCGGGATCGTGCGCGACGGATTGCGCACCTCACCGGCGATATAGGTCGAGGCATTCCACCCCGAATAGGCGAACATCACATACACCAGACTCACCGCAAACGGCGCGCTCGCAATCAGCCCGCCATCGCCCGCCTGCGGCAAAAACGACACCGGTTGTGAAGGCCCCGCAAAACACCCCACCCCGATCACGCCCAGAATCAAGGCCACTTTCAGCAACGTCGAACCATTTTGAAAACCGCTGCCGAGCTTGGCGTCGCCTAACAACAATGGCGTAGCCAGCCACACCACCGCCAGCGAGGCCGCCAGCGGCGGCACCCCGGGCCAGACGCCGGTGAGGTAATTGCCAAAGGCCATGGCCGACAAAGCCACCGGGGCCGCAAAACCCGCAGTGGCCGAGATCCAGCCCGCCATGAAGCCCAGCGCCGGATGAAAGATGGTGCCCAGATAATGGTACTCGCCACCCGAGCGCGGCAAGGCGGCACCCAATTCCGCATAGCACAGCGCCCCGCACATCGCACACACGCCGCCGACCAACCACAGCATCAGGATGGCAAAGCCGCTGGGCAAGCCGCCGACCTGAAACCCGAGGCTGGTGAAAATGCCAGTGCCAATGATATTGGCCACCACGATGGAGGTGGCCGTCAGTCCGGATACGCGCCGGATCGGGGATGCGTTCATGTCGGTCATGTGCGGGCGCTCACTCTAGCCGCTATTTAGGAAATGGGAAGCACGGGAATCAAGACTTATGAAAACGCCCGTGCCGTATTTGGTGTTGCGCAGTCCACGGATGCGGCACAAGAATACCGGCGTGCCCAGGGGCAAATGACCACCTGATTATGACCAGTCAAAACCCATTGAACCGTCCCACTGAGGAGGCCACCGGGGCGGGGCCTGACCCGGCGGCGGAAAACCCGGCTGATCTAACGCCTGAGACGGAATTGCGACGCACTCCCGAGAGAAACCTTATGAAGACGGATTGCATTCCAACCACCATCATGATCGTTGATGACGAACCCGGCAACCTCAACGTGCTCGGGGCGATGCTGAGCGGGGCGGGATTGGGCGTGCGGGCACTGCCGGGGGGGGCGCTGGCCCTGGCTGCCGCCCGTGCCGAATTGCCGGACCTGGTATTGCTGGATATCCAAATGCCGGGCATGGATGGCTACGAGGTGTGCCGCCGCTTCAAGGCGGATGAGCAACTCCGCGGGGTTCCCATCATTTTTTTAAGCGCCTTTACCCAGCCGTCCGACAAGCTGCGGGCCTTTGAGGCCGGAGGTGTGGATTATGTGACCAAGCCGTTTGCGGAGGTTGAGGTCTTGGCGCGCATCGGCACCCATTTGCAGTTGCGGCGCCATCAACTCCATCTGGAGGAACTCGTGGCACAGCGCATGCGGGAACTGACCGAGGCGAACCGTCGTCTGCAACTTTGGGATGATGCCAAAAACCAGTGGCTCAACATGTTGTCCCACGAGATCCGCACACCGCTCAATGGCGTGATCGGCATCGCGGAACTCTTGTTCGCTGACTTGCCGCCCGCCTCGGAGCATCACGCGTTGCGCCCGGACTACGACATGTCCTGCCTGCGCATCGAGAAACTGATCGATGACGCACTCACGGTCACGCAACTCGATGTTACGGCTGAGGGGTTTGCTGCGCGGATGCCGGTGCGCTTGATGCCGCTGCTGGAGGAAGCGGTGGCCGCGGTGACCCGTCAGGCGGGAGCCAACCCGGTGCACGCCGCCTTGAGTGGCGTGGACGATGTGACCCTCTGCGGGGAGGCGCGCTTGCTCCGGCGTGCCTTCACCGATCTGCTGCTGACGGCCACGCATTGCGTGGTGGCAGGGGAAGCCATCACGCTGGTGACTCAGGTGGCCGCCGGGCAAGCCCACGTGCAGATTATCACCCGTGGTGCCGCTCTCTCGTCTGCCGCCTTGGAGACATTTTTCGAGGTCGGCGGCCAGCGCGAACTCCTCAAGGGAGCAGGCGATTTTGGTTTGGGGGCGACCTTGGCCAGTCACATCATCCAGCTTTTTCACGGCAGCGTCACGGTGCGCAACGGGACCCAAGGCGGGCTCGTCATCAGTGTCTCTCTGCCCGTGGCAGACTCTTGTACCCAAGCCGGGTGTCCGGACTTATGAATGCATTGTTACCCCAGCACGCAGCAGATTCCGGGGCGGCGGAGTTACTGCCAGGCGTGCCTGGCGTTGGGACCATCCGCAGGCCGGGTGGCAAAGGGGCGGCCTTGCTGTTGTTGGTGGCGGGCTTGGTCATGACGGGTTGGCTGGTGCGGGTGGTCAATTCCAAGAATGCGGCAGAGGATGAGCTGGCGTTTCAGAATGATTGTCAGAGAATCCAATCCCGAGTTATGGAACGGATCCGCGCCCACGAACAGATCTTGCGCAGCGGCGCGGCCTTTTTCGCCCACACCGACGGAGTCACCCGCGAGGAGTGGCACGCATTCGCCGCACGCCAGAAAGTCGACCGCTATCTGCCCGGCATTCAGGGGATCGGCTTTTCCATGCTGGTGCCCCGCGTGCAATTGGAAGCGCATGTGGGTGCGGTTCGCGCCGAGGGTTTTCCCGAGTATGGGGTGTGGCCGGAGGGCGAGCGGGACGGCTATTCCTCGATTGTTTTTCTCGAACCTTTTGTCGGCAGGAACCTGCGTGCCTTCGGCTACGACATGCTCACCGAACCGATGCGCCGCGCGGCCATGGAAACGGCGCGGGATGAGGATCAAGTCACCCTATCCGGCAAGGTCAAGCTGGTGCAGGAAAACGGCCAGGATGTCCAAACCGGCACGTTGATGTATGCGCCGGTCTATCGGATGGGCGCGGCATGTGCCACGGTGGCCGAACGCCGCGCCGCCCTCATCGGCTGGGTTTACAGTCCGTATCGGATGAACGACCTCCTGGGAGGCATTCTGGATTTCGGCGGCTTGGAGAGCATGAAACCAGTCCATCTGCAAATCCATGATGGAGCGGTTGGGGATTCTGCCGCCAAGCTGTATGACAGCGAGCCACGCGGCAACGCTCCGGCCCGGTCGGAAACTCATTGGACCCGCCAGGTGAGCGTCAATTCCGCAGGTCGCCAATGGTTGCTTGATTTCTCAAGAGCCCACAGGGCGCAAACCTCGGACCACGCCAAAGTCTGGCTGACGATGGGAACGGGAGCGGCCATCAGCCTGCTGCTGGCGGGTCTGGCATTCTCATTAGCCAACACCCGCCGCAATGCCCACACGCTGGCGGAACACATGACCAATGATTTGAATGAGACCTCCAACCGATTGTCGCTGGCGGCGCGGGCCGGCGGCGTGGGCATTTGGGACTTTGACGTGGTCCATAACCGCTTAGTCT
Source organism: Verrucomicrobiota bacterium (assembly GCA_037132955.1). Lineage (GTDB taxonomy): Bacteria > Verrucomicrobiota > Verrucomicrobiia > Verrucomicrobiales > Akkermansiaceae > Luteolibacter. Next base: position 11,684 of record JBAXPF010000010.1, on the reverse strand, counting down.
GGGATGAAAAAATGTACCGCCTCTACGGCATCACGCACGAGCAGTTCGGCGGGGCTTACGAGGCCTGGCAGGCCGGGTTGCACCCGGACGACCGCCAGCGCGGTGACGCGGAAATCCAGTTGGCGTTGCAAAGCAAAAAGGATTTCGACACTGAATTCCGGGTGCTGTGGCCGGACGGGACGATTCACCACATCCGGGGCTTTGCCAACGTGGAGCGAGATGGTGCCGGCAAGCCCTTGCGCATGATTGGCACCAACTGGGATATCACCGCCCAGAAGCTGGCCGAAATGGAATTGGACCGACTTGCGCGGATCCAGAGCGGGCTGCTGCGCCTGGCCACCGAGTTTATCAACATCCCTAGCGACCGGCAAGACGCAGCGATTGACGAGTCGCTGGCGACGATAGGGCAGCTCGTTGCGGTGGACCGGGCCTATCTAATGACCTATGATTTTGCGGCCGGACTCATATCGATCACCCACGAGTGGTGTGGTCCCGGCATCCCGCCGCAAAGCGCCAGACAACAGTCACTACCCATCACACCGATTCAGGACTGGGTGGCCATTCATCGGCGCGGCGACGTGCTGCAAATCCCCGACATGGCGGCACTGCCGCAAGAGGACCCGATGCGGCAGATTCTCGAACCCATGGGCATCCGCTCGCTGGTCACCCTGCCGTTGATGCAGGACGGGATCTGTCTCGGTTTCATCGGCCTTGTTGTCGTGCGGGAACTGCGGATCTGGCAGACCGAGGAGATCGCCCTGTTGCGCGTGCTGGCCGAGCTCTACGCGAATTTTTATACCCGCAGCGCCTTCGAGCACGAGGCCCGCGTGCTGCAAGGCGATCTGCTCAAAGCGCACGACGCGGCGCATGCAAGCGCGGTGGCTAAAGGGCTGTTTCTGGCGAACATGTCCCATGAAATCCGCACCCCTCTCAATTCCGTCCTTGGCTATGCCCAGATCATGGAACGCGAATGCCGTGACTGCCCGTCACGCGGCCGGCTCAAGCCCATCACCCGCAGTGGCGAGCATCTGCTGCGACTGACCTCGGACCTGTTGGACATGGCACGCGCCGACGGTCGGACCATCGTGCTGGCTGCGAGAGAGTTTGATTTTCATCAGATGCTTGAGGATGTCCGGCTGATGTTTGTCGAGCAGCTGCTCAAACAAGGCGTGACGCTGGAGGTGACCCGGGCCCCGGATGTCCCGCAATTCATCAACGCCGACCTCACCAAGGTGCAACAAATCCTCGTCAACCTGGTCGGCAATGCGGTCAAGTTCACGGCCCGGGGTGGGGTGCGCGTGTCCGTGGCATTGCTGGGTGGTGCTGCGGCGGAGGACGTCACCCTCGCGGTGGATGTCGATGACACCGGTTGTGGCATCCGCGAAGACGAAATGGAGCGGATCTTCCAAGTCTTCGAGCAAGCGGAATATGGCATCAAGAGTGGTAAAGGCACCGGCTTGGGCCTGCCCCTGAGCCGCCGCTTCGCCGAGGCGCTTGGCGGCGGCATCACCGTCACCAGTAGCCTTGACAAGGGCAGTCGCTTCCGTTTCACTTTCAACGCCCGCCTCGTGCGCGGCACCGGGCCGGCACTGCCTCAGCGGGAGGTGCGGTGTCTGGCTCCGGAGCAAGAGCCCTGCCGCCTGTTGGTGGTCGATGACGAACCCGAAAACCGCGACATGCTCGAGACCATGCTCACGGCCGTTGGATTTGCGGTGGAAACCGTCGCCAGCGCGGCGCAGGCTTTGGAGCGCTTGCGCCAGACCGGGGATGTGAATCTGGTGCTCATCGATAAGAACATGCCGGAGATGAGCGGTTACGAGGCGATCCCGCATTTGCGGGCGCTGCCGGGCGGGAGCGAGCTCCCCGTGTTGATGGTGTCGGCATCCGGGTTTGACAAGGAAGGCGACTTGGCACGCGCTGCCGGCGCGGATGGCTACCTCACCAAACCCGTGCGGCGCGAACAACTGCTGGAGCAAATCGCCCGGCTCGCCGGGGTTCTCTACACCTATGAGGCCGCAGAGCCGGCTCCTAACATCACGCCGGCGCTCGATGCCGCAGCCTTGACCTGCCTGTCCGCGGAGCAGGTGCGGCGTTTCGATCAGGCTCTGCTGCGCGGCGACGCACAGTTGTTGCGCGAGTTGATCGCGGAGCTTGCCGCCGCCCATGGTGAAGTGGCTGCCGGCATGGGGTTGCTGTTGTCTGCCTACGATTACGCCAGCCTGCGCCGGTTGTTAGACTCCGCGGAAGGAGTCGGCGTATGAACCTCGAGGCCAGTCAATCCCCCCTCATGATCGTCGATGACGAACCTGAGAACCTCAATGTGCTCGGGACCATGTTGAGCGAGGCCGGGTGGGCCGTGCGGGCCTTTCCACAGGGTGAGTTGGCGCTCGCCGCCGCCCGTGAGGAGCCGCCCGCGCTGGTTTTGTTAGATGTGCGGATGCCGGGCATGGATGGGCATGAAGTATGCCGCCGCTTCAAGGAGGATGAACGGCTCAGTCAAATTCCGGTGCTTTTCATCAGTGCCCTTTCTGCCGCCGCGGACATCACGGCGGGGTTCGTCTGCGGTGGCGTGGACTACATTGTCAAACCCTTCCGTGAGGTCGAGGTGTTGGCCCGCGTCCGCACCCATCTGGCATTGCGGGCGGCCTATATCGAACTGGCTCAGGATTACACGCGTTTGCAGCTTCTCGAGCACCAGCGCGACAGTCTCACCCACATGCTGGTGCACGACATGCGCTCCCCTTTGCAGGTGATTTGCGGCCACCTTGAGCTGATCCATGGCAAAGCGACCGGTGATCCTCTGTACGCGGAGGACCAGAGCAACCTCTTCACGGCGATCCAGAACGCGCGCCGTCTCAGTCGGATGGTTTCCACAGTGGTGGATATCAGCCGCATGGAATCCACGGACATGCCCCTGCATCAGGTGGCGGTGCCGGTGGCGGAGATTTTCCAGGTGGCCTGCGCCCAGACGCTGGATCCGACCAGTGGCCGCCAGATTATCCAACGGATTGCCGGGGATTGCCCCTCACTGTTTTGTGATGTGGGGTTGAGCGTGCGCATCGTCGCCAATCTGCTCGCCAATGCGCTCAAGTATGCACCGGTTGACCGTGAGATTGAACTCGGCGCAACTCCCGACCCCGGTGGCGTCCGCCTCTGGCTGCGCGACCATGGCCCCGGCATTCCAACTCTCTATCATGAGCGGATTTTTGAAAAATTCGGGGTGCTCGATCAACCGACGGCCAGCCGGATTGGGTCCACGGGTCTGGGCCTGGCCTTCTGCAAATTGGCGGTCGAGGCGCAGGGCGGGCGCATCGGCGTGACGAGTGAAGCGGACCAAGGCAGCACCTTCTGGTGCGTTTTGCCGCGTGCCCCCATGCCCTGAGAGACTGCAAGGCGTGCGGCGCGGCCGCAGGGATTGCAGGGTTACGGCGTGCTCCCGTCCATGCATCAACCCGCAGAAACCCTTGCAGCATAAGGAATACATCAAATCGTAACGATCTGGCACGGCGTTTGCCGTAGGACTACAGCCCTCTGCCATGAGTCCCTACAATAAGTCACTGCAACAACTGCGCCCGAAGCGGCAATTTGTGATTCTCTGGCCCCTTGTGGTGGGATTGCTAGACATTTGCCTGGGCCTGCTGTGGATGAAGAACTCGGCGACTTTTCTGAAAGTGCTGGGAACGGCGTCCCCTGATGCGTGGATCATAGAGGGGAGTGGCGTCATTGGCATCGCCGTTGGCTTGAGTTACGCGCTCGCACTGCCCGCCAGCACGCGGCGGTGGTCGACGAGGGTGTGGATTTTCACGGCCGTGATGCACGGGTTGGCTAGCGTTGCGCTCATCTACTGGATCGATGAGGAGTTGCTACCAAGGATCTGGTGGGGGGGGGCGCTGATGGGATTGATGGTGGCAGTGGTGCAAATTGCGACGCTGCGAGCCAGATGGTGGAGCGCCGTGAACAAACAGGACCTCAAGGGGCGGGACTGGATGCCTTTTGAAGCCCCGAGGAGTCCGCGGAAAGATATCGTCCGATTACGGGATTGAATTCCTGCAATGGGGATGCCCCCCCGCTACCCAGGCAGGTGGCGCCAGGTGCGGTTTTGCTAGACGATTTTTATTGTCGTATGCGATGGACAGGTCAAGATTTTCCACACCGCACGCATAGCGAATTGAAACTCATGTCCGATCCCCAATCAACTCCTAACCTTTTACTGATTGACGACGACGAATCCGTCACGAATTTGCTGGGCATGGCGGCCCGCAGCAGGGGATGGCATCCGGTCGCGGCCAACTCCGGCGCGGAGGGTTGCCAACTCCTCACCCCTGAGATCAAGGCGGTGGTCCTGGATCATGGCCTGCCTGATGGCGAAGGCATCGAGGTGCTGGAAAAATTGCACAAGCTGCGCCCGGAGGTGCCGGTGATCATGCTCACCGGCCTCAATGACGCGGAAACCGCGGTGCGGGCACTGCAGGCCGGAGCCGATGATTACCTGACCAAGCCGTTTGAATTGGACCGGCTGTTTGGCGTGATCCTGAAGGCGTGCCGCTCGCGGCGCGAGAGCTCAAACGCACAGGTGCTCGATGCCGACGTCTCCAAGCGCGGTGACTTGCTGAAAAAATCCCGCAGTCCGCGCATGCGCGAGTTATTCCAGCAAATGCAAAAGGCGGCACAACTCGACGTCACCCTGCTGCTCACGGGTGAAAGCGGCACCGGTAAAACCTTCATCGCACGCGAAATCCACCGTCTGAGCCCGCGTGCCGCCGAGCCCTTCATCCCGGTGAGCTGTCCCGCCTTGCCTCGCGAATTGCTCGAGTCTGAGCTTTTCGGCCACGAGCGCGGGGCCTTCACCGGCGCCACCACCACTCGCGAGGGACGTTTCGAACAAGCCACCAAGGGCACCATTTTCCTCGATGAAATTGGTGACCTGCCCGGTGAGCTTCAGCCCAAATTGCTCACGGTGCTCCAAGACCAGGAATTTTTCCGGGTCGGCGGCAACCGGATGCTCCGCACGGATGCCCGCATCATCGCCGCCACCAACATTGACTTGCAGGCACGCGTGTTCGACGGCCGTTTCCGTGAGGACTTGTATTACCGGCTCAACGTGCTCGAACTGCACTTGCCACCACTGCGCGAGCGCCTCGAGGATCTGCCCGGCATCGCCCGCTCGATCCTTGACCGCATCGCCCTCAAACGCGCCAAGAACCCGTGGTCTATCACCACGACCGCGCTCCAGGCACTGGCCGGACATTCCTGGCCCGGCAATATCCGACAACTCGAAAACATGTTAGAGCGGGCGACGGCTTTCGCCAAAGGGGCGGAACTCGATGAGCAGGACGTCGTCCCCCTGCTTGGAGCGCGCACCGTCGCGCCCGCGATGGAAGCCAATCTCCCCCGCTCGCTCCAGGAGGTGGAACGCCAGACATTCGTGGATGCCTATCTGCGCAACGGCCGCAACAAGGCGCGCACCTCACGCGAGCTTGGCATCGCCGAGAGGACAGTCTATAATCTGCTTGCCCGCTACGACATCAAATAGAATCAATTCCAAGATGAAAAGCCGTCCCCTCCCGGCTCAGACCACCGTCATGATCATCGATGACGAACCGGAAAACCTCAACGTGCTCGGTGAGACGTTGCCTCAGAACGCTTGGGGCGTGCGGGCATTCCCGAGCGGCGAGATGGCCCTTGCCGCAGCCCGCGAGGAACCGCCGGACGTGGTGCTGCTCGATATCCGCATGCCGGGCATGGATGGCTACGAAGTCTGCCGCCGTTTCAAGGCCGACGAGGCGCTGCGTGCCATTCCCATTCTGTTCATCAGCGCCCTGTCTGCTGCGCAAGATAACTTCGGCGTCAAGGATCACGATCGCAAAGGGCGTAACTTCTGGTTCACCCTGCCGGCCGCCCCTTGACCGGTTGGCGGGTATTTTGCGCAGCGGGAATACGGGCGGGCAGCGACTCCGTCGGCCAACCCAGCAAGGCTTGCGGCATTACCGCAGCCCTTGCTGTCTTTCTGCTCATCAAGGTTTCGCTGTCACAGGCCAGAACCCTTGACTGGCAAGGGTTGCAGCGAATTTCAGGGATATGGCACGGGGTCTGCTCAATGATTGACGTCAGTTTGTATAATTATTGTATCTGTTAATGTCTACGCGGTGGGTTGTCGGAGAGGATTTGATTCCAAACTCTGACAACCCACTGTGATTTTCGCATGGCGAATGAGAAATTCCTCGGCCAGCGCGCGGTAGGCCTGACTGCCAATGCCGGATGGATCGTGCTCGAAAATTGTCTTGCCGTGGCTGGGGGCTTCGCCGAGCCGGATGGTGCGTGGAATGACAGAGCGGTAGATCTGCGCGGGGAAGAATTTACTCACCTCCTCGACGACTTGGCGCGACAACAGCGTGCGACCGTCAAACATGGTCATGACGATGCCCTCGAGGCTAATGTCCACGTTGGCGTGGGAATTGCGGATTTGGTCGATGATGTGGACGATTTTGGCGAGTCCTTCCAGGCCGAACCATTCGCATTGGAGCGGGATGAGGATTTCATCGGCGGCGGCCAGCGCCGAGGTCATGAGCACACCCAATGACGGCGGGGTGTCCAGAATGCAATATTCAAACATATCGTTAGGTTTGAGGGCCTGCAGGATACCGCGCAACCGGGTGAGATGGTCATCGCTGCGGGCCAATTCAATCTCGACTCCGGCGAGGTCCATCTCCGATGGCACGCACGAGAGGTTGGCGCGGCCAGTGGGCAGAATCTGATGCGCGACGGTGGTTTCACCTAACAAAACCTGATAGAGGCTGCAGCCTGCGGGTGGGTCGAGGCCGAGTCCGCTGGTGCAATTGGCTTGCGGGTCCAGGTCAAGCAGCAGCACGCGCTGGCCCTGCAGCGCGAGGGCGGCGGATAGGTTGATGGCGGTGGTGGTTTTTCCCACGCCGCCTTTTTGATTGGCAATGGCTACGACTTTCATGGACTCAGCGGGTTTCTGTTAAGGCGCCGAGTCTTTCGTGAGTGGGGGCCAATGGCAATCAAAACCACGGGTTGATTTTACACCCAGCGCAACAGGCCAACCCGTCCTTATCCATGCAGGCCGGCGCGGAGCACTTCCACGGTGCCGCTGCCAGCGGCGGTGGACATCAGGTAAACGCCATTCCAGCCTTCGCGCACGAGCCAGCGGATTTGCTCGGCAGCGATTTCCTGGCCGACCTTGGTTTGATCGGCCAATTTTGGCAACGCGGCAAAGCGCTGTAAAATCGCGTCGGGGATGACCACGCCGGGGACCCGTGCCATGCGTTGCGCATGCTCGAAATGAGTCAGCACCATCACGCCAATGAGAAAGGGTGTCTGGCTGCGGAATTTTTCCAGTGCCGCCAGCGGTGCCTGGTGGAAGGCGGGCTGGGTCATGATGTAATCCACACCGTTGTCGATTTTTTGCTGCAAGCGCGATAACTCGCGCGGCATGTCGTGCGCTTCCAGCTCGACGCCCGCGCCAATGGTGAAATGGGTGCGCGGGTCGGCTTGCTTGCCGAGCGGCACGCCGCCAAAATCCACCCCGGCATTCAGGCAGGAATGGGTGAGCCGGATCATGGCGATGGAATCCAGATCAAACACCGCGGCCGAACGTGGATAGGTGGGCGACATCTTGGGAGGATCGCCGGTGACAAACAACACGTTGTGGATGCGGTTGGCGTGAAGGCCGACCAAGCGGCTTTGCACGCCCATGACGTTGAGGTCGCGGCCCGTGAAGTGCGGGATGAGCTCCAGCGCATCGCCTGTTAGAGCGTTCCAGTTGAGGCGCTCCCGGATCAGGTGAATGAAATCGCCAGGCGAAATCAGCGGGATGCCCCGTGAACCGTCGGTGAAATCCACCGCATCCACCAGGCCGCTGGCCGCCACCTTGGCGATGAAATCCACCTTGTTCCGGATGATTCCCGGGTCCGTCCCGCGCGGCGGCAGCGCCTCGATGCTGACCACAAACCGACCCCTCTTGAGTTTGTTAGAAAAGCCGCCATTGAGCATCTTCGCCGCGTCGTCCGCGGGCGGCAAGGTTGTTGTCACTGGCACCGCGGCCACCCGCGCGGCGACATTGCGGGATTGGAGGTAGTTGTGCATCTCCTGGATGTGCGGCGGATGCATTTCGCAGCAACCGCCGAGCAAGCGCACCCCTTGATCGGATAGATTGCGCGCCATTTTGCCGGCAAGCTCCGGGTTGACGGAAGTCATGAGGCGGTTGCCAATGCGCTGGAAGCCGGCGGCATTGGGCATCACGACCAACTGCATGGCTCCGCTACGGATCGGCGCGGCGTCCTTGACGGCGGCCACGAACGCATCGGCATCCCACGGCGCGCAACAGTTGACTCCGGCGACGGCCACACCCAGCGCGGCCATGCGGTTGACGAAGGTGACGGGGTCGGGTTCGAGCGCTTGCCCGATGCTGCCGGAGCGGAGAGTCATCTCCGCAATCACCGGCGGGGCGTGCGGCAGCGAGCGGATCAAGCCGATGAGCAACTCGAGTTGCGGCAATGAGCTGAACGTCTCTAACAAAAATGCATCCGCGCCGGCGGCGATGAGCGTCTCCAGCTGCTCGCGATAACAATCCGCCACCGCATCCGCCGTGGTGAGCGGCTTGGCCGTCGGCCCGACCGAGGCCAGCACGAAACAGGGCACGGTTTCGCCGCGTTGGATCTGGAATTTGGCAATGGCCGTGCGGGCGATTTCCACGGCGGCGCGGTTCACTGCGGCGGTCTTGCCATCGAGGCCGAATTGCGCCAACTGTTGGCGGTTGGCACCGAACGTATTGGTTTTGAGGCACTGCGCGCCGGCGCTGAGGTAGGCGAGGTGAACCTTCTGGATGAGTTCCGGTTGTTCGAGGTTGAACGCCTCGTACACGTGGTTGGTTTCTGATAGCCGCCCGGTCAACTCGAACAAATACGATCCCATCGCGCCGTCGGCGAGCAAGGGTTGCGCCTGCAGTGTGGTTAGAAAATCAGCCATGCGTGGGGGGTGTGTCACCGGGCTTGGCCGGAGTTAAAGGCAACGATTAATAAAAATCCCAGCGTGAGGTCACCATCAGAACAAGCCGACGATCTGGCCGTCATCGTTGATATCTATCACCTCGGCGGAGGGCACCTTGGGCAGGCCGGGCATGGTCATGATGTCGCCGGTCAGCACGACAATGAACCCGGCACCGGCGCTCAGCTTCACATCGCGAATCGGCACATCGAAGTGCTTCGGGCGACCGAGCAGGGCGGGGTCGGTGGAGAGTGAGTATTGGGTCTTGGCCATGCACACCGGCAGATGGCCGTAGCCGGCGGCTTCAAAGTCCTTGAACTTCTGCCGGATCTTGACGTCGGCCATGATGTTGTCCGCACCGTAGATGTTCTGGGTCACGGCGCGGACTTTGTTCCAGAGACTCATCTCGTCGGTGTAGAGGAATTGGAAATTGTTAGACCGCGGTTGTTCCGCCAACGCGACCACGGCGTGGGCCAGATCCTCCGCGCCGGCGCCGCCGCGTGCCCAGTGATCGGCCTTGATGGCGCGCACGCCGAGCGTCTGGCAATGGTTCTCGATGAGGGCGACTTCCTCGTCGCTGTCGCTGGTGAAATGATTGATGGCAACGACGGTCGGCAGGTTATACATCCGGATGTTTTCCAGATGTTTCTCCAGATTTTCGAGGCCTTTTTCAACGGCGGCCAGATTGGGCTTGGCCAGATCGGCCTTCAGTACCCCGCCGTGCATCTTGAGCGCGCGGACGGTGGCCACGATGACCACCACGCTCGGTTGGATGCCGGCGATGCGGCACTTGATGTCGAGGAATTTTTCCGCGCCGAGGTCGGCCCCGAAACCGGCTTCAGTGACGGTGTAGTCGGCGAGGCGCATGCCGAGTTTGGTGGCGAGCACGCTGTTGCAGCCGTGGGCGATATTGGCAAACGGGCCGCCGTGTACGAAGGCCGGGGTGCCTTCCAGGGTTTGCACGAGGTTGGGTTTGAGCGCGTCCTTGAGCAGCACGGCCATCGCGCCGTGGGCCTTGAGATCGGCCGCGGTCACCGGCTTTTTGTCACGGGTGTAGGCGACGACGATCTTGCCGAGGCGATTGCGGAGTTCCTTGAGCGATTCGGATAGACAGAAGATGGCCATGACTTCGGAGGCCACGGTGATGTCGTATCCGGACTCGCGCGGCGTGCCGTTGGCGCTGCCACCCAGACCGAGGACGACATCGCGCAGGGCGCGGTCGTTCATATCCACGACGCGGCGCCAGGTGATGCGGTTGACGTCAATGTTGAGGGCGTTGCCATGGGTCAGGTGGTTGTCCAGCAACGCGGCCAGCAGATTGTGGGCGGCACCGATGGCGTGGAAATCGCCGGTGAAATGGAGGTTGATGTCCTCCATGGGAATCACTTGTGCGTAGCCACCACCGGCCGCACCGCCCTTGACGCCGAAGCACGGGCCGAGGGACGGTTCACGCAAACAGATCACAGCGCGCTGGCCAATGCGGTTGAGCGCGTCGCCAAGTCCCACGGTCGCCGTCGTCTTGCCTTCCCCGGCCGGGGTCGGATTGATGGCGGTGACGAGAATGAGTTTGCCGGTCGGGGCGTTGTCGAGGGAGTGGAAGTAGTCGAGCGAGATCTTGGCCTTGTATTTGCCGTAATGTTCGAGGTCGTCATCGGGGATGCGCAGCTTGGCCGCAATTTCCTGGATGGGTTTGATCTTGGCCGCATTGGCAATATCGAGGTCGGAGAGGGGCATGTCCGGATTTTTCGTTAGGGGATGGTCAGGCGTAATATTCCTGGACCCGCATGATGACATCGAGGCCCTCGAGTTGCAGGCATTCGTTGACGCAAAGCATGGCGGGATGGTCGGCCGGCAGGAAGTCGTATTTGCGTTTGACCGAGCCGATGACGTGATCCATGCCCAGCGGCACGGCGAGGGTGAGGAAGGCGCTTTCCAGCGGGCCTTTGGTGGGCGAGCCGTCGGCGCGTTTGGGCGGCAGCATCACGCTGAAATTGCTCAGGCCGACCGACATGTGAACGCCCTTGAGTGCGGGGTCGGCGTGAATCAGGCGAATGGCTCCCATCAGGCATTGCAAGCGACCGTCGGTATCCGCGCCGATGGGCGAGATGGCCGGATCGATGATGCAATGTTCGACGGGGATGCCGTGCTTGGCCGCTGCCGCCACCAACTCCCGGGCGGTCTGGTAGACTTCCTCGGCGCTGTGGTTGGCGCAACTGGCACCGTTTTCCACCCGCTCGGAGGCCAGCAGGATCGGCATGAACGGCATGATCCTGGCCAGCTCGAACATCTCCATGCGCAGCGGCGATATGGAATTCAAAATCGGCAAGCGCCCGCCCGCCCGCTCGCGGTCGTAGACCTTGAGTGCAACCTCGGCCATGGCCGGATCGGGGGTGTCAATGGAGATTGGCTTGGCGGTGACGCTTTGCACGTGCCGCACCATTTCGGCCAGAAACGCGCCGGGTCGGGGGCCGACGTTGACGTCAATGTAGCCGGCGCCCCCGAGGTCCTGGGACACGGCCAGCTCTTTCAAACCGTCAAGGTCGTTGGCCTCGAAAAACTTGTGGGTGGATGGCACCGAATCGTTGATGGATTCGCCGATGATGGTCAGGGCGGGAATAGGCATGTGTCGTTATTGTTAGATTAAAGGTGCGGCGGGTTGGTCAGGAGTCGGCTTTTTT
>JBAXPF010000009.1:0-29879 GCA_037132955.1 Verrucomicrobiota bacterium | reverse complement strand
TTTGGTGCTTTCTTTGGGGGATCGATCGCGCCTGCGCGTCTGGCAATCCGGTCGATCAGGCCGCTGAAGATCAAGCCGTGAAGCGGATAGAGCGCATACCAATAGAGCCAGCCGAACAATCCCTTGGGCGCGAAAAAGGCGATCTGCGACAACAACGCCCGCCCCCCGTCAAGCGGTTGCACTTGGAATTGCAGCCACGCTTTGCCGGGCACTTTCATCTCCGCCCGCAATCTGAGCATGCGGCCGGGCTCGATAGCCTCCACCCGCCAGAAATCAAGGGCATCGCCAACGCGCACTTGGTCCGGATCGCGGCGGCCGCGGCGCAGGCCTACCCCGCCCATGACCCGATCGATGAACCCGCGAAGTTGCCAGGCCCAGTTCAAATACAGCCAGCCACGGCTGCCGCCAAGGCCGCTGAAGATCTGATAGATCCGGTCCGGTGATGCCGGAACGAGCCGCTGGCGGTGTTCCTGAATCATTCCTTCGGCAGTTGTCAGCACCCGTGCCGGCAGCGCGCCCTGGCTGGTGCTTAAAGCGTCGCTCCAGGCGGTTTCCACCTGGCTCGCCTGCAATTTGGTGAGGGCGCGCTCGACCGCGACACGGTAGCCGGCCGGTTGGATGAGAGGAAACAGCCTCAGGGCGCTTGAATCATGCACGATGCTTTCATTGCGCAGGCCCTCTATCAACGGGCGGGCGATGACTGCGGGAATGGGGGTCACGAGGTTCACCCAATAGGACGACAGTCGGGGTGTTAGAACGGGAACCGGCAGCATCCAGCGTTTCAAGCCGCGGACCTCCGCATAGATCAGCATCATTTCGCGGTAGGTGACGACTTCAGCGCCGCCGATTTCGATGATGCGTCCGCGACTTTCGGGCACCGCGAGCGCCGCCACCAGATACTCGAGCACCTCGCGGACGCCAATCGGCTGGGTGCGGGTATAGACCCAGCGCGGGCAGATCATCACCGGCACCCGCTCGGTTAGGTAACGGATCATCTCAAAGGAGAGGCCGCCAGAGCCGACAATGACGCCGGCGCGGAATTCAGTGACGGGTACGCCGGCGCTGCGCAGGGCATCACCCGTTTGTTGGCGTGACCGCAGGTGTTCCGATAGTCCGGGGGTGGCCTGGGCCAAGCCGCCGAGAAAGAGGATCCGTTCAATGCCGGCGGCTTGCGCGGCTGCGCCAAATTGGTGGGCCGCCTCGAGGTCGCGCCGGTGGAAGTCGGAGCCACTTCCCAAACTGTGGATCAGATAATAGGCCGCGTGCACTCCATCCATCGCGGTCCGCAGGCTCTGCGCACCAAACACGTCACCCGCCACGATCTCAACGGCGGCTTGCCAAGATCGCCCCTGCAAGCGGGCCGGATCCCGTGCCAGGCATCGGACGCGGTAGCCGTTCTCGAGCAGGCGCGGCACTAGCCGCCCGCCGATATAGCCGGTGGCGCCGGTCACCAGAATCAGGGGGCGTTGCGTGGATTCCAAGGGCATTTTGTGTGGCGGTGCGGGACTCGTGAGCGGGACGACCCACGCGACAGGGTAGCAGCTGATGGACAGGTGACAAGTGGAGAGTCTGTGTCGAGACCGACAAAGATCGTGAAAGATCCGCGCGCAAGCCCGCGTTTGTTGCGTTTGTAACCACCCTATCCGCCCGCAGCCCATGAGAACACAAATACCAAGCCAGCAAGTCGTTGTGGTGCTCACATTGTCACTGGGCCTGACGTCCGGTCTCCGCGCCGATGAACCGGCGCCAGCCGCTCCCGTGGCGCGGCTGGCCGCAGGCACATGGCAGGCGGCGGCGGAGCCGGTCTATCGGGATCCGGATGACGACTGGGCCAAAGACCCGAGCGTGATCAAGGCGGGCGATACCTATTATATGTATTACACCAGCGCCAACCCATGGCAGGGCGATGGCTCCGGAGGCAAGGGGGATCCTCGGATCGATTACGCGACTTCGCCGGATGGCCTGACCTGGACCTATCAGGGGGTATCGATTCCCAAGGGCAAGCCGGGCGAGTGGGACGATGCGCGCCCCCAGGCACCGGCCAAGCCGGTCCTCAAGGATGGTGTCTATTACCTGTATTACGCCGGTGCCGGTGCGGGGGTGGCCATTGGTTATGCCACCTCCACCGACCTGCGCCATTGGACCAAGCACCCGGGCCCGGTGCTCAGCAAGGGCAAGTGCAACGACCCGTTCATCTATTTTGAAAACGGCACCTACTATCTGTTCTACACCACCGGGGGCGACGCCATTTTTTATGTGACGTCCGCCAATCTGGTCGATTGGTCGGCCACGCCCGTAGCCACCAGGGCGGCTGGTGAGGGCAGTATCGTGATCAAGGACGGATCGACCTACACGTTGTTCGGGTGCATCGGCTGGTCGCCCAAAGGCGAATACTACAAGGTTTACACCACCCCTGACCTAACCAAACCGTTCACGGACGGCGGCCGGATCAAGATCAACACGCCGGAGTTCGCGGCGGGCTCATTGTCCCACGGCGACATCCTCCAACAGGGCAATGAGTACTGGTTTTATTTCCAAGCGACGCGCGACGTGGGCAAGCGCTTTCAAGTCGGCCTTGCCAAGCAACCGCTTGCCGGGCCCGCCGCACCACCCGCCGTGCCGACGCCGAAGCCATGAAGGCCTTTTCCAGCGAAGCGCCATGATCCGACATCTGTCCGCGAAATCCCTGCTGCTGGCCGCTCTTGTTAGCAGCGGATGGGCGGAAGCCCCGGATAACAGCCCCGCGGGCGGCGATGGGTTGCAAAATCAATTCGCCAACCCACCGGACACCGCGCGGATGTGGACGTGGTGGTTTTGGTTAGGCGACAAGGTGGACAAGGCGAGTCTCACTGCTGATCTGGAGGCGTACAAGGCCCAAGGCATGGGCGGGGTGACAGTCTACAGCATCAGCGGGCCTGGCGTGGAAACCAAGGGGCCTAACTACATGAGCCCCGAGTGGCGCGAGTTGTTCAAGCACACCGTCACGGAGGCGGACCGGCTCAACCTCGGCGTGAGTGCCATGTTGTGCAGCGGTTGGAATGCCGGCGGCCCGTGGATCCAACCCGCACAGGCGTGCAAGCGGCATGTGAGTGCCGAACTTGTGCTCACCGGCCCGCAGCATTTCACCGGCAAGCTGCCGCAGCCCAAGGCGGATCCGCGCTTCTATCAGGATCTGGCGGTGCAGGCGTTTCCCCTCAACCCTGCGGCGCCCGCCCGCCGGACGGTGCCGCCCTGCAAAACACTGGATGATTCGTTCGGTGACTCGATAGGCACGCCGATTGGGAATATTTGTGCGGCCCCGCTGAAACCATTGCCGGCAGCTGCCCCGGGAACGGCCATTGATCCAGCGGGCATCATCGAGCTCAGCGCCCGATGCGGCACCGACGGCACCCTGGATTGGGAGGTGCCGCCGGGGCAATGGAAAGTGCTGCGCACCGGATATACTCTAACCGGGAAGATGACCTCGTGGTCGTCGCCAACGGGCAATGGTCTGGAGGCGGATCCGCTGGATGCCGCAGCCATGGATTTCCAGTTTGCCAACGCTGCCGCGCCGTTGATCGAGGATGCCGGTTCACTGGTGGGAAAGGTCTTCCGTTCGGTCCAGATCGACAGCTGGGAGACCAACCTGCCGAACTGGAGCAGCGGCTTCATGGCCGACTTCAAAACAATCCGCGGTTATGATCCGCGACCCTATCTGCCGGCGCTGGCCGGGCAGATTGTCGGTGATTCCGCACTCACCGATCGTTTCCTTTATGACTATCGCCGGGTCGTCGCGGATTGCGTGGCTGAGAATTATTTCGGCCGTCTCAGCACGTTGGCGGCGGCCAAGGGCTTGCTCCAACAAAGCGAGGCGGGCGGCGTGTGCACGCCGAAGGTGATGGCGCTGGACGCCCTGAAGAATCTCGGCCGCTGTGCCATCCCCATGGGTGAGTTCTGGCAGGATGGAACCTGGGTCGAGTCTAACCAAAACAAGAACGGCAAGCAGACTGCCGCCGCCGCCCATGTTTATGGCAAGCCCATCGCCGCCGCCGAGGCGTTCTCTTCGTTCGTCCACTGGGTCGATTCGCCGGCGTCGCTCAAGCCCACCGCGGACCGCGCGTTTTGCGAGGGTCTGAACCAATTCTTCATCTTTTCGAGTGCGACGCACACGGGTGACGGCGCCCCGGGCACGGAGTTCTGCGCCGGCACGCATTTCAACCGCAAGATCACCTGGTGGAACCAGGCCCGCAGCTTCACCGACTATGTGGCCCGCTGCAGCCATCTGCTGCAACAAGGATTGTTTGCCGCCGACGTGTTGTTCTACAACGGCGATGGCTGCCCTAACTTCGTTTCGCCCAAGCACATTGATCCGGCGCTCGGCCCCGGTTACGATTATGATGTCTGCAATACCGAGGTCATCCTCACCCGCCTGGCGGTGAAGGATGGCACCATTGTCCTGCCCGACGGCATGAACTACCGGTTGCTGGTGCTGCCGGAGAGCACGACGATGCCGCTGGCGGTGCTGCGCAAGCTCAAGGATTTGGTGGCCGCCGGCATGACGCTCATCGGTCCGCCGCCTGTACAGGCACCCGGCCTAACAGATTACCCGGGTTGCGACAAGGAGGTCAGGGCGCTGGCCGCAGAATTGTGGGGCGGTGAGATCGTTGAGCATCGAACATCGAAGGAAGAATATGGGACACGGACGGACACGGCGTCAGCTGCGGTGATTGACCGCAGGGTGGGGAAGGGAAGGGTTATCTGGGGGCTGTCACCGCGTCAAATCCTGTTGCGCGACGGGGTGACGCCCGACCTTGAGGTCGCAGGGCCGAAGGATGCCTTCGTGGACTGGATCCACCGCGGCGTGGGCGGTGCCGAAATCTACTTTCTTGCCAACCGCAAGGACCGACCAGAGAAGGTCGCTTGCAGCTTCCGGGTTGCCGGCAAAGTGCCGGAGCTCTGGGATCCGGTGACCGGCATGACGCGCGATGCGGCGGGTTATGCCATGGCCGATGGACGGACGAACGTGCCCCTGGAATTTTCACCTAACGGATCAATGTTTGTCGTCTTCCGGGTGCCGGCTTCCGTCAGTGCGGCCGGGGGCAGCAACTTTCCGGACTTCAAGCCATTGCAGGAGTTGGCCGGCCCGTGGAGTGTCGCGTTCGACCCGCTGTGGGGCGGTCCTCTAGCGGTTTCCTTCGAGCAACTCGTGTCATGGACCCGCCGGCCTGAGGACGGCATCAGGTATTATTCGGGCACCGCCACCTATCGCAAGGTGTTTGATCTTGCACCGGAAGTTGGGGGCGGCTTGGACAGAGGTCAGAGGACAGAGCTCAGAGGTCAGAAGACAGAGATTAAGGAAAACAAATCCCTGGTCCCACGTCTGCTCCTCGATCTGGGTGGCGTGCGGGAATTGGCGGAAGTCCGCCTCAATGGCAAAACCCTCGGAACCGTCTGGACCGCACCATGGCAGTTGGATATCACCGATGCCTTGAAACCGATGCGTAACGAACTGGAGATTCGTGTGACCAATCTGTGGCCGAATCGCCTGATTGGCGACGCCGCCCTGCCCGCTGAAAAGCGCCTGACTTCAACAAATATCACTTTTAAAAAAAATCAGGCACTGTCAGAATCTGGTCTGCTAGGCCCTGTGCGGATCGGCTGCGTTTCACAATAAATCAATCGAAGGAGAACCAACTTATGTTAAGTAATCGTATTGCAAACTCAGCCTTGTTTACCATGGGTGCCATGATGATGTTAGGTGGCGCGACCGCGAGTCGTGCGGCGGATGAGCCTGGTGCCGGGGCACGTCAGACGTTGTCGTTCGACCAAGGCTGGCGCTTCCAGTTAGGAGAAGTGGCCGGGGCGGAACAAGCGGCGCTGGCGGACGCGGCGTGGCGCGCGCTGGATGTGCCGCATGATTTCAGCATTGAAGGGCCGCCCGGCGCGGATCCGGCAACCATGGAAGGGCCGTTTGACGCGAAGAGCCCGGGTGGCACCGGAGCTGGTGCCCTCAACGGCGGCATCGGCTGGTATCGCAAGGCTTTCACCCTGCCCGAGGGCAGCGCGGGCAAACGCGTGGGCGTGCAGTTTGACGGCGTCTACATGGACAGCGAGGTCTGGCTCAATGGCGTGTCGCTGGGCAAACAACCCTATGGTTACACCAGCTTCCAGTTTGATCTAACACCCCATCTGAAACCGGGCGGCAATCTGCTGGCGGTGCGCGTCAACGTCCAGCAGCCATGCTCGCGCTGGTATTCGGGCGCCGGTATCTACCGCCACGTCTGGCTCACCCTAACCGATCCGGTGCACGTCGCGCCATGGGGCACTTATGTCACCACCCCGGAGGTGCTCGATGCGTCCGCCACGGTCAAGGTCAGCACGCAGGTGCGCAATGACGGTGCGGCTGGCGCCAAGGCGACCCTGACCACGGCGCTCGTCGATGCCACTGGCAAGAAGGTGGCCGAACAGCAGACCAGCGAATCCATTGCCGCCGGTGCCGCAGTTGAGTTTGTCCAGACCCTCAAGGTCGATGGCCCGCGGCGTTGGTCAACCGAGGATCCCTATCTATATCAGGTGGTGTCAGAGGTCCGTGTCGGCGAGCGCCTGGTGGACCGTTATGTATCGCCACTCGGCATTCGTACCATCGCCTTCACCGCGGACAACGGGTTTTTGCTCAATGGCAAGCGCGTGCAACTCAAGGGCGTGTGCCAGCACCATGACCTCGGGTGCCTCGGCGCGGCCGTGCACATCCGCGGCATCGAGCGCCAACTCGAGATTCTCAAGGCCATGGGCTGCAACGCCATCCGCACCAGCCACAACCCGCCGGCCCCTGAGTTGTTGGATTTATGCGACCGCATGGGCATGGTGGTGATGGACGAGATATTCGACGAGTGGATCATTCCTAAGAGCGGGATGAAGTTCGGTTACAAGCGGTTTTTCGATGAATGGAGCGAGCGGGATTTGGTCGGCATGCTGCATCGCGACCGCAATCATCCGAGTGTCATCCTGTGGAGCATCGGCAATGAAATCAAGGAGCAGGGCGCACCCCAGGGCGGGGAGATGGCCCAACGCCTGGCCGACATCTGCCACCGCGAGGACCCGACGCGCATGGTGACCTCCGGCGTCAATAAAATGGGACAGGCGTTGGCCAACGGTTTTGTCAAGGCGCTGGATGTGATAGGGATGAATTACTTCACCGACCAATACCAGGCGCAGAAGGGCAAGTTGCTGGTGGCCGCGGAAACGTCCTCGGCGCTCAGCACGCGCGGCGAATACGGGTTGGAACTCAAGCCCGATGGCAAGGTGGAAATGAATATGCGCCCTAACAATCAATGCGTTTCCTATGACCTGGACCGGCCCAACTGGGGCTGCACGGCGGAGGAAAGTTTGGTGTTTATCAAGAACGCGCCATGGGTGGCGGGTGAGTTTGTGTGGACCGGCTTCGACTATATCGGTGAGCCGACGCCCTATCACTGGCCGTCGCGCAGTTCCTATTTCGGCATCATCGACTTGGCGGGATTCCCCAAGGACCGCTACTATCTCTATCAGAGCCAGTGGACTGACAAGCCGGTCGTGCATCTGCTGCCGCACTGGAACTGGAAGGGTTTTGAAGGCAAGGAAATCCCGGTGTGGTGCTTCACCAACGCGGAATCCGTCGAGTTGTTCCTCAACGGCAAGTCGCTGGGCAGCAAGGATTTCAAGGGCAGCAAGAGCCTGCACCTGGAATGGAAAGTGCCATATGAGCCAGGCGTGCTGAAAGCTATCGGCAAAATGGCCGGCAAGACAATCACCGAGGAAGTGCATACCGCAGGCGAACCCGCCAAGCTCGTAGTCCGCCCGGACCGCACGCAGATTGCGGCCGATGGCGCGGATCTATCCTATGTTGAGGTGCGCATCGTGGACAAGGATGGCAACCTCTGCCCGAATGCCGATAATGTGATTTCATTCGGCCTCGATGGCCCCGGCACGGTTGCCGGTGTCGACAACGGCGACCCGGCCAATCATGAGGCGTTCAAGGCGACCCAGCACAAGGCGTTCCACGGGTTGTGCCTGGCGGTGATAGAAGCCACTCGCAGTCCCGGCGAGATCCGTCTCAAGGCCAGCGCGGAGGGTCTTCAAGCGGAATCTGTGACGCTCACCACGAAGTAGGGGGCGTCCTTCCAGGGAAGACGCAACTTTTACACTTCCTTGACAATTTTCCCCTTGTTTCCACACACGGGCTTTACAGGGTTGCGTTTAATTGTCAGCGCAATGAACGCAATCCCCATGGCAAGCCCGCAAGGGCGGATCCATGGATTTTCCTTCACTCCAAGCGTTTTTCTATGACCGCATCGATGTCGCTGCGGGCGCTTGGGGCGAGCGAGAACAACCACAAGAAAGACACACATCATGAAAACATCAGCACTCGTTATGGCCGTGACACTCGGCCTGTCAGCAGCATCCCTAACCGCCCAAGACCAGGCGCCGCCGCCAGAAGGCAACCGCCCGCCGCCGCCGCCAGAAGGCAACGCGCAAGGTGGAGCGCAGCAACGGGCAGGTGGCCCCCGCCTGTTGCCTCCGGGCGCGCAGGAAGTCTTGAAACTCACCACCGAGCAAAAAAAGCAGGTGGCCGATCTCGAGGCTGAGGTGAAGACCAAACTCGAAAAAATCCTCACCGCCGCGCAACTCCAACAATTGAAGCAAATGCGCCCCCCCCAGCGGCCGGGTGCTCCCGGGGCTCGTCCCCCCGGTGGTGGCGGCCAGGGCGGGCAAGGCAACCAGGGGAACCCCGATGGCCCGCCGCCCCCTCCTATGGAGCAATGAATTGGCAAGGGCTGGCGCAGCCATGACAGCCTTCCATCCTTTTGACCAAACTCGGCTGGCTCGACGGCAACGGCATCCTCCACCGGGGCGGCGGTAAGTCCGGCGAGAACGGTTGAATCCCGGCATTATTTGGTTGGAGAAATCCGGCGCATGATCCACTATCGGCTCATGCGCTATGCCGAACGTCTGCAGCAACGGATCAAGAAAACCGGATCACGCCTGTGTGTGGGACTTGATCCGCGGCCGGGTGACGGCGGGACCCAGTTGGTACGGAATTTTCTCAGGCAGGTGGTGGAGGAGACCGCCCCGTGGGCGGCGGCGTATAAACCCAACATGGCCTATTTCGAGGCCATGGGGGTGGAGGGGATCCGGTTGCTGGAAGACTTGTTAGCCGGGATGCCGGAGGATGTGCCGGTCATTCTCGATGCCAAGCGCAGTGATATCGGGGAAACCCAGAAATTTTATGCGCAGCGTTACTTCGGCGGTTGGAATGTGGATGCGGTGACTCTCAATCCGTTTCTCGGGTATGACTCAATCGAGCCGTTTCTGGATTGGGAAGGGAAGGGCATTTATCTGTTGGCAGTGACCTCAAACCCTGGATCGACCGACTTTCAACGCCAGACGCTGTTGGATGGCCGGGCGGTTTTTGAACTGGTCACGGCCATGGGCGAACGGGCCGTCCAAGAGGGCCGGGCCACCGATGTCGGTTATGTGGTCGGCTTGACCCATGCCGCTGGCGTCCTCGAACGGATGCCGGACGCACCTTTGTTGGTGCCCGGCTTGGGGGCGCAAGGCGGCGACCTGGCCGCGCTGGCGGCAGCCAAGCGGCTGGCACCGGACGTCATCAATGTGTCACGCGGTATCCTCTATGCGGCCGATGAGCGCGACTTCGGCACGCGGGCCATGGATTGGGCGGAAAAAATCGCCGCCGCTTACGCCGGATAAGCGCGGAAAAATTTGTGGCGGATTTTGTGGATTCGGGTAGCGTCTGTCACGAATGAAGGATCATGGCCACAAGCGCGTAAAAGCCAGCGTCGCGGGTTATTCGGGCTTGTGGCCGCACAAGGGGTGGCCCCGGCGCAACCTGAAGTTTTTCCGGCATCGGGTGGTTCCCGGCATGTTCCGCCAAACCCACGGGACGGTTCTCAAACCCGTGCTTGAGCCGCCAGCGGCAGACTTGGTGCGCATCACCTGGATTGGCCACGCGTCATTTTTTCTGCAGTTCGCCGGTCACTCGGTGATTGTGGATCCGAATTGGGCAATGTGGCACGGGCCGGTCAAACGCCAGCGCCATCCCGGCCTGCGGCTCAATGAGGTGCCGGAAGTGGACTTGGTATTGGTGACCCACGCGCACTTTGACCACCTCCACAAGCCGAGTTTACGGATTCTGCAGGCACGGGAAGGGATTGTGGTGCCGCGGGGCAGTGGCAAGCTGGTTAAACGTCTCGGCTTTCCGGCTATTCATGAGGTTACCGTCTGGGACGAACTGCAATTTGATCTGCTGGAAGTGATTCACACCCCGAGCCATCATTGGGGCGCGCGGTTTTTGCACGACACCCACCGCGATTACGGCGGCTACATTGTTAGAGCCGGGGGCAAGAGCGTCTTCCACTGTGGCGATAGCGCCTATTTCGATGGCTTCGCGGAAATTGGCAAACGCCACAAGATCGATGTCGCATTATTGCCCATCGGGGCCTATGAAACACCCAGTGGCCGTGATGTCCACATGAACCCGGAGGAGGCGCTGCACGCCTTTGTCGATCTCGGGGCAACGGTGCTCGTTCCGATGCATTACGCCACATTTGCGTTAGGCAATGAACCGTACAACGAACCGCTGGAGCGTCTGCTCACGGAGGCGGACCGGCTGGGCATCAGCGAGAAAGTCCTGATCCTGGAGGAGGGCGTGGGCATCGAATGGTAAGACGGATTGATGGGGAATACACCACCATGCCAAGCCTCTGACTTGTATGAACCGCCGCTTTATCCTACTGCTGTCTTTGTTGCTGCCGATGCTGGCGAGCTGCGAACCCAAACCTGCCATGTCCACTGATGACCAAGCCCCGGCCAAGATGCCTGCGATCCCTGAGAATGCCGAGACTGCCACGCTCGCCGGCGGCTGCTTCTGGTGTGTTGAGGCCGCCTACCGCCAGCTCGATGGCGTGCTTTCAGTCACTTCGGGTTATACCGGGGGTCACGTCAAAGACCCCACCTATGCCCAGGTGTGCGACAAATCCACCGGCCATGCGGAGGCGGTGCGGATCGTGTTCGACCCGGCCAAAATCTCCTATGAGCGTTTGCTCGCCTGGTTCTGGGATTTGCATGATCCCACCACCCACAACCGCCAGGGCAACGATGAGGGCCCGCAATACCGCTCGGTCATTTTCTATCACTCCGAGGTCCAGCGGAAAACCGCCGAGGCGTCCATGACCGCCGCCGCCAAAAACTTCGACAAGCCCGTCGTCACCGAGATCGCCAAGGCCACCGATTTCTATCCGGCGGAAAACTATCATCAAAACTATTACTTCCAGAACAAGTCAAAGAACCCCTATTGCACATATGTCATCGAGCCAAAACTCAAGAAACTCAAGCTCGAGCATTGACGCAACAAAACGCAGGTAGGTTTGATCAACATCATGATGCATAACAATACGGTCGGATTTCTAGCAATCGCTGTGGTTTTGGTAACCGGCACGCCGCTGCTTGCGGGCGATGCCGGCGGAGCCAAAGGAAATCCGGGCATGGCGGCGGCGCTCACGGCCCACGATGTCATATGGGACAGCCCGAGCAAGGATTCACACGGCTCGATGCCGTTGGGCAACGGCGATGTCGGCATCAACGCGTGGGTGGATGAGAAGGGCGACCTGGTGTTCTATGTCAGCAAGACCGACGCGTGGGATGAAAACGCGCGCCTGTGCAAGATCGGCCGGGTGCGCGTGAAGTTCGATCCGGCGCTCACTCCCAAGGACGGCTTTCGCCAGGAGTTGAAACTCAGCGACGGGGTTATCGAAATTTCATCCAAAATCCAAAATCAACCGATCACAATCCGGCTCTGGGTGGACGCCTGCCAACCGGTGGTGCGGGTGGAAGCCGAAGCCGCGGTGCCGGTGAGTTGCCGGGCGGAAGTTGAATTGTGGCGTTTGCGCGAGCGGCCGTTATTACCCCAGGAAGATTACGGGTATGGCGATGGCACCAGTCCTCTGGCGCAATCCTACAAGCTGACCGTGCTGCCGGATGTGGTGGCACCCACCGCGGCACCGCAGGTGGTTTGGTATCATCGCAACACACGATCCCTCTATCCAGTCTGCCTCGAAGTGCAGAAGCTAGAGAGCTTGAAAGGCAAGTTCGCAGATCCGTTATTGAATTTCACATTCGGCGCGAGCCTGCGCGGCGTTGATATGGTCAAAGACGGCGCTAATTCCGTGATATCCTCCAAGCCGGCCACACGGCACCAATTGGCGGTGACCGTGCTGGCGGAGCACGCGGCAACGTCCGACGCCTGGCTCAAGGATTTGGATAGGGCCGAGCAGGCGGCGTTGCAGACGGGTTTCAAACAGGCTGGCCTAACAACATCGGCATGGTGGCAGGCGTTTTGGAACCGGAGCTGGGTGTTTGTCGATGAGAATAGCGGGGCGGCCAAAACCGGTTCCGCGTCACCCGCATCCTCGTTGGTGACGCAGGGCTATGTGTTGCAGCGCTTCATGAGTGCGTGCTCCGGCCGCGGCGGCGCGCCGATCAAATTCAACGGCTCAATCTTCTGCGTGGAAAAAACCCCGGGCGCGTCGCCGGTCACCGAGGACGGTGATCCGGATTGGCGGAACTGGGGTGGCAGTTATTGGTTCCAGAACACCCGCTTGTGCTACTGGCCGATGTTGGCGGGCGGCGATTTCGAGATGACCGATCCGTGGTTCCGCATGTATCGCGAGGCACTGCCACTCAGCATGGCCCGCATGCAGGAATACTACAAATTCACCGGTGCCGCGGCGTTCCAGGAAACGATGAACTTCTGGGGCATGCCTAACAGCCGCGACTGGAGTTGGGGGCATCGCGGGCCCGAGCCGGGCAATGTCTGTATCCACCGCTATTGGAGCGGTGGCATGGAACTCATTACCTTCATGCTCGACCGCCATGACTTCCAACCGGACGAGTCGTTCGTCCGCAATACGCTCGTGCCGCTGGCCGATCCGATCCTCGCCTTCTTCGACCAATACTGGCCGAAACGCGACCCTGACGGGAAAATCATCATCGACCCTGCACAGTCGCTGGAGGCTCTTCCGTGGACCATCAACCCCATGCCCGAGATCGCCGGTTTGCGTTTCATCCTGCCGCGGCTGTTAGCCCTGCCGCAGTCGCTCACCACTGCGGCCCAGCGGACCCGCTGGTCGCGGATGCTCAACGAGCTGCCACCGCTGCCGGTGGCCGAGGTCAACGGGGTGAAACTCCTGCGCCCATCAGGCGCATTCAAGGGCGGCAATTATTCGGAAAACCCCGAGTTGTATGCCGTGTTTCCCTATCGGCTTTTCGGGGTGGGCAGGCCGGAGCTCGACATGGCCCGCGCCACTTACAGCCAACGCGTCAACCACTCTAACTTCGGGTGGTGCCAGGACAGCATCCAGGCCGCCTGCCTCGGCCTCGGCGAGGATGCCGCCAAATTGGTTGCCGAGCGCGCCAAGAGGATTACCGGCGGCTATCGCTTTCCCGCGATGTGGACTGGCTTCGACTCGATTCCCGATCAGAACCATGGCGATAACATCCTGACCACCCTGCAAACCATGCTGCTCCAGGCCGTTGGTGACAAGATCTATCTCCTGCCTGCCTGGCCCAAGGACTGGGATGTTGCGTTCAAGTTGCACGCACCATCCAACACCACTGTCGAGGGGGTGGTCAGGGCCGGCAAGTTGGAACAACTGAAGGTCACCCCGGAGGCCCGGACCAAGGACGTGGTCAACATGCTGGGGAAATGAAACCACGGAATCTTCTTGCGTTTGGTATTACCAAAGCTAATTAACATCCATGGTCAAGCGGCCCTTTTGGTGTCATCAAATCGGGGCCACCAGCGTGCGCGAGTGGCTGCCCACAGGCGCGACTTTTCCCAATCCGCCGACGCTTGATAGCCGGGTGAGTGGTGAGCCAATCGATCGGCCGAACAATATGAATAACCTAGACAGATCCATCCCGGAAATCATCCTTTCAATCCTAAGCCCTGCATGAAACTCCCCCTGTCCCTTCCAGCCTTCTTCAGGTCAATCTCACTGACCCTGCTGTCAGCGTTGTTCCCTTCCCTCCTTGCCGCCGCGCCCAAGGCCGCCGCGCCGGACCTGACCGTGCCGGGTGCCACCGCCACGATTGACAAAGAGTCCTGGAAATGGACCTACAACCTGGGCCCCACCGGAATGCGCGGTTGGATCTATCATGCCTGGTCGGTCACTGCAGAGCAGGACGCCACCACGGGCTTCGCTCCCTATCAGATCCTGGTGACCACGGTCGCCGACAAAACGCCGGCTGCAGGGGTATTGGCCACCGACGACGTCATTCTGGGTGCGAGTGCGGGCAGTGGCGCAGTGCCGCTCTTCCCCGGCGATGCCCGCAAGAGCCTGGGCACGGCCATCGGTGCCGCCGAAGCCGGCAAGGGCATTCTCAAGCTCAAGCGCTGGCGGGCAGGCGTGACCTCCGAGGTGGCAATCACCCTGCCCGTACTGGGTGCCTATTCGGACACGGCCCCGTACGCTTGCCCCAAGTCTGCAAAGATCATGGCCAACGCCGCCAAAAGCATCCAACAAAAAGTCCTGAAAACAGGTTGGGGCGGTGCCGACGGATCCGGTGCCATCAGCGCGCTGGCCCTGCTGGCAACCGGCAATCCCGAGTACCTGCCGATGTTGCAGGCTTATGCCCGCCTGCTCGCACCCAAAGATCTCGACTTGGAACGCAGGGGGGTTGACGCATGGAATTGCTACAACAGCATTTTCCTGGCTGAGTATTACATGCTGACCCATGACGCCGAGGTGTTTCACGGGCTGAGCGAATACGTTATCTACGCGGCCAAACACACCAGCATGTTCGGTACGGCCGGTCACGGATTTTCGACGGTCGCTCCGCCCGGCGGTTGGCAGACCGGCGGCACCCATGGCTCCATCAGTTGGTATGGACCGGTCAATCAGGCCGGGCTGGCAGCGCAGCTCACGATTGTATTAGGTAAGAAGGCCGGCGTGAAGCATCCGGAGATTGATCCGGCCATCGCGCGGGCAGCCAATTTCTTCGGCTACTATGTCAACCGGGGGTCCATTCCCTACGGCGAACACCAGCCATATTACGGCGAGCACCAGCTTCAAGGTCAAAGCCGGACATACTATGATCATTGCAGCAATGGCAAGGACGGGCTGGCAGCAGTCATGTTTTCTAACATGGGCGACAAACCCTTGCAGACGGAGTATTTCACTCGCATGTCGGTCGCTGGGTTCAAGGGCGAGCAATACGGCCATACCGGTCAGGGCTTCAGCTACCTGTGGACAACGCTGGGTGCCGCCATGGGTGGCCCGCAGGCGGCGGCGCAATACCTCAAGCAAGTGCGTTGGGACCGGGATATGAGACGCCGCAGTGACGGATCGTTTGTGTATGAAGGCGGTGAGCAATGGGCACCCGGCATGGGCAAGGATTACTGGGATGATAGTTATAGCTACTGGGGCAATCCTACCGCCTATTACCTCCTGCACGCAGCCCTGCCCATGAAAAAACTCTGCATCACCGGCAAGCATGTCACGCCGGCTAACCAGCTTAGCCCAAAGGCGGTTGACGACGCCGTATGGGCCGCGGAATTCACCGGGCGCTGCGCCACTTACGCCAAGGAGCAACTGATTGCCGCGCTGGGCGATTGGGATCCGATCGTGCGCTTCAATGCCGCCACCGAGTTGAGTGTGCGCCCCGATGGCCCCTCGCTCATCCCCATGCTCATCACCATGGCGGAGAATCCTGCCAGTGCCAACCAACGCGAAGCAGCCTGCACCGCGCTTGGATGCATGAAAGCCACCAGCGCCGTGCCCGCACTGACCCGCCGACTCTCGGACACCGACGTCTGGGTGCGCGCCAAAGCCGCCAAGGCGCTGGGTCAGCTCAACGCAGCGGCGGCCCCGGCCGTGCCCGACATGCTCAGTGCCTTCGTCAAGAATGTGGCGCCAACCTATCCATTCGAAAGCGGCTTCAACTGGAGCGATCCGTTGCAAATTGCCAACGGCTACCTCGCCGAGGCCCTGTTTCGGCAATTGGGAGGCAACACCATCAAGGCCGACAAAAACCTGCTCTACCCGGCGGTTCGCGCCGGCATCAAACAACCCGCTGGCATGTGGCGCGATATCCTCAGCGGCTTCGTTCAGGACCAGTTAACCCTGACGGACGTGGTGACTCTCGCCCCGGATCTGTTCGCCGACGCACTAACCGAGGGCCCCTGTGACCGCATGTTCACCTCCGGCCCGGTCGGCGCTGCCATGATGGCCCTGTCCAAACAAAAAATCGATGAGGGCATCGATATCAGCCTCGGCAATGTGACGTATTGGGGCCAGTTGGGCAAGAGTGCGCTTGGCAGTCTGCCGGGTTACGGCGAGGCGGCGCGGCGGGCGTTGCCGGTATTGCGCACCTATCTGGCCGCCTGGCCGCCCGGGGATAACAACGCCCCCATCATCATCCACACCATTGATGCGATCGAAGCCGCCACCACCACTCCAACCCTGGTCAACGCGCTGCCCGTCGCCAACCCACAAATCCTGGTCACCCCGCCAAACACGGCCAAACATGTCCTCCTATCCGGTTCTTCGTGCCGCTCCGAACAAGTCACCTGCAAGCTGGCGACCCAACCTGCACATGGAGTCCTAACAGGCACCGCGCCCAACCTGACCTACACCCCGGAAAAAGGTTTTCAGGGCATGGACCGGTTCACGTTCACGGCGACCGACTCCCTAACCACGTCACCACCAGCGACGCTGAACTTGTTAGTTGGCAGCGGCGGCACCGGGCTGAAGGGGTGTTATTACGAAAACCAGGATCTAACCACGGCGAAGGCGACCCAGTTGGACCCGGCCGTCAACTTTGACTGGGATTCGGCCGCGCCCGCCAAAATCCTCGGCACCGGCTTATTCGGTGTGCGCTGGGTTGGCCAGGTGCTGGCTCCGGAGACCGGGACCTATCGGTTTTCCAGTCGCACCAGCGACGGGGTACGGCTGTGGGTCAACGGTGTGCTGGTTATTGACGACTGGAACGACCACAAGACCAAGCTGTGGAACGACAGCCCAGCCGTCACCCTCACGGCCGGGCAGAGATACAGCCTGAAAATTGAATGTTATCATAAGAACAAACCCGCCACGGCGCGGCTTTATTGGTATATGCCGTCGCGCAAGGCCTGCTCGATCATCCCTCAGGAGTTGCTCTATCCGGTGACGGGCGTGACCCTGACATCGCCTTCCAACGGTGCGAGATTCGGCCCCCCGGCAACCATCACGCTGACGGCCGATACCGCTGACATGCCTGGCAAGACATCGAAAGTGGCCTTCTACAACGGCAACACACTCATCGGAACCTCCACCACCCCGCCATACTCGATGGAATGGAAGAACGTGCCGGCGGGTTCCTACCGTCTAACGGCAAAAGCCGGGGGCGCGAGTGGCGCGCCCAGCACGTCGACCGTGGTGATGATCACGGTGGATGGCGACACGGTTCCGGTGACTTCCGGTCTTGTCTGTTGGCTGGACCCGTCCTTCGGCATTTTCAAGGATCCCGACCAACAGGTTCTCATCTGGGATGACCGCTCCGGCCACGGGCATCACGCGGTTCACAAGGAACACAACAGCCCGACACTGGTCCAGAACGGGATCGCTGCAAAACCGCTGCTGCGCTTCACGGGGGACTGCCGCACGCTCGTGAGCGGCAAGTTCTTTATCAAGGAACAATACGTTGTGGTGAGATCCCCGTCCCCGACCTGGAGCAATGAGGGGTCATTCATCGGGCGCGTATCCGGCCGCGCATCCAGTTACTTGCTGGATGGCAGTGGTACCAGCGGCTTCAATGACAACCCGTTCCCGGCGGCGGTTTCCAAAAACGGGTCACCGATTGCCCTGGAGAAGTCGGCCAAGGGGGGGTATGGCCTCGGACCCATCACCGACTTCATGGTCCTCAAGATCACGGTCAATGACCAGGACACCAAGCCGACCACTTACTTGCTCAGCGGCACGGATGGCGACCACTGGCTGTGCAAATTCGACCTGGCCGAAATCCTCTGCTATTCCAGAACTCTAACGGTCCAGGAGGAGGCGGCTGTCGGGGGCTATCTGGGGGCCAAATACGGCATCAAAACGGCGTATCAAGCCAAGCCATGAAACGCACGATCAGAATATGCAACGTCACCTCATTTCGCTTGCCGTATCACTTCTATCAGGTGCGGGCCCGCTGCGCGCCGCGACCGACCAAGCCTGGCTTGACTCCTATAACATCGTCTGGGACAGCCAGAGCGCGGATGCGCGGGGTTCGATGCCGATCGGGGGCGGCAACATCGGCCTCAACGTCTGGGTGGAAAAGGACGAGTTGCTGATTTACTTTGGCAGCCCGGATTCCTGGAGCTATCGGGGCAAAGGCTTCAACACCCAGATGCAAACCAAACTCGGCCGCTTGCGACTGAAATTGTCCCCGGTGCCATGGGCCAAAGAGTTCCGTCAGGAATTGGATGTGGCCAGCAATTCAATCGTGTTGAGCGGAAGATCCGCCGACAATCATGCCATCCAATTGCGTGTGTGGATCGATGCCATGCAACCGGTGGTGCACATCGAAGGGCAATCGGAGAGTTCGCTGGAAGCTGCGGTGGCCGTGGAATTTCCGACCGGACCGGCCATGGCTCCGCACAATCCGGGCCAGACCTACGGACCCTTGGTGAGGGAGGGGCGCATCGATGGGGATGCGGTCGAGTGGTGGGAGCGCAGCCCGGCCATCGACGAGGGCCGCAACGAGTATATCCGCAGGTTCAAAATCGAGGCGCTGGCGGAGTTGCTCCCCAATCCCATGGCTAACAGAACCATGGGCGGCCGGCTTTCCGGCGCGGGATTTGTGGCCGACGGCATGGGGCAGGGGACTTATGACGGCCGGGAATTCAAGTCGGTTAGATTGAAATCCTCCGCGCCGCGCAGGGATTTCGACCTGCGCGCGTCGCTGCGCATCGCCCGGGACGCCACGCTCGACGAATGGCAGGCTCGGGTAAAAATGTTAGAGGTGGCCAAACATGCGACGGTCCGTGCGGATTGGCAGGCGACCACCGCCTGGTGGCAGGGTTTCTGGGACCGCAGCCGCATCGTGATCAACCCGGGCAAGGGGCCGGACGACCCCGCCTGGCAGACGGGCCGCAACTATCAGTTGTTCCGACTCTTGTTAGCCAGCAACCGCACCGGCGAGTTTCCGACATTGTTCAATGGCGGCCATTTCGCCTGCGAGCCCAACCCGGACACACGCAACTGGTTTGATTGCCAGTTCATGGCGCAGAACCAGCGGCTCGTCTATTGGCCGATGTTGAAGAGCGGCGACTTCGACCTGCTCAAAGTCGGTCTCGAGTATTACCGGCGCAGCGCCGCGCTTCAAACCGCCTGGGCCAAGCATTTTTGGCACATTGACGGCCTGGCATTTCCCGAGGGCATGGGCATCTATGGTGCGGAATGGGGGCCCAATGCCGATGGGCGTTCCGAGCACAATCATTTGACTTACCACAACGTGAGCGGCATGGAATTTGCCATCATGATGTTGGACGCGGGAAGTTTCGGCGGGGCGGACATTCGCCCCTATCTGCCGGTTGCGGCGGGCTATCTCAACTACTATGACCAGTTCTATCGGGCGCAAACCAAAAATCTCACGGGCAAGGAACTCGATGACAGCGGGCACCTGGTCATTTATCCCGGCAATGCCATTGAGATGTATCAGGAAACCCGCAATGACGCCTGCACCATTGCCGGATTGATGGCGCTGAGCAGGGCAATGCTGGACTTGCCGGAAGGGTTGCTGTTCGCCGGGCAGCGCGCGTTCTGCGAGGCGTTCCGCGAGACCTTGCCGCCGCTGCCCACCCGCGAGCGGCGCGGGCATCAGACACTGGCACCCGCGGAATCATGGAAGTCGGTGTCCACTTGGGATAACATCGAACTGCCGGAGATGTATTCCGTCTTTCCCTTCCACATCCATGGCGTTGGCAGGCCGGGGCTCGAATTGGCCCGTGATACATGGGAGTTTAGCTTCGAACATCCGCGCCAGAAACGCAACTTCTGCTGGTATCAAAGCCTGATCTATACCGCTGACCTCGGCCTGACGGATCAAGCCCGCGGGCTCGCCATGGCCAAACTCCTCTGGCCCACGCGCGAGAAGGGGGCGCAATCCGGCATGCGTTACCCGGTGTTCTATGACACCTTCGGGTTTTGCGAGCGGCCGGACTTCGACCACGGCGGCTGTGGCATGATCGGCTTGCAGGACATGCTGCTGCAATGCGTGGGTCAACAAATCCTGCTCTTTCCCGCCTGGCCCAAGGACTGGGATTGCGAGTTCAAGCTCCACGCGCCATCCAACACCACCGTCGCGGGCGTCCTCAAGGCCGGCAAATTGGAGAAACTCACAGTCGTACCGGAGTCGCGCGCCAAGGACGTGGTCAACATGTTGGAAAGAGGACTCTGAGGGTGTTATTACTCGCACCCGTTTTGCTGAGAAGCTTGCATAGGCTCATTCAGGAATCAAAATCCCGTGAAATCCGTGTGATCCCGGAGTCAGGGACGCGCCGCGGTTTTTAACTTCCGTTTTCGGATTCAATATGCTTTATTCCAGCCCAACCCATACACCCTCTCATTAGGTGGACGTTGCAAACCCGCCAGCCATTAAACCCTGACTAATCTCTATGAAATCCAGATGCGCATTCCGCCTCATCCGCTCCGGTGCCCCAGCCGCACGCCGCCTCGCCATCGCCATTGCCACGCTCATGGCGGCGCAGTCGACACCAGCCAGCATCACCCACGTCTGGGACGCGAGCGGGGTGCTTGCCGGATCCAGCGGCCTGTGGAGCACCGGGCTTAACTGGGCTAACAACAACCCGCAAATCTTTTCCGCGGGTGACACCTTCGACCTCGGTACGCTCAATATCACCGGCAATTCCATCAGCACGGTCGATAGCAACGTCACCTTGGGCATCATCCGAATTGGCGACTCTATTACGAAATCGAATTCCTGGACCCTCAATAGCACGGGTGGGGCGCTCATCACCATGGACAATGGCCTTGCGAATTGCGAGATCCAACAGGCCGCCAGCAGCTTTGGCGACACCCTCGCCGTTCCGCTCGCCCTCATCGGGGGGCTCGACATCACCAACGCATCCGCAACCCAAGCGCTCACCATCACCGGAGGGATCACCTCCAGCGCCGTGAGTGATATCCAGACGATTTCCAATCTCGGGTCAGCGGCAGGCGGCCTCATCCTCAGCGGCATCATCGGCAATGGTGACACCGGCGGCGTGATCGCCATCACCCAGAACAATGCCAACGGCTCACTCACGCTTGCCGGTGCCAATACATTCACCGGCACGACTTATATCACCAGTGGCATTCTCCAGGCAAACCACGCCAGCGCCTTGGGCAACGGCGGCGCCATCACCTTCGGCGGTGGTTCCCTGCAATTCGGCAGCACCCTCAACAATGCCATTGTGGACTGGGGCACGCGCATCAATGACAGCAGCGCCCCCATCAAACTGGACACCAACGGCCAAGCCGTGACCCTCGCCGGCAGCATTCCCGTCTCTAACACCGCTGGCCTAACAAAGGCCGGCGCGGGCACGCTCATCCTGAGCAGTCCGCAGAGCTACGCCGGTGCGACGATCATCAGCGGCGGCACGCTGAAGTTGGGCGCGCCCGTGTTGCCGTCGTCCTTGGCGACGGGCCTGAACGGTCAGTGGGCATTCGAAACGCAAAATGCGAATGATACCTCCGGAAACGGCTACAATGGCACCGCATACGGCACCCCCACCTATTCCACCGACACCCACACCGGAGCAGGCTATTCCCTTAATTTGAATGGCAGCAGCCTGGTCTATGTGGATACCGGGGGTGTCGGCCATCAGACTGTCTTTGACGGTGGCAGTGCGATGACCCTCTCGGCTTGGGTCAAGGGCACGCCGGGAAGTTGGGCTCCGTACATCAGCAAGTTCGGCGAGAACGCCCAAGGCTGGCAGGAGCGGAGGTATGGTGGCAACAACAACACGTGCTGGACGACCCGTGGACCCAGCAACGGGGATATGGCTGGAAACAGCACCTTCGACAGCAATTGGCACATGCTGACCATGACCTACGACGCTGCCGGCGGCGCCAATAACAAGAAAATCTACATCGACGGTGCTCTGGCCAACCAGGCCACCGCCACCGGAAATATCAACGCCAGTGCCGCCATGATGGCCTTCGGTGCCAGAGCAAGTAACGATGCCTATTCAACCACCAATTGGACGAACTTTCTCACCGGCAAGCTCGATGACATCTACTTCTATAATCGCGCGCTCAGCGCCGGCGACGTGTCGAGCCTGATGGCTTTCACCAAGGCCACTGCGCCCAGCTTGCCGTCCGCCACGCCGCTGCAAATCGCGTCCGGTTCGACGTTCGATATCAACGGCACAAACCAACAGGTTGCATCCCTCTCGGACTATAGTGGCGGTGGAGGTGGCATCATTAACAGCAACGGCACGGGTGTGTCCACGCTCACTCTGAACACCGCCGGCAGCAGCACCTTCAGTGGTCTGATCAGCGGCGTCATCAACCTCGATATGGCCGGTGCAGGAACCCAGGTTCTATCGGGTGCCAACACCCACACCGGCACGACGAAAATCACCGCCGGCATTCTGCAATTGGGCAACAATCTGACGCTCCAGAACAGCGCGCTGGACACCACCGGCGCGGGGGGCATGGACATCACGGGGCAGACCACGCCGGCGTTTGGCGGTCTAACATCAAGTGGCGCAGCCAGAGACCTCGCGGCTGTGATCACCACGGGTTACACCGGCAGCGTCACCGCGTTGACCCTCAATCCGGCGGCGGGCAGTTCATTCACCTACTCCGGCAGCATCGCCGATGGTGCCACTGGCATGACCCTCAGCAAGATTGGCGCGGGCGCGCAGGTGCTCTCCGGGGCTAACACCTACACCGGAGCCACCAGCATCAGCGCCGGCACCCTGAGCCTCGGCAACGCCGCCACCTTCACCCATACCAGCGCCATTCATCTGGCAGGCACCGGCCGTCTGGATGTGAATGTCGCCAACCAAAGCCTCGCCAAACTCACCAGCGGCGTTCCCGCGGGCACCTTCCTGCGGTTTTCCCAGGCCCAGGCCACGGGCACCACCGGCCCCGGCACGATTCTCGGCACGCTGGAGTTGAATGTCACCAACGTCGACCCTAACTACACCCTGGATTTCGGTACGGGCTCAACCCTGACCAATGGGGTGGCTGCCGCCTACAACGTGCCCGTCACCTTGTCAGGTGATGCTTCCATCACATCCTCCACCGCCGCGTTTGCCGGTGGCGCGGGCATGACTCTCGGTGCTTCCACCAGCGGCGCCAAAAATCTAACACTGACCGGATCTAACACAGGTGCCAACGCCCTCGCCGGCATCATCGCGGACGGCAGTGGCTCAATCGGCATCACCAAGAACGGCGCGGGCACTTGGATCCTATCCGGTGCTAACACCTTCACCGGCGGCGTGAGTCTGAGTGCCGGCTCGCTGAGCCTCGGCAGCACGAGTGCCCTGGGTGCCGCCGATGGCACGCTGGTCATTAGCGGCGGCACCTTGGACAGCACGGTTGCCGACCTTGTCAATTCCAACCATAACCCCGTGATTCTCAACGGCGATTTTGCATTCGCCGGCACGCAGAACCTCAACCTTGGCACGGGCAATGTGTCGCTGGGCACCGCCGCGGGAACCGCGCGCACGCTCACCGTCACCGCCAAAACCCTGACCTTGGGCGGATCTGTCAGCGACGGCACCACCGTCACCGGTCTAACCAAAACAGGGTCCGGCACCTTGCTGCTTGCCGGTCCGGCCAACTACTCCGGCACCACCACCATTGCCGGCGGCGCGCTCCAAGCCAGCTTGGGGCTGCCCAGCGGTGGATTTCTCGTGTTGGATGGCGGCGTCGTGCAAACCAGCGGGACTTTCACTAAAATTCTGGGCACCCGTGGCGCGGCCTTCCAGTTCACTGCCAACGGCGGCGGTTTCTCAGCCAACGGTGGTCAGTTGACCGTCAATATCGGCAGTGCCCTCGCAGAGCAGGTGTGGGGTTCCGTCGTGGGCACCGACGTGGTTGGCACGCTCCAGTTCGGATCCTCCAGCGCCAATGCCAGGACCTTGTTTGAAAACGGCATCGACCTCAACGGCGCCACTCGCACGATCAACGTCACCGCCGGCGCGGGCGGCGATTCCGCCGAAATGTCCGGCATCATCCGCACTTCATCCGGCACCGCCGGCATCACCAAGACCGGCGCCGGTAGTCTGACGCTTTCCGCAGTCAACACCTACAACGGCGGCACGACCCTCACTCAAGGCACCTTGCGGGCCGGAGTTGCGGGCGCGATTCCCGCCGGCAACGTCGTGTTTGATGCGGCGGGCAACACGGCGTTGTTAGATATCAACGGCTTCGACACGACGCTCAATGGTCTCACCCAGGGCGGCGTCTCCACGACCAACAGGGTGGCCAACAATGCCGTGGGCACCACCAAGACACTGACGGTGGGCAACAACGATGCCAGCAGCATCTTTGCCGGGGTTATCGCCAACAACTCAGGCACCGGCGGCACCCTGGCTTTGACCAAGACCGGAGCGGACACGCTCACGCTCTCCGGCCAGAATACCTACACGGGTGCCACGGTCATCAACGGCGGCACGCTCAAGTTGCTCGGCGCAAATGCGATGCAGGGTGCCTCCGCGATCACGGTGGATACCACCGGGATTCTGGTGTTAGATAACAACGCCGCCGCCGCCGCCGTGACGACCCAACCGATCACCCTCAACGGCGGCACGCTCGGTTACTCCACCGTTACCAACTCGAACATCGTGCTGAATAACAACGCCACCAGCACTGTGACGAATCAGCCGGGAGCCTCCTCCTATATCACCATCCAAGCGGGCGGGCTTGGTGCTTCAGGGCTCTTTCTCGACGGCGGGCTGAAGGGCAGTGGCACACTGACGGTCAACAACGCCACGGCCGGAGTCGGCCTCAACCTGCGCAACACCAACTCCACGTTTGCCGGCACGCTGATTGTCAATGGCACTGCCAGCAGCATCGCCAACATGGCCAGCGGCATCGGCGTCGGTGGCAACACCACTGGCTTGCAAAATGCCGACATCACCCTGAACGGCACGATGGAATTGCAGAACCAGGGACTCGGTTGGTCCAACACCCGCTCGGCGACGCAGACATTCCTGATGGGGGCATTGAACGGCACGGGCGTCATGACCGGCAACAGCAACACGGTCAACGACACCGTCACCGTCACGCTCGGCAACACCCACAACAACGGCGCATTCTCTGGCGTGATTGCCAACGGCTCCAATGACACCCTGAGCCTGGTGAAAACCGGCACTGGCATCCAGAATCTCGCCGGTGCCAGTACCTACAGCGGCAACACCACAATCGCCCAGGGGACCTTGCAGGTCGGAGCCAACGGCGCCATTCCCAACGTCTCCGGCAAGGGCGACGTCGTCTTCAGTGCGTCCGCCAATACCGCCATCCTCGATATCAACGGCATCAACACGACTCTCAACGGTCTCTCCCAGGCGACCGCTTCCACGACCCACCTGGTGGTCAATAATGCCGTCGGCACCAGCAGGACCCTGACGGTTGGCAACAGCAATGCCATCAGCACCTTTGCCGGCATTCTGGCCGATCACACAGGCACTGGAGGCACGTTGTCTCTAACCAAAATCGGCGCGGGCACCCTGACCCTGACCGGGGCCAATACCTACAGCGGCGGCACCCAGGCCGCCGGCGGCACGCTGCTATGGAGCGGTGCCAACAATCTGCCCGCCACCGGCGCCTTGAGCGTCAATGCCGGCGGTAACTTCAGCCTGGCCGACGGCACCGCGCGCGTCACCAGCGCCGCCGCGCTCAATCTTGTGAGTGGCGCCACACTTCAATTCGACTGGAGCGCCGCGGCCGTGGACACACTCAGCACCCCCGCCGCCGCCACCGGCGGCAACGTTGGCCTCATCATCAGCAACAGCAGCCCGACCGGAACGGGCGGCACGCTGGTCAGTTCCCTGGCGGGCGGACTCACCACGACTAACAACACCCGCTATTTTCTGGCTAACAACACCAACTTCACCGCCCCGTTGACCGTGACCGATACCGCGGTTGTCATCGGCACGCAAACCCCGGTCACCGCGTTGACCAACGCCTACTGGCTCGGCGGTCAGGTCGCCGACGCTCCCGGTGCAATGGCCCTTGCGTCGGGCACCACCAGCAACTGGGCGTCGGCCGCCGCGGGCACCTTGGCCGGCGGTGTCGTCCCGGGCGGCAGCGCGGTCAACGTCATTTTCGGTGCGACCGGCGCGGCGCAGCAAGCCAATGTGACCACGGGCGCGGACATGAATCTTGGCAGCATCACTTTCAACGACGCGGCTGCTGTCATCCTCGGCGGTAGCAACTGCCTGACGCTCAACAGCATCTCGTCCGTGGCGGCCGTGACGAGCGCCGCGCTGGCGACGGTGGCGCCGGGCAGCGCCATCTCGGTCACCGCATTCGCCAACGCCAACAACACGATCAATGCCAATCTCGTGTTAGGGACCAGCCAGACCTGGAATGTTGCCACCGGCATGACCCTTGCGGTTAATGGCGTGCTCAGCGGATCCAATAATCTAACCATAGGTTCGGCGGCGAACTCCGGCACCGTGGTCCTCGCCGGGGCCAACACCTACACCGGTACAACCACGGTCAACGCCGGCACGCTTAAGGCGGGCGTTGCTTCCGTCCCCAATACCAGCGGCGCATTTGGTAACAACTCGGCCCTCACCCTGGCCAACACTGCGGGCGTCACCCTCGCTCTCAACAGCCATGACTCGCAGCTCGGGTCTCTGGCCGGTGGCGGTGGCAACGGCGGCAACGTGACCCTCAATGGCGCAACTTTAACGGTCGGATCCAACAACACGGGCACCACTTACGCGGGCGTGATTTCCGGCGCTCCAGGCGCGAGCGGCATAGGTCTCCACAAGACCGGCACGGGGGAATTGTTACTTACCGGATCAAACACCTATACTGGCAAAACCGTCATTGACGGAGGCACGTTGCATGCATCCGGAGCGCCGAATAGCATTCTCGGGACAGCTCCCGGCTCGTTCCAAGCAGACAACATCACCCTCAACAATGGCGGCATCCTCTATCTCCAGGGAGCGATTGACGGGTCCGGAAACTTGGGGGCCACGCGCGGAATCTATCTTGGTCCAGGCACGCAGTATGTTGAGAATGGATACTCCGACCAAGCAATCGGTGGCGTCATAAGCGGCCCCGGCGGACTCACCAAACTGAACTCCGGCAACTCATACCAATTCCTGTGGCTGGCTGACTCCAATACCTATACTGGCGACACGAAAACCCAGGGTGGCCAGTTAAACGTCGCCGCCCATTCATTGCAGTACAGCGCCTATGATCCCTCGGGCGGCGCCCAGGTCAATTGGCCCGGGTCTGGCGGACTCTATCTGGGAGGGCTCGTCAGCGGCAGCAATTTTGCGGTGCCCGCCGGCATAACAAGTCTCACCCTCAATCCGACGCTGTCCGTCACCAAGACCTTTACCGGCGTTCTTGGCGGAGGGGCCGCCAATATGACGTTGATCAAGACGGGGATCGGCACACAGGAGTTCAACGGTGCCAATAGCTACACCGGTTCGACCTCGCTCCAAGCCGGTATCCTCAGCATCAATACCATCAAGAACGTCGGCGCTGCGGCCAACTCGCTCGGCCAGCCGCTCCTGGCCAATGCCACCATCGCCATCGGTGAGACAAGCACCGGCGCCACCCTGGCCTACACCGGTATCGGCGACACCACCGACCGCGTCATCAACCTGGCCGGCACCACCGGCGGCGCCACGCTGGACCAATCGGGCAGCGGCGTGCTGACATTCAACGGCAATATTACCGCCACCACCGTGGGCGCCAAGACCCTGACCCTGCAAGGATCCACCGCGGGCAGCGGCGTGATCGGCGGCAGCATCGCGGACAGCAGTGGCGGCGCCACTTCTCTAGCAAAAACAGGCAACGGCACCTGGACCCTGAGCGGCGCCAACACTCACACCGGCAACACCACGCTGAATGGCGGCACTCTAACCATAGGGAACCTGCTGGCCTTGCAGAACAGCGCGCTGAACTACACAACCGGCACACTGGCCTTTGCGGTGGGCATCAACACGCCGACCTTTGGCGGCCTTACGGGATCCACCAGCCTGTCCGTGGCTTCCAACGTGACGGCCCTGACACTCAATCCCGGCGCGGGCGTGACCCACACGTATTCCGGCATGCTGGGCAGTCTCGCTGCGGGCATGACCCTCGTCAAGACCGGCATGGGCACCCAGGTTCTCGGCGCGACCTCCTACGCCGGCGGTACGACTGTTAGCCAGGGCAAGCTCTACCTCAACGGCAACCATGCAGCCTCCGTCATCAGCGTGGCCGGGGCCTCAACCCTTGGCGGCACGGGCACCGCCACCTCGGCCACGGCGACGGTCGCCGACACCGGCAGCGTGGAGGTCGGCTTCGGTGGTTTGGGCAGTCTGGCGCTCGGCGGTCTGACATTTTCTAACACCGGAGGCGTTCGTGTTGCCAATATCGGCAATTACAGCGCCAGCCCAGCGCTCAACGTGACCCACTCCGCTGGTCTAACGATCAATGGCGGCGCCGGCTCGGTCGTGATTGCCCTGAGCGGCAGCGCTCCGGTCAGCGGTACGGCGCACCTCATTCAGTATGCCGGCGCGATCGGCGGCACCGGCGCGGGCTTTGGTGCCTTTGCGCTGGACACATCAGCCCTGGGTGCGGGCCCGCGTGCCCTGTTCACGCTTGCCAACCCGGCGGGCTATGTGGACGTGAACTACAGTCTCGACCATCCCGTTTGGAGCGGGGTTGGTGACGGCAACTGGATTTCCGAAAGCATCACGCCGGTCAATCCGCCAACCAACTGGGTGCTGGCTTCCAACCCACTGAGCCAGACCCACTTCATTGTCAGTGATGCAGTGGTCTTCAATGACGCGGTTGGCAGCGGCACCACCACCGTCAACATCAGTGCCGCGGACGTTGCCCCCGCGTCGGTCACTTTCAATAACAGCACCGCCAAGAACTACACCGTGCAGAGCAGCGGCGGTTGGGGAATTGCGGGCGGCACCTCGCTGACCAAGGGCAACGATGGCACGTTGATCCTCACCACCAATAACAGCTACGGCGGCGGCACCACCATCAACGGTGGCATGCTGCAGGTCGGCAGCGGCGGAACATCTGGCACCCTTGGCTCCGGCGCGATTTTTAACAATGGAGTCCTGGTCTTCAACCGCTCCAACCTGTTGACCATGGGGCAGGCCATCAGCGGCAGTGGCTCGATCATCAAGAATGGCGCGGGCGAATTGGTGTTGAGCGGATCTAACAGTTACGCCGGAGACACCACGCTCAATACCGGTAAACTGACGCTGGGCGGCGCCACCGCACTGGGTGGCGCCAGCGGCAGACTGGTCATCAATGGCGGCACACTTGACAGTGGCGTGGCGGGCCTGGTGCTCACCAACGACAACGGTCAAGTTTGGACCAGTAACTTCCACTTCGCAGGATCTAACGATTTGAACCTGGGAGTCGGTGCGGTATCGCTGGGCGCCACGGCCGGTGCCCGCACGCTCACGGTGGACGCCGGCACTCTTACCGTAGGCGGCAGCATCTCCAACGGCGCCGCCACCGCCCTGATCAAGGCCGGTACGGGCACCCTGGTGCTTGGCGGGGCCAACAACCAGAGTGGCGGCACGACGGTGAATGCCGGCATACTAACAGTCAACGACGGTGCGACCCCGGGAGCAAGCACCGGTCCCCTGGCAGTGAACAATGCGAACC